>JAISSY010000057.1 GCA_031272995.1 Azoarcus sp.
TTGCGCCTCCATTTTTATTGACGATGCTTGCAGGTCATTCAGACTTGTTTGCGCCGACGACGAGCCACCAGTCCGACGACGCCCAAACCGGCCAGCAGCATGGCGTAGGTTTCGGGTTCGGGAGCCGGCGACGCTTGCACGTTGGTCACGAAGATGACCAGATCGTCGAAGTCCTTGTGCAGCTTGGTGCACGCGTTCTTGTTGTAGTTGTAATAGTCTTCGAAGCCCACCAGCGCGACGTTGTCGCCGCTCGGGGTGACCGGCTGATAGCCGCAAAGAATTTTGCTGAGCGTGCCTTTATAGTCGTAATTGACGGCCATGTGCGCCAACCCGTCGGTGTTCAGCGAGGTGTCGCCATAGTACGTCCACGTATCCTTGCCCTTGTTATAGTCGCTGAGGTTGTCGGCGGCAATGAACTTGAAGAGCACTTCGCCGGTAGAGTACTGGTCAGGCGAAAGAGTGATCGTATATCCCCCCTTCTTGAGAGACTTGTACGTTTCGCCTACGAATACGTTATCCCAAGTACCCGCGACATCGTTCCAGACGTACAGAGCGTTGTAATCGTTGGTGATGCCCTTGTCGATAACGAACGAAATCTGAACATCTTGCGTCGGATCGGCAACGTACAGATGGCCGCCATATACCGTAAGGTTGTTCAAGGGGAAATAATCATCGGCCTGCGCGAGCGGGGAACTCATCAAAAGCGCGCTACCGGCAATGGCGAGGGCAATGCGTGTGCTAGTGAATCTCATGGTTAGCTCCTGTTTCGGACTCTGTAGAGTCTATTGGTAGCCGATTGAAAGCACATCCTGTGCCAACAAGTGTAACTGTTTGATACGAAATGTAAAAAAACTGAAAATAGACTTTCGTATTGACGAACTTGTAACGAATTTCGACATGGTTGCTGTTTGAATAAAAAAACCGAATGCCATGTAACTCCATTGTGGACATCCACAAGATGGCGTCGTGCCGTCATTTTGAGAAACATAGGGTTTTCCAGAATTTTGCGAACGTCACGGCGGCGCCGGTAATTTTTCACATGAGTGTAAAAAATTTCGACACACCGTGCGCGGGAAGGGAACTACCGCGCCGAAGCAGGCGCGGGACGGCGTCCAACCGTGATTTTCAGCTCGATTTCCTTGCCGCCGCGCAGCAAACGGAACTTCGTTTGTTGCCCCGGCGCCGTGGCGGCGATGCGGTCGAGCATGTCGCGCGAGGCGCGCACGTCCTGCCCGTCGACCGACAACAGCACGTCGCCGGGCTGCACGCCCGCCTGTGCCGCCGGACTGGCGTTGAGCACGCTGTAAATCAGTACGCCGCCGTCGGCGGGCAAATCGAACGAAGCGGCGATTTCCGGCGTGATTTCTCGCATCTCGACGCCCACCCAACCGCGCACCACTTCGCCGTTGGCGACGATTTGCTCCATCACGCGACGCGCCATCGACACCGGGATGGCGAAGCCGATGCCGAGCGAGCCGCCTTCCGAACCGGTCGAAAAAATCGCCGTATTGATGCCTACCAGCCGCCCGGCGCTATCGACCAGCGCGCCGCCGGAGTTGCCGCGATTGATGGCGGCGTCGGTCTGGATGTAGTTCTCGAAAACGTTCATCCCCAAATGTTGGCGCCCGAGCGCCGAGGCGATGCCCATCGTCACCGTCTGGCCGATGCCGAAGGGGTTGCCGATGGCCAGCACCACGTCGCCGACCGCGAGGCTGTCGGCGGGGGCGAAGGCGATGGCGGGCAATTCGCCGTCGGCGGCGAGCTTGAGCACCGCCAAATCGGTTTCCGGGTCGCGGCCGACGAGGCGAGCGTCGAACTTGCGGCCGTCGTTCAAGACGACTTCGATTTCGTCGGCGCCCTCGATGACGTGATTGGCGGTGAGCACATGACCCTGCGGGCTGACGACGACGCCCGAACCAAGGCCGTTACGCTCCGGGGAGCCAAAGAAATGGCGAAAAATCGGGTCGTTCATCAGCGGGTGGTTGGGCACCTTCGCCATTTGCCGCGTATAGATGTGCACCACGGCCGGCAAGGCGCGCTGCGCCGCGACCGAGTAGGAACCGGGCGCCGCCTCGCTGCCGGGGGGAGTCGTGGGCGCTTCGATGAGGGTGAAGGCGCCGGACGCGCCCGTTTCTGTGCTCAACCAGTCGGGTTTGAGCGTGCTGACGACGAAAAGCGCGGCGACGCTGACCGTCACCGCCTGCGCGAAGATCAACCACAAGCGACGCATAATGATGTCCGTGATGTCCGACGACCGGGGACGATGCGCCCGGAAACGATGAGGAAGAAAAGACATGCGGCTCGAAGCATTATGGCGTCATCTCGACGAATTGCTGGAAGTCGCGCGGTTGCGCGATTATTGCCCAAACGGCTTGCAAGTGGAAGGACGTGCCGACGTGACGCGCGTGCTGTGCGGCGTCACCGCCAGTCAGGCACTGGTCGATGCGGCGGTGGCGGGCGGTTATGACGCGCTGCTGGTGCATCACGGCTATTTCTGGCGCGGCGAGGATGGGCGCGTTGTCGGCATTCGTCGCCGCCGCCTCGGCGCGCTGCTCGCGCACGACGTTTCATTGCTGGCGTATCACCTGCCGCTCGACGCGCATCCGACCCTCGGTAACAACGCCCAACTCGCGCGCCTCATGGGTTGGCAGGGCGACGGGCATTTCGGCGAGCAGGATTTGGGCTGGATCGGCGCTCCCGCGCAGCCGGGCGCGAGCGCCATCGAAATCGCGGCGCAACTCGCGGCGCGCCTCGGACGCGAACCGTTGCTGGTCGGCGACGGCGAGCGCCCGGTGCGGCGCATCGCGTGGTGCTCGGGCGGTGGGCAGAGCCTGTTCGAGCAAGCCATCGCCGCCGGGGCGGAACTCTACGTTTCGGGAGAGATTTCGGAGCAGACCACGCATCTGGCGCGCGAATCCGGCGTGCCTTTCATCGCTGCCGGACACCACGCCACCGAGCGTTACGGCGTGCGGGCGCTGGCCGAGTATTTGCAAGCCGAGTTGGGGCTGACGGCGGATTTTCTCGATTTGCCCAATCCGGTCTGAGCCGCGCGCGGCGTCACTCAGCGGCGGCGGGTTTGTCCGCTTCGGGTTCCGGCGTTGGAGCCGCTTCGGTTTCCGACGTGGCTTCCGGCGCTGCTTCGGGTTCCTGCGCCGGTTCGGGTTCTGGTTCGGGAGCCGGTTTGGCTTCCGGTTCCTTTTCCGCTTCCGGCTTCGTCTCCGAACCAGTCTCGGAAAGCTCGACTACCGCTTGCGTCGTCGCTGCTGGTTGCGTTGGAGGTTGCGACGGCAGGATCGATTCGTCGCCGTCGGTTTCGGTCGGGGGACTGTTGTCCGGTGGCGCGTCGGAGAACATATCGACCGGGCCGGTGTAAGGGCCAAGGTCGTTTTCGAGAACGGCGGCGAGATTCAGGATGTCGTCGATGGCGGTGAGCGAGAATCCGTGCCGGGTTTCGGCGCGCGTGTCGCGCAGCAGGTATTGCAGGTATGCCTGACACTCGCGCGTACCCCAGATGTGTTGCAACCGTTCGACGATGTGGTGCGCTTCTTCCAGCCCGTGTTTCGGGTCACAGGCGTCTTCGAAATTGTCCCAATCGACCGCCCAGACGTTGAAGGTTTTGTTGAGTTCGTGCGCGACGCGGTCGAATTCGGCGCGCTGTCCGCTTTCGCGGTAAACCTCCAGCAGCTTGAGCCAAGGCGAGACGGCTTCCTTCGGATTGTGTTCGAGGTAGCTTTCCAGCGCTTCGGCGGCGCTGTTGACGCGGCCGAAACTCAACATGATTTCGGCCAGTTCGATGGTGGGATCGTAGGGACGCGGGCGCGTCGGGGCATCGAACAAACCCGGCAGTCGGGCGGCCTTGGCGTCGAGCGCCGGAGAGGCGGGATCCCAGTCGGGCAGGGCGGGTACGAAAGGATGCAGCGGCGGCGGGATGCTGCAGTTCTGCGCCGGCGCGGCGTCGGCTTGCTCCGTCCCGGTTTCCGAACCAAGGGCGAGCACGGTGTCGCGGCCGAGAAACGACGAAGTCGTGTTGGCGGCGCTGTAACGGCGCGTGCGCCCGAACAGGATGACGCACAGGGCGCTGGAGAACACGGCGATACCGCCTAGCAGCCATTCGAGCGAGGTGGTTTTCTGCTCTTGCGGCACGACGGGAGGCGGCGTTTCGGTGGCGGTCGAAGTCTGTTTGACCAGTTCCAGCAAACGGGTTTGCGCGATTTCCAGTTCGCGGATGCGATCCATCAAGGCTTGTTGCGTCGCTTCGATGTTCTCGACGTTGTCGGCCGCTGGTTGCGGCGCAGTCGGTTGTGCGGCAGCGGGGCGTTTTGGTTTGGCGAGAACTTCGGACGGCTGGCAAACGGCAAGCGCGCCTGCCAGCATGAGAGCGACCCCGAACCGTCTTGTTTCCATGTTATGAGCCTGTATAGCGGCGAAATCGAAAGTATCGGCGGCAATCCTACCCCATTGCGGGCATCTGAGGCATATTGCAACCACAAAGGGCGTTCGCGGGTACTTCCTGCGGGCTAGAATGCACGAATTCCCGCATTGGAACGGGACAACGAATATGCGTCTGGGGGGGTATCGGGATCATGCCTGAACAGCAGGAGGCTTCGACCAAGCCGCAGATCGAATGCGCCACGCGCACGGATGTCGGTTTGGTTCGCAACCGCAACGAGGATTCGCTGTGGGTCGACGCCAAGCGCGGCTGGTTGTTGCTGGCCGACGGCATGGGCGGCCACCGTTCGGGCGATTTGGCCTCGGCGTTGGCGGTGAGCTACGTGTCGAGCCGTCTGCGCACCGCCGCGCGCGCCGGCAAGATGAACGGCGATGACGATTACGCCAGCCTGCTGGTCAAAAGCGTTGTCGACGCCAACGCCGTGATACGGGGCGCCGGGCAAACGATGGGTTCCGACGTGATGGGTTCCACCTTCATCGGCGCGGTGCTCGACGGCGAACAACTCATTTATGTCTACCTCGGCGATTCGCGCATTTATCTATGGCGCGACGGCGCTTTGACGCAATTGACGCGCGATCACACGCTGGTGCAGGAATTCGTCGACGCCGGTCGCCTCACCCCCGAATTGGCTCAGGGTCACCCCTACCGTGGATTGTTGACGCGCGGACTCGGCGTCAGCGACGTGGTTGAGCCGGAAACAGGAATCTGCACGCTTCAGGAACGAGATCGTTTGTTACTCTGCTCGGACGGTTTGACGGATATGGTCGACGAGGACGAAATCGCCCGATTGCTCGGCGCGGCCGCTTCGGCGGACGAGGTGGCGATGAGCCTGATCGAAGCCGCCAAACGCGCGGGTGGGCGCGACAACGTTTCCGTCATTGTTGCGTGGTTCGTCGCTCAGGCTCATGATTGAACGCCTTTATATCGAATGAGACGCCGGTGAGCGTCATGATGAATACAGGACGGTGGGGACTATGCCGAAGTTGATCCTCAGCATGGACGGGCTGGTGCTCAAGGAGATCGTGCTCGCCAAAGAGCGCACGTCGATCGGGCGCAAACCCGTCAACGACATCCAGATCGACAATCTCTCCATCAGCGGCCAGCACGCCGTGATTACCCATATTCTCGGCGACACGTTTCTCGAAGACCTCAACAGCACCAACGGCACTTACGTGAACGGCCAGCCGGTGAAGAAGCACGTCTTGCGCAACAACGACGTGATCGAACTGGGCAAATACCGCATCAAATATCTGGTCGATGCCGCCACGCCGGGCGTCTCGGCCACCGAACTGGTCGACACCGCGGCGCTGAAGCCTTTCGACGTCGGCACGGTCGAAGCGACTCCGGCCGGCACTTCGACGCAAGTGCGCACGGCGCGCGGCGGCGCCACGCAAAAGACGTCGTCGACCACTACCACCGCGACCGGACGCCTGCTCGGCCAACTCGGCGTGATTCAGGTGTTGAACGGCGTCAACACCGGACAAGAACTCGAATTGAGCAAGTCGGTCACCACCCTCGGCAAACCGGGACAACAGGTGGCGGTCATCACGCGCCGCGAGCAGGGTTACTTCATCACCCACGTCGAGGGTGAGGCGCATCCGCAGGTCAACGGCGCGGAGATCGACGTGCAGGCGCACCGGCTCAATGACCACGACATCATAGAAATCGCCGGCGTCAAGATGGAGTTTTTCCTGCGCTCCTGAAGGGCGCCGGACGATGGTGATGAAACTGACGGTGCTTGGTTGTAGCGGCGGAATCGGCGGGGCGGAAGCGCGCACCTCGTCGTTTCTCGTCGACGACGACGTGCTCCTCGATTGCGGCACCGGCGTCGGCGACCTCAAGTTCGACGCCCTGAGCCGCATCAACCATATCTTCCTCAGCCACTCGCACCTCGACCACGTCGCCGCCATCCCGCTGCTGGTCGACTCCATCGGCGAGGTCTGCCAGCACCCGATTACCGTCTACGCGCCGCGGCAAACCCTGCACATCCTGCGCGCCCACGTCTTCAACTGGCTGATGTGGCCGGATTTCACCGCCATTCCCGACCGCAATCACCCGTGGCTGCGCCTGCAGCCGCTGGAAGTGGGCGAAACGATACGTCTGGGCGAACGCGCCTTCACCGCGCTGCCGGCGTTGCACACCGTTCCCGCCGTGGCGTGGCGGCTCGACAGCGACACGGGGCAACTGGTTTTTTCCGGCGACACCACCTATTGCCCCGAACTCACCGCCGCCATCAACGCCTGCCCCAACCTGCGTCATCTCCTCGTCGAGACTTCCTTTCCGGAGGAAATGCGCGCCATGGCGATGGCCTCGCGCCACCTTTGCCCCGGCATGCTGGAAGCGATGCTGAAGGAACTGACCGTGCAGCCGCAGGTGCATATCACCCACCTCAAACCCGGTCTGGGCGGACGCATCATGGAACAGGTGAAGGCGCAGTGCGGGCGTTTTTCGCCCGTGCGCCTCGAACACGGCCAGACGCTCGAATTCTGAGCCGCCGCCGTCGCGCCGCGAGGCGGGTAGAATCGCGGACATTCTCATTTCTTCGGATGACAATCGCCATGTTCCGCATCGCGCCCAGCCTGCTCTCCGCCGATTTCGCTCGTCTGGGCGAAGAAGTGCAAAACGTCGTCGACGCCGGGGCGGACTGGATTCACTTCGACGTGATGGACAACCATTACGTACCCAACCTCACCGTCGGCCCGCTGGTGTGCGAAGCCATCCGCCCGCTCACCGAAGCGACCATCGACGCCCACCTGATGGTGCGCCCCGTCGACCGCCTGATTGGCGATTTCCTCAAGGCCGGCGCCAACGTCGTCACCTTCCACCCCGAAGCCTCCGAGCACATCGACCGCAGCCTCGGACTCATCCGCGACGGCGGCGCCAAGGCCGGCTTGGTGCTCAACCCCGCCACTCCGCTGCATTATCTCGACTACGCGCTCGACAAGCTCGACATCGTGCTGTTGATGAGCGTGAATCCCGGCTTCGGCGGGCAGGCGTTCATCCCCGGCACGCTCGACAAGCTCGCCGCCACCCGCGCCAAGCTCGACGCCTACGAACAGAAAAGCGGTCGCCGCATCCTGCTCGAAGTCGACGGTGGCGTGAAAGCCGAAAACATCGCCGCCATCGCCCGTGCCGGCGCCGACACCTTCGTTGCCGGCTCCGCCATATTCGGCGCCGGTCGCGCCGAAGACCCGCACCGCTACGACAGCGTAATCGCCCGCCTGCGTGCCGAGTTGGCGACGGTGAGCGCGTGAGCGCGCCGCGCTTCTCGCCCGAAGCCGTGCTGTTCGACCTCGACGGCACGCTGCTCGACACCATCGCCGACCTTGCCGCCGCCTCCAACGCCATGCTGGCCGAGTTGGGTCGCCCGCCGCGCACGCAGGCGGAAATCCACAGCTTCGTCGGCAAGGGCATCGGCAACCTCGTCTGGCGCTGCCTCTCCGAAGGCGGCCCTGCCGCGACGCCGGAAGAAACCGACGCCGCGCTGCAGGTCTTCCGCCGCTGCTACGCCGCCGTAAACGGTCGCGCCACGCAGCCCTATCCGGGCGTCGCCGACCTGCTCGCCACCCTCCACGCCCGCGACATGAAAATGGCCGTCGTCACCAACAAGGCCACCGCCTTCACCCTGCCGCTGCTGGAGCAATTCGGCTTCGCCCGCTACTTCGGCGCCGTCGTCTGCGGCGACACCCTGCCGGTCAGAAAGCCCGACCCCGCCGCCGTCGAACACGCCTGCGCCCAACTCGGCGTCGTCCCCACCCGCGCCCTGATGGTCGGCGACTCCGCCAACGACGCCGAAGCCGCCCGCGCGGCGGGGATGCCGGTGTTGCTGGTGAGTTACGGGTATAGCGAGGGCGCGCCGGTGGAGAGCATCGAATGCGACGGGCTTCTGTCGCAAATACAGGAAGTGATGCTCAGGCTGGATTAGTCGCCCTTGTAAACCTGCCCATACTCCACCGGCGCCCAACGATAGCCGTTCTTCTCCGCTATCACATGCCCGATGCCCGGAAACGGCAGATGCGCGCCCGCGACCAGCAAACGTTTTTGCGCCGCGTCGGCCATCGTTTTCTTGCGCGTGACGACGGCCTGCTTCTGGTCGCTGTCGAAATCTATCGATACTTCCGGATGCGCGAACTGCACGGAATGGGCGTGCACGATGTCGCCCCATACCAGCAGGTTTTCGCCGTTCGAGGCAAAGAGATAGCCGGTGTGACCGGGCGTGTGGCCGGGGCTGGAAACGATGCTCACGCCCGGCAATATCGTCTCGCCCACCGAGAAGGTTTTGAATTTGCCCGCCGCCACGTAGGGCGCGACGGATTTCTGCGCCAGCGCGAAGCCGCCGCGTTTCGCTTCCGGCGCTTTGGCGGCGATGTCCTTGTCCAGCCAGTACGCTGCTTCGTCTTTCGCCGCCCAAACCGTGGCGTTGGGGAAGGCCGCCGCGCCGGAAGCGTCGACGAGTCCGCAGGCGTGGTCGGCGTGCAGGTGGGTGAGCAAGACCGTGTCGACGTCTTCCAGCCGATAGCCCGCCGCCGCGATGTTGTTGCGGATGTTGCCGAGCGCCGGGCCGAAGCAGGCGTCAGCGCCGGTATCGACCAACACCAGATGCTGGCCGGTGTGGATGAGGAAACCGTTGACCGCCGTCTGTATCGCGCCCTCGGTGGGCAGGAAGGCGCGCCGCAACGACGCCTGAATTTCGGCGGCGCTGACTCCTTTCAATAACTGTTGACCAAGTTGGGTATGGCCATCGAAAAGCGCAATGATCTCGAAAGCGCCGACGGCGGTACGATAAAAGCCCGGCAGACGAACTTGCGCCTGCGCCGGCGGCGCCGCGAACACGGGTTGCGACAGGATCAGCGACGACAGGGCGACGGCGACGAGAGCGGCAGCGGTTTTCATGACGAAACTCCTGCGGCGAAACGAAAAAGGGATGCGACGAATGCGTTCGTATGATTCCACATGACATGGAGGAAAGACAAATGGCTGAATTCGATGGAAAAGTGGCGCTCGTCACCGGCGGCGCTTCCGGCATCGGGCGCGCGACGGCGCTGAAACTGGCGCAGAACGGCGCGGCGGTGGTGGTGGTCGACCTCGCCGCCGCGGGCGCGCAGGCGGTAGCCGACGAAATCCTCGCGGCGGGCGGCAAGGCGCTGCCGTTCGCGGCGGACGTTTCCGACCCCGCCGCCATCGCCGCCGCCGTGGCGAAGGCGGAATCGACCTTCGGCGCGCTGCATCTGGCTTTCAACAACGCCGGCATCACTGGGCCGTCCGGCCTGCTGGCCGACATCGACATCGACGCCTATCGCAAGGTCATCGAAATCAACCTCAACGCCGTCTTCTACGGCATGCACGCGGAAATCCCGGCCATGCTGCGCGCTGGGGGCGGCGCCATCGTCAACACTTCCTCCATCCTCGGACTGGTGGGCGAAGCGACCGCCGTCGGCTACGTCACCGCCAAACACGGCGTCGCCGGCATGACCAAGGCCGCCGCGCTCGGCTACGCCGCCAAGGGCATCCGCATCAACTCGGTGCATCCGGGCTACATCGACACGCCGCTGTTGAAGAACCTGTCGCCCGCCACGCGCCAATACCTGACGGCGCAACACGCGCTCGGTCGCTTCGGCAGCGACGAGGAAACCGCCGAGGCGGTGCTGTTTCTGCTCTCGGACCGCGCCAGCTTCGTCGTCGGCGCGCAGTTCGCCGTCGACGGCGGCTATACCGCGCATTGACGCATCGCAGGGGACTCATTGCTGATTCTTTACTTGCGCGCTTCTTCGTCGCCTTTTAGGATGATGACCATCTGAAATGACCAAGTAGAACCGCCATGCAAACCGTCAGCGTTGCCGAAGCCAAGGCCCATTTGAGTTCCCTGCTCGACGCCGTGCAAACCGGCGACGATGTGGTCATCACCCGACGTGGCCGGGTCGTGGCGCGGTTGATGGCCGAACGACCTGCCGCGCCCGATTTCAGCGTTTTTCGCCGTTACCGGGGCGCGTGGAAACAGGGCATGACCATCGACCGCGACGAGTTGCACGAACGTGGCTGAACGCTCTTTCATCGACACCAACGTCGCGGTGTATCTGTTGGGCGACGAAGTGGACAAGGCCGCTCGCGCCGAGCAATTGCTGACGACGCGGCCATGCGTCAGCACGCAAGTGCTCAACGAATTCATCAGTGTCTGCACCCGCAAAATGGGCTTGAGCCGCATTGCCGCGCACGAAAACGCCCGCGCCCTGATGAGCAACTGCAACGTCGTGCCCGTGACCGCCACGACGGTCGAGCGCGCCATGCGTCTTGGCGAACGCCACGGTTTTTCCCATTGGGACGCGCTGATCGTGGCCGCCGCACAATTGGCCGAGTGCGACGTGATTTACACCGAAGACATGCAGGATGGCCTGCGGCTGGACGGATTGAGCATTTGCAATCCGTTCGGCTAAATCTGGTTATCCTCTCTCGCCGTGCCGCGCCAACGCCCACTGCACGTGCTCGCGCACCAGCAATGATGCGTCGTCGACCCGCGCCCTTAGCGCGGCGACGACTTGCGGTGTTTTCGGCGCGTTGCCTAGCGCCACCGCGATGTTGCGCGACCAACGCTCGAAGCCGATACGGCGGATGGCGCTGCCTGCTGTGCGGGCGAGGAATTCCGCTTCGCTCCATGCGAACAGCGTCGTCAGCGGGGCGCGGTCGAGACCTTGGCGGACGGCGAAATCCTTTATCTCGGTTTGGCGGGCGAAACGATTCCACGGGCAGACGAGTTGGCAATCGTCGCAGCCGTAGATGCGGTTGCCGATTTGCGGGCGCAACGGTTCGGGAATGGCGCCGGGGTGCTCGATGGTGAGGTAGGAGATGCAGCGGCGGGCGTCGAGTTCGTGGGGGGCGACGATGGCGGCGGTGGGACAGGCGGCGAGACAGGCGGCGCAGGTGCCGCAGTGGTCGGCGGCGGGGGCGTCGAGCGGCAGCGGCAGGTCGATGAAGATTTCGCCGAGGAAGAAATACGAGCCGGTGTCGCGCCCCAACAACAGGGTGTGTTTGCCGCGCCAGCCGAGGCCGGCGCGTTGCGCCAGCGCGACTTCGAGCACGGGGGCGGAGTCGGTGAACACGCGGCAGCGCGCCGGGGTTCGCGCCGCGATGCGCTCGACCAGCTTTTGCAGGCGGGCGCGCAGGACTTTGTGGTAGTCGCGCCCCAGGGCGTAGCGCGAAACGTAGGCGAGCGCCGGGTTGGCCAACACTGCGGCGGCGGGCGCGGCGGCGGGGAGGTAATTCCTGCGGCCGCAAATCACCCGTTGCGCGCCGGGGACGAGTGTGGCGGGCTGTAATCTTTCGGCGACGTGTCGGGTCATATAATGCATGTCGCCGTGATGACCCGCCGCGAGCCAGCGGCGCAACGCGTCTGCGGCGGCGGGCGGCGTTTCGGCGGGCGCGATGGCGAGCGCCGCGAAGCCGAGTTCCGCCGCCCAACGCCGGATGTCGGCGGCGAGTTCGGCAAGAGAGGCCGCCGTAGCGGCATCGCTGACAGGATCGACCGGATGATCGTTTTCGCTCATTTGCCCGATGATAAGGGGCTTGCGCTTGGCGCGCAGCTTGGCGACGAAGCCGCCACGCTGGCGTTGGGGGCGCGCTTCGCCGCCGCGCTCGCGCCGGGGCTGGTCGTCTGGCTCGAAGGCGACCTCGGCAGCGGCAAAACCACGCTGGTGCGCGGCGTGTTGCGCGCTCTGGGGCACACGGGCGCGGTGAAAAGTCCGACGTATACCTTGATCGAACCTTATGTGGTTTCTAGAATAAATCTGTATCACTTTGATTTTTATCGTTTGAGCAGCCCGGAGGAATTCCTCGACGCCGGGCTTGACGAATACTTTTCCGGAACGGGCGTCTGCTTCGTGGAATGGCCACGGCAAGCGGAGCCTTATCTCGCAAAGCCCGACGTCGTCGTCGCCCTCGCCGCGCAGGACGGCGGACGGCGGGCGACGATTACGGCAACGACTGAAGCAGGAAGCACATGCCTGAAACGACTCACCGACCCGGCGAACTGACCGGCCTCCCCACCCGCTTCGCAAAGCGGCGCGCACTGCTGAAATACGCTGGCGCCACTTTTGCCTTGCTCGTCACCCCTATCGGCGCCTCGGCCACCATGTTGCTGGCGCTGCGGGTATGGCCGTCGAACGAATACACGCGCATCACTTTCGAGACTCAGGCCAAGCTCTCTTTCAAACACATGACGCTGCGCGACCCCGACCGCCTCGTGGTGGACATGGAAGGCGTCGACCTGCAAAGCGTGCTCACCAATCTGTTCGGCAAGGTGCTCGCCGACGACCCGTATATTTCCCTCATCCGCGCCGGACAGAATCGCCCCGGCGTCGTGCGCGTCGTGGTCGAACTGAAGACGGAAATCAATCCGCAGGTGTTCACCATCGACCCGGTGGGCGAATACGGCAACCGGCTGGTCATCGACCTTTATCCGAAAGTCGCGCCCGACCCGTTGCTGGCGCTCATCCAGAAGCCGACGCCGGAAGACGCGGCGATGGGCGAAAGCGCCCCGGAAGACACGACCGCCACGACGAGCGTGACCGAACCCGGCGCGCCGACGCAGCCGCCGGTCGCGCAAGGCGACGGCGGACAGCCCAAACCGACGCCCGTTAAACCGAAACGTCCGGCGGCCAGCCGCCTCTACACCGTCGCGCTCGACCCCGGCCACGGCGGCGAAGACCCCGGCGCGGTTGGGCGACGCGGCAGCTATGAGAAGAACGTAACCCTGAGCATCGGTCGCAGGCTCAAGCGCATGATTGACGAAGCGCCGGGGATGCGCGCCATGCTGACGCGCGACGCCGATTATTTCGTGCCGCTGGCGCAGCGCGTCGTCAAGGCGCGGCGGGTGCAGGCCGATTTGTTCGTGTCGATTCACGCCGACGCCTTCGTGCGCCCGGAAGCGCGCGGCAGTTCGGTGTTCGTGCTCTCGGAAAAGGGCGCGTCCAGTACGGCGGCGGGCTGGCTGGCGAAGCACGAGAACGAGGCCGACCTGATTGGCGGCGTCAATCTCGCCAAGCAGGACACCCACCTCGCCCGCACCCTGCTTGATTTGTCGCAGGCGGCGACGATGAACGACAGCCTCAAGCTCGGTCGCGCCGTGCTCACCGCGCTGGGCGACATCAACACGCTGCACAAGGGTTCGGTCGAACAGGCCGGTTTCGCGGTGCTGAAAGCGCCGGACATTCCGTCGATACTGGTCGAGACCGCCTTCATCAGCAATCCTGAGGAAGAAGTGCGCCTCAACGACGAGTCCTATCAGGAGAAGATGGCCGCCGCCATCCTGCGCGGCATCCAACGCTATTTCGAGGCCAATCCGCCGATGCAGCGTTCGCCGGTGGCGTAAAGCGGGCGAGAGGCAATATCATCCCGTCCATGCACCGCCGCTCCACCGAAGTCTTCGTTTTCTTTCGCCGTCGTCGTCGGCCTCTCGCCTGGGCGGCGATTTTGGCGGTTTGCCTGCAAATGCTGGCGATGGGCGTCGCCAACGTCCATGCCACGCAAGGGCTGGACGCCGCCGCCCGCCTCGCGTTGAGCGACGTTTGCCACGGCGCGGGCGACCGCACGGACGGCGGCGCGGGCGACGAATTGCCGCCGCTGCCGGCGACTTCCCCGCATTGCCCGTTCTGCCATGTCGCGCAGGCGGGCATCGCGCCGCCGCCGACGGTGGCGCTGTCTTTCCCGCCGCCCGAACCGCCCGGATTCTTCGTGCCGGCGGACGACGCCGGGCTGCAACCGAGCGCGCCCGATTCCCGCCACGCCCCCAAGCACGCGCCGCCGTCTTCCTTCGCCTGACCATTCTCCAGTCATAAACCTTTTGCGAAGGAAGATTCATCGTGAACAAACGTTTTTTGCGTCCGCGCGCCGCGCGGCTGGCGCTGGCCTCGACCTGCATTCTTTTCCCCACCGTCCTGCCGGCGCAGGAAAACCACGCCGGCCACGAGATGAACCATGAGGAGCACGAGACGACGCTCGCCCCCGTCGTCGTCACCGCGCCGGCGATGGACGCGCCGCTCGAAGTCGAATTCGACCCGCGCACGCCGCAGCAGCCCGTGCCGCCCAACGACGGCGCCGGCATCCTGAAAACCATCCCCGGCATGTCGGTCATCCGCAAGGGCGGCAGCGGCGGCGACCCGGTGTTTCGCGGCATGGCCGCCTCGCGCCTGAACATCCTGCTCGACGGCCAGCAAATCCTCGGCGGCTGCGGCGGGCGCATGGACCCGCCCACCGCCTACATCTTTCCCGACGAATACGAGCGCGTCAGCCTGCTCAAAGGCCCGCAGAGCGTGCTCTACGGCCCCGGCGCTTCGGCGGGCACGGTGCGTTTCGAGCGCAAACCGAAGTATTTCGCCACCCCCGGCGCGCGCGTCGACGCGGCCTTCACCGTCGGCAGCTTCGACAGATACGACGGCTTTCTCGACGTCAAGGGCGGCAACAAGCTCGGCTACGTCGAAGGCATCCTCACCCACGCGCATTCGAGCGACTACCGCGACGGCAATGGCGACAAGGTGCATTCCCGCTACGAGCGCGAAAGCGCCGCCGCCTTCGTCGGCTTGACGCCGGACGAAAACACCGTGCTGGAATTCTCCGCCGCCCGCAGCGACGCCGAGGCCGCCTACGCCGACCGCGCCATGGACGGCAGCAAATTCAGGCGCGAGAACTACGGGCTGAAGTTCGAGAAATCGCACATTGGCGGCTTGGTCGACAAAATCGAGGCGCAGGCTTATTACAACTACATCGACCACGTGATGGACAACTACAGCCTGCGCACACCCCCGATGACGCCGATGGCGAGCAACCCCGACCGCAAGACCACGGGCGGGCGGCTCGCGTTCACGCTGCTGCCCGCCGACAGCCTGATGCTCACCGTCGGCGTCGACCGGCAGGACAACGTGCACACCCGGCGCAGCGGCGGCAGCAGCGCCATGCCGAATTACTACCGCGACCAGCATCGCGCCGAGGACATGCGTTTCGAGAACACCGGCCTGTTCGGCGAAGCGCGCTGGCAGGCCAGCGCCAAGGGCGCGGTCATCGTCGGCGCGCGCGGCGACGAGTGGCGAGCGAAGGACAGCCGACAACCCGACCGCGTGTCGCGCCGCGAAACCCTGTGGAGCGGCTTCGCCCGCTACGAGCGCGATTTCAGCGCCGGCGTCGCCTACGTCGGGCTCGGTCGCAGCGAACGCGCGCCGGATTTCTGGGAACTCAACAAGGCCGCGCCGAGCGGCGGCAACGACTTCAAGGCGCTGGACAGCGAGAAAACCACCCAACTCGACCTCGGCGCGACTCTCGGTTCCGGGTCGTGGCAAGGGTTCGCGTCGGTGTTCTACGCCAAGGTCGACGATTTCATCCTGATTCACAGCGACTATCGCGGCAGCGGCACGACCGTCGCCCGCAACGTCGACGCTACCCTGTGGGGCGGCGAAGCCGGCGCCACCTGGCGCTTGGTGCCAACGCTCAAGGGCACGCGGAGCGTCGCCTACGTGCACGGCCAAAACGACAGCGACCACCACGCCCTCGGCCAAATCCCGCCGCTGGAAGGCCGTCTCGGACTCGACTGGGACAACGGCAAATGGTCGGCGGGGGCGCTCTGGCGGCTGGTGGCGGCGCAAAACCGCTACGCCAGAAACGAAGGCAACATCGTCGGTCAGGACATGGGCAAATCCGGCGGCTTCGGCGTGTTCTCGGTCAACGGCGGCTACCGCTGGAGCAAGACGGCGCAACTGAGCGTCGGCATCGACAACCTGTTCGACAAGACCTACGCCGAGCACCTGAGCAAATCCGGCGCGGACGTTTCCGGCTACGAGCAGACGATGCGCGTCAACGAACCGGGTCGCAGCTTCTGGCTGCGCGCCCGCTTCGATTTCTGAGCGGGAGAGAGTCGCGCAGGAGGCCGCACGCCTTCGCGTATAATTAGCGCCTTTTTTTCGAGTCCCTATGCAGGTTCTACGCGGCCATACCGACCCCACCGGGCAGCCCTGCGTGCTTTCCATCGGCAACTTCGACGGCTTGCACCTCGGACACCGGGCATTGCTACGGCTGCTCGCCGACAAGGCGGGCGCGCTGGGGCTGCCCGCGTCGGTGCTGACCTTCGAGCCGCATCCGCGCGAGTTCTTCGCGCCGGAGGAAGCGCCCGCCCGCCTCACTTCGCTGCGCGAAAAACTGTTGCTGCTCGCCGATTGCGGCATCGAACGCATTTACGTGCAACGGTTCGACGCCCGCTTCGCGCGCCTGACGGCGCGGGCTTTCGTCGACGACGTGCTGGTGCGCGGCTTTCATGCCCGCCACGTGCTGGTCGGCGACGATTTCCACTTCGGCAGCAGACGCGACGGCGATTTCGACTTTCTCGCCAGAGCGGGCGAGCGCCACGGCTTCGGGGTCGAATCCATGCCGACGCTCACCGTCGCCGGGGAGCGGGTGTCGAGTTCCGCTGTGCGCGGCGCGCTCGAAGCGGGCGATTTGTCGCACGCTGCGCGGCTGTTGGGGCGACCCTACGGCATCGCCGGACGGGTGGCGCACGGCGAAAAGCTCGGTCGAAAACTCGGCTTTCCCACCCTCAACGTGCCGTTCCGCCATCGCCGCCCGCCGCTGGCCGGCGTGTTCGCGGTGACGGTGACGGGCGTGGCGGCCTCGCCGCAGGTGGGCGTCGCCAACGTCGGCTGGCGACCGACGGCGGGCGGCGGCACGCGGGCGCGGCTCGAAGTCCATCTGCTCGACTGGACGGGTTCGTGCTACGGCGCCACCGTCCGGGTGCATTTCTTCCACAAGTTGCGCGACGAAGCGCGCTTTCCCTCGCTCGACGCGCTCGCGGCGCAAATCGGGCGCGACAAGGAAAGCGCCCGCGACTGGTTCTCCCAACATCCCGCAGCCGCGCGCGGCTGACACGCTCAGGAATCCGGCCATGGCCAATTACCGGCAAACCCTCAACCTTCCCGACACGCCGTTCCCGATGCGCGGCGATTTGCCCAAGCGCGAGCCGGGCTGGATTGCCGACTGGCAAAAGACGAAGCTCTACCAGCGCATCCGCGCCGCCAGCGCCGGCAGGCCGCGCTACATCCTGCACGACGGCCCGCCCTACGCCAACGGCAGCCTGCACTTGGGGCACGCGCTCAACAAGATTCTCAAGGACATCATCGTGCGCTCGCGCCAGCTCGCCGGGTTCGACGCGCCCTACATTCCCGGTTGGGATTGCCACGGCCTGCCCATCGAGCACAAGGTCGAGGTGACGCACGGCAAGCATCTGCCCGCCGACAGGGTGCGCGAACTGTGCCGCGCCTACGCCGCCGAGCAGGTGGAAATCCAGAAGGCCGATTTCATCCGTCTCGGCGTGCTGGGCGACTGGGACAATCCGTACCTGACGATGAACTTCGCCAACGAGGCGAACGAAATCCGCGCGCTGGCGCGCATGGTGGAGAACGGCTACGTCTTCAAGGGCTTGAAGCCGGTGAATTGGTGCTTCGATTGCGGCTCGGCGCTGGCCGAAGCCGAGGTCGAATACGCCGACAAGCTCTCGCCCACGCTCGACGTGGCTTTCCCGGTGACGGAGGCGCACGCCGACAAACTCGCCGCCGCCTTCGGCCTCGCCAAACTGCCCAAGCCCGCCGCCGCCGTCATCTGGACGACGACGCCGTGGACGATTCCCGCCAATCAGGCGTTGAACGTGCATCCAGAATTCGACTACGCGCTGGTCGACGTCGGCGACCGTCTGCTGGTGCTGGCGAAGGAATTGGCCGACGCGGCGCTGGCGCGCTACAAACTCGACGGCGCGGTGTTGGCCGAAGCCAAGGGCGCGGCGCTCGACCAGCTCGAATTCCGCCATCCCTTCTACGAGCGCGTTTCTCCGGTTTATCTCGCCGATTACGTCGGACTCGACGCCGGCACCGGCATCGTGCACTCCGCCCCGGCGCACGGCGTCGACGACTTCAATTCCTGGCTCGCCTACGGACGCGGGCGCGACGAAATCCTCTCCATCGTGCGCGGCGACGGCGCGTACATCGACGAGTTGCCGTTCTTCGGTGGCATGAACATCTGGAAAGCCAACGACGCCGTGCTCGCCAAGCTGGCCGAAGTCGGCGCGCTGCTCTCGCGCGGCAAAATCACTCACAGCTACATGCACTGCTGGCGGCACAAGACGCCGCTGGTCTATCGCGCCACGACGCAATGGTTCGTGGGCATGGACCGCAAGGTGGCCGACGGCTCCACCCTGCGCGAACGCGCTCTCGAAGGCGTCGACGCCACCGAGTTCTTCCCGGCGTGGGGGCAGGCGCGGCTGCGGGCGATGATTGCCAATCGCCCCGACTGGTGCATCTCGCGCCAGCGCAACTGGGGGGTGCCGATTCCGTTCTTCGTGCACAAGCAAACCGGCGAACTGCATCCGCGCACCGTCGAACTGATGGAAGCGGTGGCGCAGCGGGTCGAGAAGGCGGGCATCGAAGCGTGGTTCAAGCTCGACGCCGCCGAACTCTTGGGCGCTGAAGCCGCCGATTACGAAAAAATCGACGACACGCTCGACGTCTGGTTCGACTCCGGCACCACGCACTGGCACGTCCTGCGCGGCTCGCATCCGGTGGCGCACGCGCACGGCCCGGCGGCGGATTTGTATCTCGAAGGCTCCGACCAGCATCGCGGCTGGTTCCATTCCTCGCTGCTCACCGGCGCGGCCATCGACGGCCATCCGCCCTACAAGGCGTTGCTCACGCACGGCTTCACCGTCGACGGGCAGGGGCGCAAGATGAGCAAATCGCTCGGCAACGTCATCGTGCCGCAGGAAATCACCAGCAAGAACGGCGCGGAAATCCTGCGCCTGTGGGTGGCCTCCACCGACTATTCCGGCGAACTGGCGCTCTCCGACGAAATCCTCAAGCGCGTCATCGAGTCCTACCGCCGCATCCGCAACACGGTGCGCTTCCTGCTCGCCAACACCGCCGATTTCGACCCCGCCCGCGACATGCTGCCGGTGGCCGACTGGCTGGAAATCGACCGTTACGCCCTCGTCCTCGTGCGCAAATTGCAGGCGCAGGCGCTGGTCGATTACGAGCGTTACGAATTCCACCGCATCGTGCAGGCGCTGCAAACCTTCTGCTCCGAGGATTTGGGCGCGTTCTACCTCAACATCCTCAAAGACCGCCTCTACACCACGGCGGAAAATTCCCCGGCGCGACGCTCGGCGCAAAGCGCGCTCTGGCACGTCACGCAGGCGCTCACCCGCCTGATGGCGCCGATTCTCGCCTTCACCGCCGAGGAAATCTGGCGGACGCTGACGAAAGACGAAAACGATTCGGTGATGCTGCACACCTGGCACGACCTGCCGGCGGTGGCGGACGAAGCCGCGCTCGTCGAACGCTGGTCGCACATCGGCGCGGCGCGCGTCGAAGTCCTGAAGGCGCTGGAAGAACTGCGCATTGCCGGCAAAATCGGCGCCGATTTGCAGGCCGCCGTCACCATCACCGCCGAAGGCGAGCAATACGAGGCGCTCGCCGCCTTGGGCGACGACCTCAAATTTGTCTTCATCACCTCCGCCGCGACCTTGCGAAAAGGCGCGTTCAAGGTGGAAGTCGACATCGCCCCCGGCACGAAATGCGAGCGTTGCTGGCACGTGCGCGAGGACGTGGGCCACGACGCCGAACACCCCGAAATCTGCGGACGTTGCGTCAGCAACCTGTTCGGAACCGGCGAGAGTCGCCACCATGCCTGAGCGCGAGCAGGAAGGCTTTCTCTCCGCCATGGCACCGTGGCTGGCCATCATCGTCGTCGTCGCGGCGGTCGACCAGGCGACCAAGGACATGGTGGTCAAATTCTTCGCCGACAAGGACGTGCACGGCATCGCGGTCACGCCCTTCTTCGACCTCGTGCTCGCCTACAACCCCGGCGCGGCGTTCAGTTTTCTCGCCGAGCATTCCGGCTGGCAACGCTGGTTCTTCACCGCGCTGGCGGCGGCGGTGTGCGTCTGGCTGCTGACGATGATTTGGCAGCACCGCGACGAACGCCTGCTGCCGTTCTCGTTCGCGCTGGTCATCGGCGGCGCAGTCGGCAACGTCATCGACCGCATCCTGCTCGGCCAAGTGGTCGATTTCCTCTCCTTCCACGCCGGCCAATACGCATGGCCCGCCTTCAACCTCGCCGACGCCGCCATCACCCTCGGCGTCGTCCTGATGCTCGTCGGCCAGTTCGGCGACAAAACCAAAAATCCATCCGACCCGGAGCCTTCCGCGTGAGCCAGCCCCCCACCGTCGCCGCCGACAGCCTCGTTACCCTGCATTACCGCATCGCCCTGCCCAACGGCCAGCCGTTGCTGTCGACCTTCGAATCCTCGCCCGCCACGTTGAAGCTCGGCGTCGGCGAAATGCTCCCCGCCATGGAGCGCCTCATCGTCGGACTCGCCGTCGGCGAGCGCCGCGCCTTCGACCTCGCCCCCGACGAAGCCTTCGGCCCGCACCGTCCCGAGCTCGTCGAGCGCGTGCGCCGCGAGCACATGCCCGACGAAGAAATCGAACCCCTGAGCGTCATGGAATTCGTCGCCCCCGACGGCTCGAAATACTCCGGCCTCGTGCGCGAAATCGACGC
>JAISSY010000086.1 GCA_031272995.1 Azoarcus sp.
TCGGCTTCCTTGAGTTGTCCGGGGCGGGAGTCGGCGAGGAGGTAATAGGGGTAGCGGGCGCCCATGATGCGGGCGCGGGCCAGGGCGAGGGCGACGCGGGAGGTGTCGATGGTTATCCACCGGCGGCCCCATTGTTCGGCGACGTAGGCGGTGGTGCCGGAGCCGCAGGTGGGGTCGAGGACTAAATCGCCGGGGTCGGTGGTCATGAGGAGGCAGCGCGAAATAACATTTTCATTAGTTTGTACAACATAGTTTTTATCTTGTGCTGGTGCTGTGTCATCCCATGGGCTTGTTATTTTTGCATATGGAAAATCGTCATGATACATTATATAACGTGGATAATCACCTTCAACAAAAAGACGGTCACTTTTTGCTAATAACTGTATTTTTTCAAGAGATGTTACCCAGCACTGCCTATTTGTTGGGAAATATTTTTTTCCTTCAAACTCAAATTCAAACACATTATTTTCAGAAAAAGATGGTGCCCACTGAGAAACAGTACCAAAGATTCGCAAATTTGTAGCAGTTTCTGAAAAGTTTTTCCTTTCTTCTTTTGTGAATCTGCGCAAACCTCCATTTTCATTAATACCTGTCCATCGTCCTTTTAAATCAGGAACCGTTTTTTTATACAGTTGTCTATATTTCAATGAAGATTTATCTTTACAATACCAAATAATAAAATCTGCCATCTGCTCTAAAGTTTTGCTACCAAGAGGCATAAGTTTTTTTCTGAAAGTTATCAAACATACAAAATTATTCTCCCCAAAAACCTCATCCATCAAAGCCCGAATCCGATGCACATTCTCATCGCCAATCTGCACAAAAATCGACCCCGACTCCGCCAACAAATCCCGCGCCACCGTCAGCCGGTCGCGCAAATAAGTCAAATACGAATGAATCCCGTCCCGCCACGTATCCCGAAACGCCTTCACCTGCTCCGGCTCGCGCGTAATGTGCGCCTCGTTGCCGTCCTTCACATCGCGGCTCGTCGTCGACCACTGAAAATTGGAATTGAATTTAATCCCATACGGCGGGTCGAAATAAATGCACTGCACCTTCCCCCGCAACCCCTCGCGCTCCGCCAGCGACGCCATCACCTGCAAACTGTCGCCCAGAATCATGCGGTTCTGCCAATGCCCCTCGTGCTGGTAGAACTCCGTCCTGTCCGCGCCCTCCGGCAGACCGTTGAAATCCCCGAACAAATCCGCCATCTCCCCAGCCGGCGCCGCCTTGCCGCCCATGCGGCGCAGCTCGTCGATGAGCGACTTCGGCTTCACCTTCTCCTGAATGTAGAGCGGCGGCGCATTGACCACCAAATCCGACCAGTCCCGACTATCCTTGCCGCGCCACACCAACTGCGGGTCGAGGTCGACGTTGCGCGCCGCCTTCTCCTCGGCCAGCCCGCCGTCGCCGCGCGCATACGTCACCCGCACCGGGCGCTGCTCGCTCACCCGCATCACCGATTGATGCTCGACCGTGGGAATGTTCTTGCGCGTCGCCTCCGGGTGCTGGAGGTCGACGACGGTTTTGGGGGTGGGGGTGCGGGTGGCCATGTCAAGCTCGCAAGTTATTCGCGGAAGGGGTTGGCGATGGTGAGGGATTCAATCTTCTGGCCGTCTTGCAAGTCTTCGGTAAGCAAACGGGCGCAGCCCGCTTCCAGCGCGGCGGCGACGATGAGGCTGTCGTAGAAACCGAACTGGTAGCGTTCCTGAACGTCCAGCGCACGGGCGTAGAGCGTCGCGCTGGGGAAGACGCGCCAAAGCGGCGCCAGCACTTCGTTGAGCACGGCGAGCCGGTCGGGCGGGGAGAGCTTTTTCTCGAACTTGCCCAGGACGTTCAGGGTTTCCTGCACGACCTGAAAACTGATGACGGCATTGTTCTCCCGCAACGCGGTATTCAGGAGGCGCGCGGCAACTTCGCCCTTGGCGCCGCTGTCGGCATCCAGCGCGTAGACGATGATGTTGCTGTCGAGAAAATCAACGTCGCTCATTCATTTCCTCACGGGTAAATTTGCGCCCTCCCGAACCGGCGTAGGCGCTGACGCGGCGCACGACATCCATCGCCCGCTCGGCCTGACGCTTGCCCATGAAGACTTCCGCCAGCATCTTTGCAAACTCCGCCTCCACCTTCTTGGCGAAGTCGTCCTGCATCTCATACACGTCGCAGAATTCGGCGAACGCCCAGCGTCCGTAGGCGCCGAGGTTGTTCACGCCCGGAATCCAGTAGGCGTCCATGGTCGATTTCTTCTCTTTGGCGTCCTCGCGCCGGTAGCCCTTGATTTCGACGATGAGGTTCAAGGGGTCGTCGGCGCCGTGGCCGTCATCGACCTGGACGATGAAATCGGGAATGTAGATGCGGGTTTCGGAGCCGAAGCGGTACGGCACTTCGAGGCCGAGGTTGTGGTTCTTGACGTAGCGCAGCACTTGCGGGTGGCTTTCGGCGACGCGGCAGAATTCGCCTTCCCACGAGCTATCGAGAATCACCCAGTTGATGTGGCACTTCGGCGGCGGGCCGAGGGTTTCCCAACGGTTTTCGCGCGAGGTGTTGAAGCGCACGAACGCAGTGCTGCCGGTGGGGTTGTAGGGGTCGAGTATCGCCTTCACCGCCCGGCCCTTCTTCAATTCGCTGGCGGTGATGGCCTTGGTGATGCGCTCGCAGGCCATGTCCGCCAACGCCTGATACATCAACTGGCCGGGATAGGTGCCGCCCTTGCATTCGAGGCAGGTGTCGAGCCATTCGCGGGCGATGCGCTTCAACTGCGGGAACAGGGACAGGCGCGGGTCTTGGTCGCGGTCGCGCCATTTGGTGTAGAGCAGGCGCTTGGTGAGGTTCATCAACAGGCTGGAGGGGCGCACGTCGCGCAGGTGCTCCAGACTCAAATCCACCGCTTCGCCGATGATGCCGGAGTTGCGGGTAATCGACGGGCCGACCAAATCGGGAGTGAGCACGAGACGGTGGTCGTCGTTGAATTCCGCCGTGAGCTTGTCTTCGGGCAAATCGACGCGATAGCCCTGCACGCGCGGGAACTGGATTTCCAGATGGTCGCGCTCCGGGCGCAGCGCCTTCACCTGCACGGTTTCTTGCGGCGGCTGCGGCTTGCTGACCACGGGTTTGGCGGTGAAATCGAAGGGGATGCCGAACACGTCGGCGTATTCGACGTTGAACAGACCCTCGTCGTTGACCTCGTAGCTCTGGCGGCGCAGGGCGCGACCGATGACCTGCTCGCACAACAACTGGGTGCCAAAGGCGCGCACGCCGAGCACGTGGGTGACGGTGTTGGCGTCCCACCCCTCGGTGAGCATGGACACCGACACCACGCAGCGGATTTGTTCGCCGAGATGGCCGCTCTTGCCGACGGTGTTCATCACTTCGCGCAGCAAGTCGGCGTCGGTGAGGGCTTCGGCGCGCTGACGGTCGCCGCCGCGCTCGATGATTTCGCGGCGGAAACGTTCGATTTCGTCGCTGGCCATGCTGCGGAAGTTGTCGTCGAGGGCTTCGCCGGACTCCAGTTGTTCGCTGTCGATGAGCAGCGTATTAGGGCGCGCCAGCGGATTGCCGAATTCGTCGTGGTTGCGGAACAGTTCGAGACGGCCTTCCATCAGCGTCGTGGAGCCGTCGTCGTTCTGACGCTCGAAGCCGGAGATGTAGTCGTACACCAGCTTGGAAGTGGCGGTGTTGTTGCAGACGACGATGAAGCACGGTGGCACTTTCAGCTTCGCCGCCTGCCACAAATCGAAGGTTTTCCTGTAATGGCCGTAGAGGGCTTCGAGCGCGGTCTGCAACTCCACCGGGATGGAAAGCGGGTCGAGGCGGGCGTTCTTGCCGCGTCCCTTCTTCGGCATCTTCTTGCCGATGTGCTTCCACAGTTCGCGGTATTTCGGCATTTCGTCGCCGGGCACGTTGTCGGCAATCGGCACGCGCGGCAGTTTGACGATGCCGCATTCGATGGCGTCCATCAGCGAAAAATCGCTCATCGTCCACGGAAACAGCGTGCCTTCGGCATAGCCGGAGCCGGCAAGGAAAAACGGCGTCGCCGACAGGTCGATGACCCGTTGCAGTCCGAGCTTGCGCCCCACCGCCTCCAGCCCGGAAATCCACAGGCGCGCGGCTTCGTTGTTTTCCTTCGCTTCGGCTTTCTGGTCGCTGTCGAGCTTTTCCCCGTCCTCGTCGTCGTCCTGCGGCTTTTCGCGGTAGCAGTGGTGCGATTCGTCGTTGATGGCGAGGATGTTCTTCATCCCCAACAACGCCGGCATCACCCGCTGCAACATCTGGCCTTCGCTCTCCTGCGTCTGGAGTTCCTCGCCCGTGCGCCCTTGCAGCAGGCGGCGGTTGCCTTTGGAAAGTTCGACGCGCTCGCGCAGCTTGAAGGCGTGGTAATTGGTGATGACGATTTTGGCGCGTTCGAGGTCTGGCAGCATCTCGCGCGGCACGATTTCGCGGCTGGCGTAGTAGCTGTCGGGGTCGTTGGGCTGGAGCACGCGCAGGCGGTCGCGGATGGTCAGCCCCGGCGCGACGACGAGGAAGCCACGGGTAAACTTTTTGCTCTGCGGATGGCGCACGGCGTTTACCGTCTGCCAGGCGATAATCATCGCCATCACCGTGGTCTTGCCCGCGCCGGTGGCGAGCTTCAGCGCCAGCCGCATCAAGCCGGGGTTGGCGGCGGCGTTGGCGCTATCGAGATGTTCCAGATAAGGCTCGCCGCGCTTGCCGAGTTGCGGCGCGACTTCGTGAAGCCAGATGGCGGTTTCCACCGCCTCCACCTGACAGAAGAACGGGCGGATGCCGGCGAATTTGTGATGTCGCCAGTGTTCGAGCAGCCGTTCGGTTTCCGGGGTGACGCGCCATTGGTCTTTCGGCAGACGCCGCCACGCGTCCACTTCCTGCCGCACCGCGTTGATGAGGGCGGTGTGGTCGTAAGCCTGTTTGTCGGTGCTCAGTCCCTTACCTTCGTCGAAAGCGAGCCTGCCCTGCTCCGCCTTGCCCTTGTTCTTGCGCGGCTTCGGGATGGGCGTGATGAAATCCGCGCGGCGGCGGCGCTCGACGATGCGTTGCGTCGGCTGCCCGTTGGCGTCCAGTTCCCAATGCCGCGAGGGGTATTCGTATGGGGAATTGAGAATGGGATGGGCGAAGAATTGGTCGGTCATGGCGGGCAATGGTAGCACCGGCCAAGCGCCAAAGCCCGTGGAATATCGCCGCAGTCAGGCGGTTGTCATGGGGGCGGGGGAAGCTCTTCCGGCGAGCGCTTTTCCTCGCCCCCCTTTCCGGATAAAGTCTCGCGCTTATATATAAAGGGCTTTCCGCCGTGCGTCTTCTGCGCCTCGCCAAAATCATCCTCGTCAGTTTGCGTTTCGGACTCGATCGCGTCGTGCTCGAAGCCGATTCGAGCGGGCGGCTCGTGCGCTGGTGGACGAAAGTGTTCTTCTGGCGGCGCTTCTCGGAGCCGCGCGGCGTGCGGTTGCGGCGGGCGTTGGAGTCGCTCGGGCCGATTTTCATCAAGTTCGGCCAGATGCTGTCGACGCGGCGCGACCTGCTGCCTGCCGACATCGCCGACGAACTGGCGCTGTTGCAGGATCGCGTGCCGCCCTTCCCGTCCGATGAGGCCGTCGCCTTGCTGGAGGCGTTCTACGGCAAGCCGGTGGATGAAGTTTTCCGCCGCTTCGAGCGCGAGCCGGTGGCTTCCGCCTCGGTGGCGCAGGTGAATTTCGCCGAACTGCCCGACGGCACCGAAGTGGCGATAAAGATATTGCGCCCCGGCATCGGCAGGGTCATTGAGCACGACCTCGACCTGATGGAAACCGGCGCGACGTTGCTGGAGCGGGCGTGGCCGGAGAGCCGGCGGCTGAAGCCGCGCGAGGTGGTGGCCGAGTTCAGCAAGACCCTGCACGACGAACTCGACTTGATGCGCGAAGCCGCCAACTGCGCGCAACTGCGGCGCAACTTCAAGGATTCCAAACTGCTGGTGGTGCCGGAGGTTTATTGGGATTGGTGCGGGCCCAACGTGATGGTGATGGAGCGCATGACCGGCACGCCGATTTCGCAGATTTCGGCGCTGGTGGCGCAGGGCGTCGATTTGAAGGAGTTGTCGCGCGCCGGGGTGGAAATCTTCTTCACGCAGGTTTTCCGCGACGGTTTCTTCCACGCCGACATGCACCCCGGCAACATCTTCGTGCACCCGGACGGGCGTTACATGGCGCTCGATTTCGGCATCATGGGGACGCTGAACGACGTCGACAAGGACTACCTCGCGCGCAACTTCCTCGCTTTCTTCAAGCGCGACTACAAGCAGGTGGCGGTGGCGCACATCGAGGCGGGATGGGTGCCGCCCTACACGCGGGTCGACGAACTGGAAGCGGCCATTCGTACCGTGTGCGAGCCGATTTTCGACCGCCCGTTGAAGGACATCTCCTTCGGCAAGACGCTGCTGCGCCTGTTCCAGACCGCACGCCGCTTCGAGATGGAAGTGCAGCCGCAACTGGTGCTGCTGCAAAAGACGCTGCTCAATATTGAGGGTTTGGGGCGTCAGCTCGACCCCGAACTCGATTTGTGGACGACCGCCAAGCCCTTCCTCGAACGCTGGATGACCGAGCAGGTGGGCTGGCGCGCGCTGTTGCGCGAGGTGAAAACGGAAGCGCCGCTGTGGTCGGCCATTCTGCCGCGCCTGCCGCGACTGGCGCATCAGGCGCTGCTCGACACCCACCGCCAGCGCACCGAATCGCAAGACCGGCTCGACGAAATCCTGCGCCGCCAGCGCCACGACCGTTACCTCATCGTCGCACTCGGCCTGCTGGTGGCGGCGCTCGCGGCCTTCGTCGTCTGGCGTTTGCCGGTATGATTTTGCGGCTTCTACTCAACAAGAAATGGAGACAAGACTGCGCGCGGCGCAACCGTTGCCTGTAAACTGCCGCCGTTTTTTTCAATAACGCCCCACCGGAAAACCGCCATGTTGCTCGCGCTCGTCGTCGTTTATCTGGTCATCTCCATCGGAATCGGGCTTTTCGCCGCCGCCAAGGTGCACAACGCCCGCGATTACATCACCGCCGGTCGCCATCTGCCGATGGCCGTCGTGCTGGCGATGGTGTTCGCGACATGGTTCGGCGCCGAAACCGTGCTCGGCAATTCGGGCGCGTTTCTCAAGGATGGCGTCTCAGGCCTGATTTCCGACCCGCTCGGCGCCGGCGTGTGCCTGATGCTGTTCGGGCTGGTGTTCGCCCGCCCGCTCTACCGCATGAATCTGCTGACGTTGGGGGATTTCTTCCGGCGGCGTTATAACCGTGGCATCGAACTGGCGCTGTCCATCTGTATCATCGTTTCCTATCTCGGTTGGGTGGCGGCGCAGATTACCGCGCTTGGGCTGGTGTTCAACATGCTCTCCGACGGCATCATTTCCGAAGGATGGGGCATGGTGATTGGCGCGGGAGTGGTGCTGCTCTACACGCTTCTGGGCGGCATGTGGTCGGTGGCGGTCACCACTTTCGTGCAGATGATTGTCATCGTCGCCGGCCTGTTCTACGTCGCGTGGATTGCCAACGACAAGGCGGGCGGCGTCGCCACCGTGTTCGCGCACGCATCGAATCTGGGCAAGTTCGACCTCAGCGGCGCCGAGTGGCGCGACATTCTCGCGTGGGGCGCGGCGTTCTTCACCATGGCGCTCGGCTCGATTCCACAGCAGGACGTGTTCCAGCGCGTCAATTCCTCCGGCAACGAAAAAATCGCTGTCTGGGGCACGACGCTCGGCGGACTCGCCTACACGCTGTTCGCGCTGGTGCCGATTTACCTCGCCTACACCGCGCTGGTCATCGACCCCGACATGGTCAACGCCCTGCTCACCTCCACCGACATCGCCAGCGAACCGACGCAGCGCATCCTGCCGACGCTGGTGATGACGCACATGAGCC
Source organism: Azoarcus sp. (assembly GCA_031272995.1). Taxonomy (GTDB): domain Bacteria; phylum Pseudomonadota; class Gammaproteobacteria; order Burkholderiales; family Rhodocyclaceae; genus WRNU01. The sequence goes on from JAISSY010000086.1 coordinate 7,896, forward strand.
CGGCGACGCAGGTGATTTTCTTCGGCGCGCTGCTCTCGGTCATCATGAGCACGGCCTCCGGCACGCTGCTCGCGCCCTCGGTGACGTTCTCCGAGAACGTGATGAAAAGCTTCTTCCCGCAGATGACCGACAACCAGCTTCTGTGGGTGTCGCGCGCCACCGTGGTGGTGTTCACCATGCTGGTGACATGGTATGCGCTCACTTCCGACACCACCATTCACCAGATGGTCGAAAACGCCTACCGCATCACGCTGGCGGGCGCGTTCGTGCCGCTGGTGGCCGGCATCTTCTGGAAGCGCGTGAACGAACTCGGCGCCGCGCTCGCGGTCACTTTCGGGCTGGTCACGTGGGTCGGCGGCGAAATCCTGCTGCACATCGAGGCGATTTCCGACGTCATCGAGCCGCAAGTCTACGGACTCATCGCCAGCGCCATCGGCATGGCCATCGGCGTCGCCTGTGGCCGTCCGGCGCAGGAATCGCCGCCAGCGTCGAACGCCGCACCCGCCAACGCACAAACCTGAACGATAATCACGCCCCATGAACACCCAACGGAAAAAACTCGAACTCGTCTGCCCCGCCGGCGGACTGCCCGCCCTGAAAGCGGCGGTCGACAACGGCGCCGACAGCGTTTATTTCGGCTTCAAGGACGCCACCAACGCGCGCAATTTCACCGGCCTGAACTTCGACTTGGCGCAGATTCAGGAAGGCATCGCCTACGCCCACGAGCGCGGGCGCAAGGTGCTGCTGGCGCTCAACACCTTTCCGCTCGCCAGCAACCAGCCGGACTGGAACGTCGCCGTCGACAGCGCCGCAGAGTTGCAAGTCGATGCGGTCATCATGGCCGACCCCGGCCTGATGGCCTACGCGGCGCGCGTGCATCCGCAACTGCGGCTGCATCTGTCGGTGCAAGGCTCGGCGACCAGCTACGAAGCCATCAACTACTACCACGAACGTTTCGGCATCCAGCGCGTCGTTCTGCCGCGCGTGCTGTCGCTGGCGCAGGTCGAACAACTGGCGGCCAACACGCCGGTGCAAATCGAAGTCTTTGGCTTCGGCGGCCTGTGCGTGATGGTCGAAGGCCGCTGCGCGCTCTCCGCCTACGCCACCGGCAAATCGCCCAACTGCAACGGCGCGTGCTCGCCCGACCAGTACGTGCGTTGGGAGCAGACGCCGCGCGGCATGGAGACGCGCCTGAACGGCATCCTCATCGACCGCTACGCCGACGACGAACGCGCCGGCTACCCGACGCTGTGCAAGGGGCGCTTCACGGTGAAGGACGAGACCTACTACGCCATCGAGGAGCCGGCGAGCCTCAACACCCTCGAACTCGTCCCCGAACTCGCCCGCGTCGGCGTGAGCGCCATCAAAATCGAGGGACGCCAACGCAACCCGGCCTACGTCGCGCAGGTGACGAAAGTGTGGCGCGCCGCGCTCGACGCCTTCGCCGCCGAACAGGAACGCTTCGCGGTGCGCGAGGCGTGGATGGCCGAACTCAACAAGGTTTCCGAAGGCCAGAGCCACACGCTCGGCGCGTACTACCGCCCGTGGAAATAACAGAAAGACCGCAATGAAAATCTCCCTCGGCCCCCTGCTCTATTACTGGCCGCGCCAGCGCACGCTCGATTTCTACGCCGCCGTCGCCGCCTCGCCCGACGTCGACATCGTCTATCTCGGCGAAACCGTCTGTTCGCGCCGTCACGAACTGCGCCTCGAAGACTGGCTCGACCTCGCCGCGCAGTTGAAAGCGGCGGGCAAGGAAGTGGCGCTGTCGACGCAGACGCTCATCGAATCGGAATCCGACCTCAAGACCCTGCGCCGCATCGTGGAAGCGACCGAATTCCGCGTCGAAGCCAACGACATGGGCGCCGTGCGCCTGCTCGCCGCCGCCGGGCGGCGCGACTGGATTGCCGGCCCGACCCTGAACGTCTTCAACCCCACCACCCTCACGCTGCTCACCGACGACGGCGCGACGCGCTGGATGGCGCCGCCGGAGATGTCCGGCGACAACGTCGTCGACCTGCGCGCCGCCATGCCCGCGCCCATCGAGACCGAAATCTTCGCCTACGGTCGCCTGCCGCTCGCCTATTCGGCGCGCTGCTTCACCGCCCGCCATCACAACCTGCAAAAGGACGCCTGCGAATTCCGCTGCATCGAGGACGCCGACGGCATGTTGCTGCGCACGCGCGAGGGCGAGCCTTTCCTCAACCTCAACGGCATTCAGACGCAATCGGCGCGCGTCTACAACCTGCTCGCCGATTTGCCGCGCATCGCAGGGAACGCCGAAATCCTGCGTCTGAGTCCGCAAAGCGAACACACGCTGGAGGTCGCCGCCCTGTTCCGCGCCGCGCTGGAAAACCGCCAGTCCCCCGCCGACGCTTTCGCCGCCAGCGTGCCGCTGATGCCGGAAGGCCCGTGCAACGGGTTCTGGTACGGGCAGGCGGGACAAGACCAGATAGATGTAGGGGCGAATAATCATTCGCCCTCCGCCGTCGCCCAATCCAACGCCCATCCCACCGCCCAATCCACGTCGACGCCCAATGCGTCCGACGCCCCATCCGCCGCCACCGTCGTCGTGCAAACGGACGATTTACGTTCGGCGACGCCGGGGGCGAATGATTATTCGCCCCTACAAAACCCGGCGTTTGCGGCTTTGCGCGAACGGTTGGCGCGGGGATTGCAGAAACTGCCGCTGCCGACCTTCACCGTGCCGGGGCCGTTGGCGCGGGTGAACGCCCTGTTGCCGCAACTGCCGCCGACGCTGGCGCTGACCACGGCGCTCAATCTCGCGCCGGAATCCTTCCTGCCGCGCGCGCCGCTGGCGCCGCTCGCCGGGCGGCATCTGTGCGTGCGCGTCACCGACGCCGGGCTGAAACTCGATTTCACCTT
>JAISSY010000088.1 GCA_031272995.1 Azoarcus sp.
CGGCGGCTCGATCCGGAATCGAACGTGCAGTTCGGCGAGGGCGGCGCGGGAACGTTTTCCGACGGCAAGCTCTACAGCCAGATCCGCGACCCGCGCCACTTGGGGCGCAAGGTGCTCGAAGAATTCGTCGCGGCCGGCGCACCGGAGGAAATCCTCTACGCCGCGCGGCCGCACATCGGCACCTTCCGGCTCATCGGCATGGTCGAGCGCCTGCGCGCGCAAATCGAGGCGCTCGGCGGCGAAGTCCGCTTCCGGAGCCGCGTCGACGGCCTTCTCATCGAATCCGGCCGCGTGCGCGGCGTGAGGCTGGCCGGCGGCGAGGAGATCGACGCCGAGCACGTCGTCCTCGCGCTCGGCCACAGCGCGCGCGACACCTTCGCCATGCTGCGCGAAGCCGGCGTTTTCATGGAGGCCAAGCCCTTCGCCGTCGGGCTGCGCATCGAGCACCCGCAGGCGCTGATCGACCGCGCCCGGCTCGGGCGGCACGCGGGCGACCCGCGCCTCGGCGCGGCCGACTACAGGCTCGTCCACCACGGCTCCGCCGGGCGCGCGGTCTACAGCTTCTGCATGTGCCCCGGCGGGCAGGTGGTGGCCGCCGCGTCGGAGCCGGGCGGCGTCGTCACCAACGGCATGAGCCAGTATTCGCGCGCCGAACGTAACGCCAATTCGGCGCTGGTGGTCGGCATCGACCCATCGGACTACCCCGACGGCCCGCTCGCCGGCATCGCCCTGCAACGCGAACTGGAGGCGCGAGCTTTTGAACTCGGCGGCGGCGATTACGACGCCCCGGTGCAGCGCGTCGGAGATTTTCTCGCCGACCGCCCTTCCACTGCGCGCGGCGAAGTCGAACCCTCTTACAAGCCCGGCGTCTGCTATACCGACCTGAGCGAAGCGTTGCCCGATTACGCCATCGCCGCGCTGCGCGAGGCGATTCCCGCCTTCGAGCGCCAAATTCCCGGTTTCGACATGCCCGACGCCATCCTCACCGGGGTGGAGACGCGCACCTCCTCGCCTGTGCGCATCGTGCGCGACGACGATCTGCAAAGCGTCACCGCGCGCGGCCTGTTCCCGGTCGGTGAAGGCGCCGGCCACGCTGGCGGCATCCTTTCGGCCGCCGTTGACGGCATTCGCGCCGCCGAAGCGGTGGCTTTATCGCTGGTCGGCGCATCGGAGTAAACCGCCGCCGTCAGGTGAGCCAAAAAATTTTCCAATGTCGTTGCGCGACAATTTTTGTCACAGCGAAAAATTGTTACACGCAATCTCGACGGCATTATTTCGCCGCCGTTCGAGTCAATTTGTAATGACGGAAAATTGTAACTGTCGCCGATTTTTACACCCCCTTTCAGCAGTGTCGGCTTTCTTTACAAAACATTATTGTCAATTTAATTTCATGATAAATATCAATACATTACAAACTGGCAAAGTTTTTGCTGTGATTGGCCCGTCATCCCCTTTCCTCACGGGAAAAACAGGTTCAAACGAAGGCGAGAATTTCTGAACGTAGCACGCGCCTCGCGCGACGAATTTTTTGGAGACAGAATCATGCAAGCATATGCCCTCGGTACCATCGCTCCGACGCCTGCCAACGCCGCCGCATTGTTCACCGACCCGCAAGTCTGCGGTATCAACCCCGCCCCGCAACAGGAAGACGTCACCCTGTTCCTCGATGCCGACGTGCTCGACGGCATCATGGCGACCGGCAAAGATTGGGAAGCCCGTTTCAACGACGTGCTTCGTCAATGGCTCAAGGCACGTTGAGCCAGTAACTCTCCCCCCCTGGCGTCACGATTCAAGCAGAGTCTCCTCATCCGATTGAATGTAGACGCCCTCCCGGGCGCGCAAGGAGCTAATAACCTTGCGCGCCTTTTTCATGTCTGCGTTCAAAGCGGTATCGCGGCCAGAATTCCCGTCAGCAGCTTCCAAGCGCGCTCGACGCTCGCCACTTCCACCCGTTCGTCGGGCGAGTGCGCTCCCTGTATCGTCGGCCCGAAGGAGATCATGTCCATTCCCGGCCACAGCGCCGCGAACACGCCGCACTCCAGCCCGGCGTGGATGACCTGCACTTTCGCCTCGCCGCCGAACGAGCGCCGGTAAACTTCCTGCGCCAACGCCAGCAATTTCGAATCCGGGTTCGGCGTCCACACCGGCCCCGCTCCAGCGACGCGGTGGCGCTCGAAGCCGCGCGCCTCGAGCAGATAGACGATTTCGTGCGCCAGATTCTTCACCCCGGCGTCGACGAGCGAACGCACCATCATGTTCAGGTGCAGCTTGCCGCCCGCCAGTCGCGCTTCGCCGAGGTTGTTGGAAGTTTCCACCACCCCCGCCATCGTTTTGCTCATGGCGCGCACGCCGTAGGGCATTTCATGCAGCAGCGCCACCACGCGCCGCGTGCTCGCCGCGCTCAGGGTTGAGGCCGGTTCGGCGGCGAGGGGTTCGACCTCGATGCGCAGCCCGGCGTCCTCGGCGGGCAGGTGTTTCAACGTCGCCGCCACGTAGCGGTCGGCGGCTTCCTGCAAACCGGCTTTGCCGCCTTCGAGCGCCAGCGTCGCCTCGGCTTCGCGGGCGATGGCGTTGTGGGCGGTGCCGCCGCAGAGCGCCGCAAGGCGGAAATCGACGTCGTTTTCCGCCATCTCGTGCAGAAAACCGGCCAACAGCTTGATGGCGTTGCCGCGTCCGCGGTGGATGTCGATGCCGGAATGCCCGCCCGCCAGCCCGCCAAGGCGCACGGCGACGGCAGCGAACCCGGCCGGCGCCGCCTCGGTAGGCAGCGCGGCGTCGACGAGCACATCGACGCTGCCGGCGCAGCCGACGTACAACTCGCCCCATTCCTCGGTGTCGAGATTGAGCAACAAGCGCCCCGCCACCGCTTCGCTTCGCAATGCCAGCGCGCCGTGCATACCCGCTTCCTCGTCGACGGTGAGCAACACTTCGAGCGCCGGATGCGGCACGTCGTCCGCCTCCAGCACCGCCAGCGCCAGCGCGACGCCGATGCCGTTGTCGGCGCCGAGGGTGGTGTCGGCGGCGCTCACCCAACCGTCGCGCTCACTGGCGCGTATCGGGTCGCGGGCGAAATCGTGGGCGCTGTCGGCGTTCTTCTGGCACACCATGTCGAGGTGTCCTTGCAGCACCACGCCGGGGCGATTTTCGTAGCCGGGCGTCGCTTTTTTTGACAGCACCAGATTGCCCGCCGCGTCGGCCTTCACGCCCAGTCCGCGCGCGCGCCCCCATTCGGCAAGCGCCTCGCGCACGGCGGCTTCCTGCCCGGAAGCGCGCGGGATTTGGCAAAGATTGGAAAAATGGCGCCACACCGGCGCGGGTTGCAGTTCGGAGAGATTCATGGCGATACGTGCGGAGAATGAAAACCACCGGATGTTACAGGCTTTGCCCCCTCCCCTGAACGGAACCGATTCGTAGGGGCGGATATCATCCGCCCGCAAAGGCCGCCATTTCGGGCGGCACGGGCGTTTTTGGCGAACGGGCGTTTT
>JAISSY010000100.1 GCA_031272995.1 Azoarcus sp.
GGGCAGCAGCAGCGAAGCGACGGGGAAATTTTCGTAATGATCGACTGGCATGGTTGGGGATGACGGTTTGGTTTCTGAAGCCAGCCGGCAGTATAACGAAATCACCCGGCATTGCCGGCTCAAATCGACGAATAAAACCCCCGCCGTTATATGGGAAACAATCCTTCACGCAATGAATTGTAGGGGCGAATAATCATTCGCCCGCTTTTCGCACGGACGAATGACTCCTCTCCCAATACTTGGAGCGCCGCGCCCCTAACGGATAGAATCCGCCCACCCCGCCCCGATGGTGAAATTGGTAGACACGCTTGATTTAGGTTCAAGTGCCGCAAGGCGTGAAGGTTCGAGTCCTTTTCGGGGCACCAGACACTTTGCCGCTTACGCTTCCGCTGCGCGCAGCCGTGCGTCGAGTTGCGCCAGACGCTGCGGCGTGCCGACGTCGACCCATTGACCGCGATAGTGCTCGCCGCCGATGCGGTCTTGTTCAATTCCCGCCAATAGTTGCGGCAGCAGCTTGGCGTGCTCGCCGGCGACGAGATGGATGAACAACTGCGGGTGATAGGCGGCGAGTCCCGAGAAGGTGAGTTTCGGTTCGCCGTCGCGGCGCACGCGACCGTCGACGAGGGCGAAGTCGCCTTCCGGGTGATGGTCGGGGTTGTCGATCAAAATCAGATGAGCGAGATCGCCGTCGGCGGAGAGCGTCGTGGCGCGGGCGGCGAGGGCGCCGAGATCGGCGTCGCAGAACACGTCGCCGTTGACGACGACGAAAGGATCGTCGCCGAGGAACTGCATCGCCTGCCGGATGCCGCCGCCGGTTTCCAGCGCTCCGGGCGGTTCGGGCGAGAAGCGGATATGGACGCCGAAGGCGGAGCCGTCGCCGAGCGCGGCTTCGAGCATGTGGCCGAGGTGGGCGTGGTTGATGACCAGATCGACGATGCCGGCGGCGGCGAGGCGTTCGATGTGCCGCACGATCAGCGGCTTGCCGGCGACCGCGAGCAGCGGTTTGGGGCAGGTGTCGGTCAGGGGGCGCATACGTTCGCCGCGCCCGGCGGCCAGAATCATTGCTTTCATATTTTCGTTACACCACTTGTGCCGCCAGCCAGTAAATGGCCGCAGCCATCACCATTGCGGCAGGAAAAGTCAAAACCCAGGCGATTACGATGGCCCGGACGGTGCCGCCGTGCAGTCCGCTGCGATTGGCGACCATGGTGCCGGCGACGCCCGACGAGAGCACGTGGGTGGTCGACACCGGCAGGCTGTAAAGATTGGCGGCGCCGATGGCCAGCGTGGCGGTGACCTGCGCCGCCATCCCTTGCGCGTAGGTCATTCCTTCCTTGCCGATGCGTCCGCCGACGGTGAGCACGACGCGCTTCCAGCCGATGATGGTGCCGAGGCCGAGCGCAAGCGCAATCGCCATGATCACCCAGATCGGCGCGTATTCGGTGGTGGCGGTGAGATCCTTGCGCAGCGCGTCGAGGTCGGACTTCTCCTTGCCGTCGATGTTGGCGAGTTTGCCGACCCGGCGCGCCATGTCGTCGAGGCAGAGCAGATCGCGCCGTACCTGCACGCGCTGCATGTCGCCGAGGTCGCGGTAGGTGGAGATGCCCTGCAGATTCAGCAACAGGTTGTCGATGGTCTCGGCGGTGCGCGCGACCTCGCAACGGTAGGGTTGGGAAGGATCGTCGATGCGGGTTTGTTCCGGCGGTACGGTTTGACTGAGTTGCGTCTGATTGCGCTGGTAGAAATGCCGCATGTGCGCGGCGGCGTCGCGGGTGCGCTCGATACGGTAGGGGCTGGCGGCGAGGTCGAGCACGTAATGCGTCGGCACGAAACAGATCAGCACCAGCATGATGAGTCCGACGCCTTTCTGACCGTCGTTGGAACCGTGCACGAAACTCACCGTGATGGCGGTAAAGACCAGCACGAGCCGGTTCCAGAACGGCGGTTTTTTCCTGATTTTGCGGTCGACGCGCTGCTCCGGCGGCACGTACATCTTGGGGGTGCTGTGCATGCGGGAGAAGGGCTGCCAGCGTTTCAGCCCGACCAGAATCAGACCCGCGACCATGAAGCCGACGATGGGAGAGACGATGAGCGACAGCAGCACGTCGATGGCCTTTTGCCAATTGACGCCCTGCGCCACCGAGAGGTGGTTGAGCACCGCGTTGGTCATGCCGACGCCGAGGATGGAGCCGATCAGGGTGTGCGAACTAGAGGCGGGAATGCCGAAATACCAAGTGCCGAGGTTCCATGCGATGGCCGCCGCCAAGAGCGAGAAGATCATCGCCAGTCCGCGCCCGGAATCGACGTTGATCAAGAGTTCTACCGGCAACAGATGCACGATGGCGTAAGCGACGCCGACCCCGCCCAGCAGCACGCCGAGAAAGTTGAACACCCCGGAGAGCATCACGGCGCGGTAGGGCGACATGGCGCGGGTGTAGATCACCGTGGCGACGGCGTTGGCGGTGTCGTGGAAACCGTTGATGACCTCGAAGGCAAGCACGAAAGCGAGCGCCAAAATCAGGCTCGCGCCCATCCCGATGCTGGTGATGCCGAAATATTCAAACATGAGTCAGAAAGTCAGACCGTGTTCGACCGGTACGGGATCGAGCTTGTCGAGCAACTTGAGCAGCGGCCCGAATTCGCGGTAACGCCGGCAAACCTTGCGCAGATAGCGCATTAGCAACGGCACCGAAGCGAGATAGCCCTCCTTGCCGTCGCGGTAGCACAGGCGGGCGAAGATGCCGAGCACCTTGATGTGGCGCTGCACCCCCATCCATTCGTAGTCGCGATGGAATTCGGCGAAATCGGCGCGCACCGGCAGGCCGAGCTTCTTGGCCATCTCCCAGTAACGCGCCAGCAGATCGAGGGTGAATTCCTCGTCCCATTCGATGTAGGCGTCCTTGAACAGCGAGGCCAGATCGTAGGTGAGCGGGCCGTACACCGCGTCCTGAAAGTCGATGATGCCCGGATTGCCGCCCTCGGCGAGATACATGAGATTGCGCGAGTGGTAGTCGCGGTGCACGAACACTTTCGGTTCGGCGAGATTGACGGCGATGATTTGGTCGAAGGTCGCCATCAGCATGGCTTCGTCGTCGGCGTCGAGCTTGACGCCCTTGTGGCGAGCGATGTACCAGTCCGGAAACAGCATCAACTCGCGGCGCAGCAGTTCGTCGGAGTACTCCGGCAGCGCACCGGGGCGGCTCGCGGCCTGAATGGCGAGCAGAGCGCCGATGGCGTCGGCGTAGAGGTGCTTGGCGCCGACTTCGGTACAGCTTGGCGCTTGCAACTCGTTGAGATAGGTGGTGCCGCCGAGGTCGGACATGAGCAGAAAACCCCGTTCGAGGTTTTCGGCCAGCACTTCCGGCACATGCACCTTGGCGGCGGCGAACAGGCGGTCGATGGCGAGCCAGGGGGCGCAATCCTCGTGTTCGGGCGGCGCGTCCATGACGATGAGGGTCGGGCGACCGCCGGCCAGCGGCGGGGAACTATCGTTGGAAAAAGCGATTCTGAAGTAGCGACGAAAACTGGCGTCGGCGGAAGCGGGTGTAAGCTCGTAAGCGGCGCCGGACAAGGTTTTATCCAGCCAGTCTCTGAGTTGATCGATGCGAGGCAAGGCGGGTTCTCCGCGTGGGTTCGTGTAGAATCCGGCGATTCTATCAGGCGGCCGATTCCGGTTCCGCAATTTGTTGGCGAGGGGCGATTTTGCAGGGTTCGGGACTGAAGACGCGCGCGAAGCTGATTCCACTGCTGCTCGGCTGCATGTCGGGCGCGCTGTGGGCGCAATCGGCATCCGACGGCGCCGCGGAACCGAAGGCGAATCTGAAAGCCCCCGGCGAAACCCGCGTTTCCGCCATCCGCATCCACGGCACCCACGCGCTCGACATGGTGGCCGAGGGCGAAGTCGAACTGCAACGCGACACGGTGACCCTGACCGCCGACCGCATCACTTACCGCGAACCGGCCGACGAAGTCGTCGCCGAAGGCAACGTCCGACTGCGGCAGGGCGATACGGCCGAGATGTCCGGGTCGTCCGCCCGGATGGTCATCGGCGAGCGTACCGGCGAGTTTCTCGAGCCGAAATACTCGATGACCCGAACTCGCGCCGCCACCGAAGAAGGCGCACCGCCGAAACAGGTTTCGGGCAGCGGTCATGCCGACGCGCTGCGCCTCGAAGGCGAAAATCACTACCGCGCCCTGAGCGCCACCTGGTCGACCTGCGAGGCGCCCGACCCCGACTGGTACGTCAAGGCCGGCGACCTCGAACTCGACTACGACCGCGAAATCGGCACCGCGCGCGACAGCTCGCTGGTGTTCAAGGGCGTGCCGCTGTTCTGGTTGCCGTGGGCGGAATTCCCGCTCGTCGGTCAGCGCCATTCCGGCGTGCTGGCGCCGACGATGGAGCATTCCACCGACACCGGCTTCGGTCTCACCGTGCCGTATTACTGGAACATCGCGCCCAACTACGACCTCACCGTCAATCCGCGCTTCATGAGCGAACGCGGCGTGCAGATGGGGGGCGAGGCGCGTTATCTGGGCGCGACCTACAGCGGCACGATCAAGGGCGAATACCTGCCCAAGGATCGAATCACCAATGAAGATCGCACGCTGATTTCGCTCGAACACAAACAGTGGATTACCTCGAAGCTATACGGTTCGCTCAATTTCAACCGGGTGTCGGACGACGAATATTTCGAGGATTTGAGCTCGCAGGTGTCGATGACTTCCAAGGTCAATCTGCTGCGCGAAGCCCATTTGGTTTATGCGGGCGCCGACTGGTGGTCTGCTTCGGCGCTGGCGCAAAGTTACCAGACGCTTTCGCCCGACCCTGCCAATCCCAACGTGGAGCCGTATCGTCGCTTGCCGCAGATCACTCTCAATGCGACGCGACTTGGAGAATTTCGCAATCGCCTCGGCGGAGGACTCGATTTCAAATGGCAAAGCGAATACACGCGGTTCACCCATCCCGATAAGGACGCATTGCATCCCGACGGCAATCGTCTGGTCGCCTATCCGCAGGTGTCGCTTCCCCTGCAATCGACGGGAGCATACTTCACACCGAAAATCGGCGTGCACTACACCCACTACGATCTTGACCGCAAGCACCACCTGACCTATGTCAATCACGATGGCCTCACGCTGAAAGCGCGTGAAAACATCGATCGAAGGATTCCAATCTTCACCATAGATTCGGGGTTGACCTTCGAGCGCGATACGCATCTTTTCGGACGCGACTACACGCAGACGCTGGAGCCGCGCCTGTATTACGTCAAAGCCAGCTATCGTCGTCAGGACGACATTCCGCTTTTCGACACCACCCGCTTCGACTTCGGATTCGCGCAGCTATTCAGTGAAAACATTTATTCCGGCAGCGACCGCATCGTCGACGCCAATCAACTGACCGCCGCCGTCACCACCCGGTTGATCGAACCCGGCACCGGCATCGAGCGCCTGCGGCTGTTGATTGGGCAACGCTATTACTTCGACGACCAATTCGTCACGCTCTACAACACCGACGAACCTCGCACCAGTTGGCGCGCCGACGTGCTCGCCGGCCTGAGCACGCGCGTCGGACGCAACGCCACTTTCGAGACGCTGTGGCAATACAATCAGGATACGCGCCACACCGAGCGCTATACCGCCACATTGCGCTACAACCCGTCCCACGCCCGCGCCATCAATCTCGGTTATCGTTTTTCGCGCGACATCCTGCGCGACGTCGACGTTTCCGGTCAGTGGCCGCTGTGGGGGAACTGGTACGGCGTCGGGCGCGTCACCTATTCGTTGATGGACGCGCGTCTGACCGAGGCCATCGCCGGACTCGAATACAACGGCGGTTGTTGGGTGTTGCGCATCGGCGGGCACCACTATTCCACCGAACTGGACAAGTACAAAAAAACGTACTTCGTCCAACTCGAGCTCAACGACTTCGCCAACGTCGGCACCGGCGGCAACGTGGTCAACATGATCAAACGCAGCGTCCCCGGCTATGGCAAGATTAACGAGTCCGGTAGCGGCGCCGCATACAACGATTGAATGTCTGAACGAACCGTCCCAATGTCCATGAAACGATTCCTGATTCCGGCGTTGTCCGCCGTTTTCCTGTTTGGCGCGCCGTCCGTCGTGCCGGCGGCGCCGCTCGAAGTCGACCGCATCGTCGCCATCGTCAACAACGAAGCCATCACTTCCTCGCAACTGCGCGAGCGCATCGAGCGCATGCGCGCCAACCTGCGCAAACAGAACGTGCAACTGCCGCCCGAAGACGTGTTCGAGCGCCAACTCCTCGAACAACTGATCGTCGAGCGCGCCCAGTTGCAGATGGCGAAAAATTCGACCATGCGCATCGACGAAGCGATGATCGACCGCGCCATCGGACTCATCGCCGACAACAACCGCATGACCGTCGACCAACTGCGCGCCGCCGTGCAGCGCGACGGCAGCACATGGGACAAATTCCGCGCCGACGTGCGCACCGAGATGACGCTCACCCGGCTGCGCGAAGCCGAAGTGGACAACAAGGTCACGGTGAGCGACGCCGAAATCGACAACTTCCTGCGCAATCACCCCGATGCCGTCTCCGGCGCCGAATATCGCGTTGCCCACATCCTGCTGCGCGTACCCGAAGGCGCGACGCAGGAGCAATTCGACGCCGTGGTTCGCCGCGCCGAACAGGTGATGGCCCGCCTGCGCGCCGGCGAGGATTTCGCCAGCGTGGCGACGCAAAACTCGGACGCGCCCGACAACATTCGCGGCGGCGAACTGGGCTGGCGCGACCGCGAGGGGCTGCCGGGGCTTTACGCCGACGCGGTCGGCAAGCTTCAGCCCGGGCAAATCTCGCCGCCGATGCGCAGCGCCAGCGGTCTGCACATCGTCAAGCTGCTGGAAAAACGCGAACGCAACGCCGATCACGGGCGGCCGGTCGAACAGACCCACGCGCGCCATATCCTGCTCAAGACTTCCGAGATTCTCTCCGACGCCGAGGCGCAGGCGCGGCTCAACGGCCTGCGCGAACGCATCAACAACGGCGCCGATTTCGGCGAATTGGCGAAAGCGAGTTCGGGCGATTTGTCCGCCGTGCGCGGCGGCGATCTCGGTTGGCTCAGTCCGGGCGACACCGTGCCCGAATTCGAGAAAGCCATGAATTCCTTGGCTCCCGGCGAAGTCAGCGCGCCGGTACATTCCCCCTTCGGTTGGCATCTGATTCAGGTGCTGGAGCGCCGCCAGCAGGACATGAGCGCGGAACGCCGCCGCAACGCCGCGCGCAACATCCTGCGTCAGCGCAAGATCGAAGATGCCTACGAGGATTGGCTGCGCCAGTTGCGCGACAGCACCTACGTCGAATACAGGTTACAGGAGTCGGAATGAGTCATAACGACACGTCGCGTTTGCCGGTGCTGGCGGTAACCAGCGGCGAACCGTCCGGGGTGGGGCCGGAATTGTGCGCCCGTCTGGTCGAGCGCAAATGGCCGGCGCATCTGGTGGTGATCGGCGACGAGGATTTGATCGAGGAACGCATAGAGCGCGCCGGTCACGCTCTCGTGGTGCGCCCGTGGTCGCCGGGCATGACGCCGGAGCCGGGCGTTTTCGACGTGCTGCATTGTCCGCTGGTGTGTCCGGCGCTCACCGGCTCGCCCGATCCGAAGAACGCTCCCTACGTGTTGAGCGTGCTCGACGCCGCCATCGAAGGTTGTCTGCGCGGCATCTTCGACGGCATGGTGACCGCGCCGGTGCACAAGGGCGTGATTTGCGACGGCGGCATTCCTTTCACCGGCCATACCGAATATCTCGCCGCCAAAACCGGTGCGCCGCTGCCGGTGATGATGCTGGTCGGCGGCGGCATGCGCGTGGCGCTGGCGACCACGCATCTGCCGCTGGTCGAAGTGTCGAAAGCGCTCACCAACGAGCGCCTCACCCGCACGCTGGAAATTCTCCATCACGATCTCGTCACCCGTTTCGGGCTGCCGAAGCCGCGCATCCTCGTCGCCGGTTTCAACCCGCACGCCGGCGAGGGCGGCCACATCGGGCGCGAGGAAATCGACGTCATCAATCCGGTGCTCGAACATCTGCGCGGTCGCGGCATGAATCTGGTCGGGCCACTGCCCGCCGACACGCTGTTCGCGCCGCACAGCCTGCGCGGCGCCGACGCGGTGCTGGCGATGTATCACGATCAGGGGTTGCCGGTGCTCAAGCACGCCAGCTTCGGCGGCGGCGTCAACGTCACTCTCGGCCTGCCGATCGTGCGCACCTCGGTCGATCACGGCACCGCGCTCGATCTCGCCGGCACCGGCAAGGCCGATCCCGGCAGCCTGTTCGCCGCCGTGGAACTGGCCATCGACATGGTGCTGTCCAAGCGCCGCCATCCATGAACGAAGCCGCGCGCGCGCGCGGCCACGTCGCCCGCCGCCGTTTCGGTCAGAACTTCCTCGCCGATCCCAACGTCGTCGCCCGCATCGTCGCCGCCATCCGGCCGCAGGCAGGCGAAACGATGGTCGAAATCGGCCCCGGACTGGGAGCGCTCACCGCGCCGCTCGTCGAGCGTCTCGGGCATCTGCACGTGGTCGAAATCGACCGCGACCTCATCGCCCGCCTGCGTGAGCGCTACGACGCTTCCCGTTTGACCATCCACGAAGGCGACGCGCTCGATTTCGATTTTGCCGCGCTGGCCGGAGAGGGCGCGCCGCTGCGCGTCGTCGGCAATCTGCCCTACAACATCTCGACGCCGCTCCTGTTTCACCTCGCCGGCTTCGCCGACCGCATCCGCGACTTGACCTTCATGCTGCAAAAGGAAGTGGTGCTGCGCATGGTGGCCGCGCCCGGCACGGCGGAATACGGGCGGCTCTCGGCGATGCTGCAATATCGCTTCCGCATGGGGCGGCAGTTCGACGTGCCGCCGGGCGCGTTCCGTCCCGCGCCGAAGGTGACTTCCAGCATCGTGCGCATGGTGTCGTTGCCCGCCGCCGAACTCGCCGCCAAGGACGAAGCCCTGTTCGGGCGCGTCGTTGCCGCCGCTTTCGGTCAGCGCCGCAAGACGCTGCGCAACACTTTGCGCGATCTCGCCGACGCGGACGATTTCGCCGCCGTGGGAATCGACCCCGGCCTGCGCGGCGAACGGCTGGCGGTGAGCGATTTCGTCGCCCTCGCCAACCGGCTCGCCGCCCGTCAAAGCGCCAGTTCGAGCGCCACCGGGGCGTGATCGGAGGGACGCTCCAGCGCCCGTGGCGTCTTGTCCACCGCGCAGGCGCGGCAGGCGTCGCGTAGCGCGGTCGACACCAGAATATGGTCGATGCGCAGGCCGAAATTGCGCCGGAAGGCGTTCAGGCGGTAATCCCACCACGAAAAGGCGCGCTCCGGCTGCTCGAACAGGCGGAAGGCGTCGACGAGTCCGCAATCGAGCAGGCGCTGAAAAGCGGCGCGCTCCGGCGGCGAGACGAGAATTTCCTCGCGCCAGTCGGGATGCACGTCCGCCGTCAGCGGCGCGATGTTGAAGTCGCCCGCCAGCGCCAGCCGTGGATGCGCGCGCAACGCCTCGCCGTCGAGCCAGCGGGCGAGGGCGTCCAGCCAGTCGAGCTTGTAGGCGTATTTGTCGCTGCCCGGCGTCTGGCCGTTGGGGAAGTAAGCGCAAACGACTCGCACGCCGTCCACCGTCGCCGCGATCAGTCGTTGCTGCTCATCGGCGAAAGCGGGGATGCCGCGTTGTGGCTCCTGCGGCGGCTTGCGGGCGAGGATGGCGACGCCGTTGTAGGTCTTTTGCCCGGCGAAAACGGCGTGATAGCCGGCGGCGAGCAGTTCGTCGCGTGGAAACGCCTTGTCCTCCATCTTGAGTTCCTGCAGGCACAGCGCGTCGGGTCGATTGGCGGCGAGCCAGTCGAGCACGTGCGGCAGGCGGACTTTGAGGGAATTGACGTTCCAGGTGGCGATTTTCATGGCTTGGCTCGCGTTGTCTGTCGGGGAATTTTACAAGGAGAACGGCATTGCAGCCTGCGCGGGCTTTTGAGCGCTCTTAGACCGTCGGGTTTCTTTACAGTCGATGTTTTCGTGTGCAGCTTGTCACGAATCCTGTCGCATTTATCCTGCACATGCTGGTTTTGGCACGCGAGTTGCTAAAAGTGAACCGGTTTCCTTTTTCTCCTCAGTTTGGGCGGTGTCAGAGGCAGACCCCGCCGGTAACGATCCCCCCTTTCACCCCGTAATATGTCGCTTCCGACGTTTACGGGGTGTATTTCTTTTGTGGCGGGCTTGCTGCTACCATGCTTGCGCCCACTCCCGTTACCGCCGTCGCTGCGATGCCCATTTCCCGTTTCCGGCCGTTCCTTTCGTGCGCCAGCTTGTGCCTGTTTTTCGCCGCAAGCGTCGTGCAAGCGCAGATCGAAACCGGCGCCGAGGCCGGGCAGGGCGGCGAATTCGTCGGGCCGCCCGCCCCGGTGGTCTCGGAACCCGCGCGCGGCGGCGCCGAGTTGTCGGAGACGGCGCAGCGCGTGTTCAACGCCGCGCGCCCGCGACTGCTGCAAATCCGCACCCTGCTGAAATCGGCGCAGAAACAGACGAGCATCGGCTCGGGCTTCGTCGTCGGCGCCGACGGGCGCGCGCTTACCAACTATCACGTGGTGGCGCAGTTCGCCCTCGATCCCTCGCTCTATCAAATCGAGTTCGAGACCGTCGACGGCGCGCGCGGCCCGCTGAAATTGCTCGCCATCGACGTCGCCAACGACCTCGCGCTGGTCAAATTGCAAGCGCCCACCGGCAAATCGTTCGCCGCTTTCCTGTTCGACGCTGCGGCGGTGGAAGGGCGGCTGACCAAGGGCGAACGCCTGTTCTCGATGGGCAATCCGCTCGATTTGGGCTTCACCATCGTCGAAGGCACTTACAACGGTCGGGTGGAAAAAAGCTACCAGACCCGCGTCCATTTCACCGCCGCGCTCAATCAGGGCATGAGCGGCGGCCCGGCGGTAAATCGCGACAACCGCGTCGTCGGCGTCAACGTGGCGCGCAGCGTCGATGGCGACTTGGTCAGTTTTCTCGTGCCTGCCAAGGCGGCGGTCAGCCTGCTCGAAAAGGCGGGTTCCGGCACCGAAATGGATGCCGACGCGGTGCGGCGCGAAATCGGCGCGCAAATGGAAGTCTGGCAAAAGGACTTTTTCGCCACCCTCAAGGCGCGCGGCTTCCACGACGCGAACTTCGGCCCCTATCGCGTCGTCGAGAGCAACGCCGACTGGTTCGGTTGTTGGGCGCAGACCAACGGCGACGAGCGCAGCAAGTTGCGCGCGCAGGTCAACCGTTCGCGTTGCGACACTCGCACGCAGATATTCCTCGGCGAAGGCATGCCGGCCGGCGAAGTGGAAACCGAACATGTCTATCTGAAAAGCGTCGACCTCGACCCGCTGCAATTCGCGCAACGCCTCACCAGCGCCGCGCGTACCTTCCTGCCCGGCGGCGACGAATTGCGCTACACGCCGTTTCGTTGTCACGAAAACTTCCTCGCCGCCAGCGACAAAGCGCCCGAACGCCCCGATTTGCGTGTGTCTTGGTGCGCGCGCGCCTACAAGGATTTTCCCGGCCTCTACGACGTTTCCGTGGTCACGATTACGCAGGACGCCGACCGTGAGGCGCTGGTTTCGAGCGCACTGCTGACCGGCGTGCGCTTCGAGAGCGCCTTGCAATTCAGCGAGGTATTCCTCGCTACCCCGAAGGTGCGCCGTGATCTGGATTGAAACGCTCTCCCGCCACAAGGAAGTGGTCGCGCGCGTGCGCGCCGTCGGCGAAGTCGCCACCATCGGCCGCGCCTACGACAACGACGCCATCGTCGACGACCCTTTCATCGCGCCGCGCCACGTGCGCTTGAGCCGCAACGAGGACGGTTTGCTGGTCGCCGAAGACCTCAACAGCCGCAACGGCGTCTACGACGAATCCGGCGCCCGTCGCCACGCCATGCTCCTGACCGGCAACACCATTTTCCGCATCGGCAAGACGTGGATGCGGGTGCGCGAACATTCGTTCTTCGTCGACCCCGAACAAGTCCTCGTGCCGCCGCGCAGCAAGTGGCCGTGGTTGTTGTTGGCGTCGCTGCTCGCCGTCGCCGTCATGCTGCTGACGCAGTGGCAGACCGACATCTTCGAGCGTCCCGACCCCATCGCCCTCTACGTGCAGCCGCTGTTGTGGTTCGCGCTCGCCGTTTCGCTCTGGGTAGTGTTCTGGGCCGTGCTGACGCGGCTTTTCACCGGCCGCGCCCGCGCCGCGCGCCACGCCATCGTCGCCCTTGTCGGCTTCTCCGTCGTCACCGCCGCCGAATTCCTCACCGGCTGGCTCGCCTACGCCTTCTCCAACCGCACGCTGGCCAACTACGATTTCATCGTCTTTTGGGCGTTGCTCGCCGTCTTCATCTACGCCCACCTGCGCGTCATCGGCAAGAAGCACCGCTTGCAGAAATTCACCGTCGTCCTCGTCCTCGCCCTGTGCGTTTGCGTCGCGCAGTGGCTAGGCACCAATCCCTTCTCCCCCGAAGAAACCTCCGACACCGGCTTTTTCCCCGATCGCATGTACCCGCCCTCGTGGCGCGTCGCCCCCGCCGAAAGCGAGGACAAGTTCTTCGAAAACGTCGTCCAACTCAGGGAAAAAATCGACGCGCTACGCGAGCAAAAAAACAGGGGCGAATAATCATTCGCCCCTGCGGGTCACGTGCCGGCGTGTCGTAACGGGCGGCTCGACGCGCCGCCCGCCGACTCATTCGTCCTTGTGCGCCGGGTCGGCGAAGTAGTCCTTCGCCAGCTTGAACACCACCGGGCTTAGCAGCAGCAAGGCGATGAGGTTGGGAATCGCCATCAGGCCGTTGAACAGGTCGGCGAGGTTCCAGACCAGACTCAACTCGGTGAGGGCGCCAATCGGCACCGCGAGGGTGAAAATCACCCGGTAGGGCAGGGCGGCCTTGTGGCCGAACAAATAGATGGCGCAACGCTCGCCGTACACGCACCAGCCGAGGATGGTGGAGAAGGCGAACAGCACGATGCCGGCGGTGACGAGCCAAGAACCGAACTCGCCCATGGCGGTGCTGAAGGATTGCGCCGTCAGCGTGCCGGCGCCCGCCAACGAGATGCCTTCGGCGTGCCACTGGCCGGAGACGAGGATGACCAGCGCGGTAATCGTGCACACGACGATGGTGTCGAGGAAGGGGTCGAGCATGCCGAGCAGCCCTTGCTTGACCGGGTTGTCGACGATGGCGGTGGCGTGCGCGATTGGGGCGCTGCCCATGCCGGCCTCGTTGGAGAACAGGCCGCGCGCGACGCCGAAGCGGATGGCCAGCGCCAGCGTCGAGCCGGCGAAACCGCCGACGGCGGCGTGGCCGGTAAAGGCGCTGCTGAAAATCTGATAGAAGGCGTCCGGCACCTGCGCGTAGTTGACCAGCAAGATGGCGATGCCGCCGATGACGTAAATCAGCGCCATGACCGGCACCAGCGTGCCGGAAACCGCGCCGATGCGCTTGACGCCGCCGAGCAGGACGATGCCCGCCAACACCAGCAGGACGATGGCGACCGCCAGATGGTTGAAGGAGATGCCGTAATCGCCGCCCAACTTGATGAGGTTGGCGGCGACCGCGTTCGATTGGGTCATGTTGCCGATGCCGAAGGAGGCGACCAGCCCGAAGATGGCGAACAGCGTCGCCAGCCACTTCCAGTTTTCGCCCAGACCGTTCTTGATGTAGTACATCGGGCCGCCGACGAATTTGCCGTCGGGCGTGACCTCGCGGTATTTCACCGCCAGCGTCGCTTCACAGAACTTGGTCGCCATGCCGAAAGCGGCGGTCATCCACATCCAGAACACCGCGCCCGGCCCGCCCATCAGGATGGCGGTGGCGACGCCGACGATGTTGCCGATGCCGATGGTGCCGGCGAGCGAAGTCATCAGGGCACGGAACGGCGTCAGTTCGCCTTCGTGGTCGGGATGGTGATGGCGGCCCCGCCACATGGTGGCGAAAGCGTGCGGCAATTTGCGCCAGGGGATGAACTTCAGGCCGATGGAAAGAAATATCCCGACGATGAGCAGGAGCGGGATGAGGACGTAGGGTCCCCATACGATGCCGTCGAGGGTGTTGACCCAGTCGTTGAGTAAATCCAGCATTGCGGCGACCTCCGTGAATTCGTTCATGGTTTTGGCAAAACGCTGCCAAGGGTACGTCATCCGGCGAATTTCAGGAATACGAAATTTCGCCGCGTCGCAGGGCAGGGGCGGGGGGTGGGTATAATCCACGCTTTCCATCCCCCCTCGTTTGCCGCCATGTCCCGCCAGATTCTCAAACTTCGCGGCGCTTCCGCCCTGTCCGCTTCCCGCCTCGAACGGCTCCGCCGCGACCTCGCCGCAGAAGCGCCGGGATTGCAAAGCCTGACGGCGGAATTCCGCTATTTCGTCGAACTCGACGAGGCGCTCACGCCGGAGGAAGCGGCGCGGCTGTGCGAGTTGCTCGACGCCCGCGAATTGGCGGCGGAGCCGCCCGCCGGCACGTTGAGATTGGTGACGCCCCGCCTCGGCACGATTTCGCCCTGGTCGTCGAAGGCGACCGACATCGCCCGCCAGTGCGGTTTCGCCAAGGTGACGCGCATCGAGCGCGGCGTCGCTTACTACGTCGTCGCCTCCGCCGCGCTGCCCGCCGCGCCCGCCGCCCTGCACGACCGCATGACCGAATCGGTGCTCGCCACCCTCGACGAGGCCGAGGCGCTGTTCCATCACTACGAGCCGCAGCCGCTCACCACCGTCGACGTGCTCGGCGGCGGACGCGAGGCGCTGGCGGCGGCCAACGTCGAACTGGGGCTGGCGCTCTCGCCCGACGAAATCGACTACCTCGTCGACAACTTCGCGCGCATGGGGCGCAACCCTACCGACGTCGAACTGATGATGTTCGCGCAGGCCAATTCCGAACACTGCCGCCACAAGATTTTCAACGCCGAATGGACCATCGACGCGCGGCCGATGGAAAAATCCCTGTTCGCCATGATTCGGGACACCCACAAGGCGCACCCGGAAGGCACCGTGGTCGCCTACGCCGACAACGCCTCGGTCATCGAAGGCGGCACGGTCGAGCGTTTCTACCCCGACGCCGACGGCGCTTTCCGTTTCCATTCCGAACTCACCCACATCCTCGCCAAGGTCGAAACCCACAACCACCCGACGGCGATTTCGCCTTTCCCCGGCGCCGCCACCGGCGCGGGCGGCGAAATCCGCGACGAGGGCGCGACCGGACGCGGCGCGCGTCCCAAGGCGGGGCTGGCGGGCTTTTCCGTTTCCAATCTCGCCATTCCCGATTTCGTCCAGCCGTGGGAGCAGCCCTACGGCAAGCCGGAGCGCATCGCTTCGGCGCTCGACATCATGATTGAAGGCCCGATTGGCGCGGCGGCGTTCAACAACGAATTCGGGCGTCCCAATCTCGCCGGCTATTTCCGCGCCTTCGAGCAGGAAGTCGAAGGCGAGGTGCGCGGCTATCACAAGCCCATCATGATTGCCGGCGGCGTCGGCGACATTCAGGCCGAACAGGCGACCAAGCCGACTTTCCCGCCCGGCACGCTGATGATTCAGTTGGGCGGCCCCGGCATGTTGATTGGTCTGGGCGGCGGCGCCGCTTCCAGCATGGCGACGGGGGCGAACGCCGCCGACCTCGATTTCGCCTCGGTGCAGCGCGGCAACGCCGAAATCCAGCGCCGCTGTCAGGAAGTCATCGACGCCTGTTGGCAGCGCGGCGCGGCCAATCCCATCGTCGCCATCCACGATGTCGGCGCGGGCGGCCTGTCGAACGCCATGCCCGAACTCGCCGACCACGCCGGCTTGGGGGCGCATTTCGAGTTGCGCGAAGTGAAAATCGAGGAGCCGGGCATGAGCCCGCGCGAGATTTGGAGCAACGAGGCGCAGGAGCGTTACGTGCTGGCGATTGCGCCCGCTGACCTTGAAGTATTTTCCGCCCTCTGCGCCCGCGAGCGTTGCCCGTTCGCCGTGTTGGGCGCAGCCAGCGACGACGGTCGCTTGGTGGTGACCGACCGCCATTTCGGCAATTCCCCGGTCGACATGGAAATGAAGGTGCTGCTCGGCAAGCCGCCGAAGATGACGCGCAACGTCTCGCGTCGCGCCGTGCATCTGCCGCCGTTCGAGGTCGCCGGACTCGACCTTGCCGAAGCGGCGCGGCGCGTGCTGCGCAATCCGGCGGTGGCGAGCAAGAAATTCCTCATCACCATCGGCGACCGCAGCGTCGGCGGCCTCACCGCCCGCGACCAGATGGTCGGCCCCTGGCAAGAGCCGGTGGCCGACGTGGCGGTGACGGCGATGAGCTACACCGGCTATTCGGGCGAGGCTTTCGCCATGGGCGAGCGCACGCCGCTCGCCTGCGTCAACGCCCCGGCTTCCGGGCGCATGGCGGTGGGCGAGGCGGTAACCAACCTCGCCGCTGCCGCCATCGACGACATCGGCAAAGTCAAGCTCTCCGCCAACTGGATGGCGGCGGCGGGGCATCGCGGCGAGGACGCCAAACTGTTCGACACCGTGCGCGCGGTGTCCGAATTCTCCATCGCCGCCGGGTTGTCGATTCCGGTCGGCAAGGATTCCCTGTCGATGCGCACCGCGTGGGCCGAAAACGGCGTCGAAAAACAGGTGGTCGCGCCCCTGTCGCTCATCGTCACCGCTTTCGCGCCGGTGGCCGACATCCGCCGCACCCTGACGCCGCAACTGCAATTCCCCGACGGCGAGGAAACCGAGTTGCTGTTGATAGACCTCGGACGCGGCCAACATCGCCTCGGCGGCTCGGTGCTGGCGCAGGTTTTCGGCTC
>JAISSY010000170.1 GCA_031272995.1 Azoarcus sp.
ACCCCCGCCGTCGACGCCGGCACGTCCATGGTCGCCTTGTCGGATTCCAGCGTCACCAGCGCGTCGTCCACGGCCACGGCGTCGCCGGGCTTGACGTAGATTTCGATGATGGGCACATCGGAAAAATCGCCGATGTCGGGCACTTTGATGTCGGTGAGCGTGCTCATGGTCTTGTCCTCACACCGTCAACGGATTCGGCTTCGCCGCGTCCAGACCGTATTTCTGCATCGCCTCGACGACCTTCTCCCGCGCCAGTTCGCCGTCGTCGGCCAGCGCCTTCAGGGCGGCGAGCGTTACCCAATGGCGGTCGACCTCGAAGAAGGCGCGCAGTTTTTCGCGGGTGTCCGACCTGCCGAAACCGTCCGTTCCCAACGTGACGTAGCGGCGCGGCACGAAGGGGCGGATTTGTTCGGGGTAGAGGCGGATGTAGTCGGTGGCGGCGACGATGGGGCCGCGCGTGTCGGCAAGGCAGTTTTCGACGTGCGAGGTCTTCGGTTTTTCGAGCGGGTGGAGCAGGTTCCAGCGCGCCGCGTCCTGACCTTCGCGGGTGAGGACGTTGAAGCCGGGGCAGCCCCACAAGTCGGCTTCGACGCCCCAATCCTCGCGCAGCAAATCGGCGGCGGCGATGACTTCGCGGAAGATGGTTCCAGAGCCGAGCAGCTGCACGCGCGGGCCGTTGGATGCGCCGCCTTTTCTGAACAGGTACATGCCTTTGACGATGTCGGCTTCCGCGCCGGCGGGCATTTCGGGGTGTTCGTAGATTTCGTTCTGCACCGTCAGGTAATAGAACACGTCCTCCTGCTCGAAGAACATGCGGCGCAGGCCGTCGTGGACGACCACCGCCACTTCGTACTGGAAGGCGAGGTCGTAGCTGACGCAGTTGGGCAGCACGGCGGCGAGCACGTGGCTGTGGCCGTCCTCGTGCTGCAAGCCTTCGCCGTTCAGGGTCGTGCGTCCGGCGGTGCCGCCGACGAGGAAGCCGCGCGAGCGTTGGTCGCCCGCAGCCCACGCCAAATCCAGCGTGCGTTGCAGGCCGAACATCGAATAGCAGATATAGAACGGAATCATCGGCACGCCATGCACCGAGTAGGAGGTGGCCGCCGCAATCCAGTCCGCCATCGCGCCGGCCTCGTTGATGCCTTCCTGAAGGATTTGCCCGGTTTGCGATTCCTTGTAGAACATCAACTGGTCGTGGTCTTCCGGCACGTATTTCTGGCCTTCCTGATTCCAGATGCCGTACTGGCGGAACATGCCTTCCATGCCGAAAGTGCGCGATTCGTCCGGCACGATGGGCACGACGCGGGCGCCGAGCGCCTTGTCGCGCAGCAGCAGGTTGAAGATGCGCACCAGCGCCATGGTGGTGGATAGCTCGCGCCCGTCGCCGGAGGCTTTGAGCAGCGCGTCGAACGCCGAGAGCGGCGGCACCGGCAGCGCCTCGGCCTTGCGGCGGCGTTGCGGCAGGTAGCCGCCCAAGTCGGCGCGGCATTTCTGCATGTAGAGGTATTCGGGCGAATCCTTGGCGAAGCTCAGGTAAGGCAGCTTTTCGAGGTCGTCGTCCGACACCGGCAGGTGGAAGCGGTCGCGGAAGCGGGCGATGGATTCGCGGTCCATCTTCTTTTGCTGGTGCGAGATGTTCATCGCCTCGCCGGAGGCGCCCATGCCGAAGCCCTTGATGGTCTTGGCCAGAATCACCGTCGGCTGCCCCTTGTGGGCGACGGCGGCGGTGTAGGCGGCGAAAACCTTGAAGATGTCGTGACCGCCGCGATTCAGTTGCCAGATGTCGTCGTCGGTCCAGTCCGCCACCAGTTCCTTCAATTCCGGGGTGTTGAAGAAATTTTCGCGCACATACGCGCCGTTCTTGGCCTTGAAGGTCTGGTATTCGCCGTCGCACGCCTCCATCATCCGTTTCTTCAGAATGCCCTTGGTGTCGCGGCGGAAAAGCGCGTCCCAGTGCGTGCCCCAGATGACCTTGATGACGTTCCAGTCCGCGCCGCGAAACACCGCCTCCAGTTCCTGAATGATTTTGCCGTTGCCGCGCACCGGCCCGTCGAGGCGTTGCAGGTTGCAGTTGATGACGAAAATCAGGTTGTCGAGCTTTTCGCGCCCGGCCATGTCGATGGCGCCGAGCGCCTCCACCTCGTCGGTTTCGCCGTCGCCGAGGAAGGCCCACACCTTGCGCGTCTCGACCTCGTTCGCTTCCAGCAGACCGCGGCTGCCGAGGTACTTCATGAAGCGCGCCTGATAAATCGCCTGCAACGGCCCCAGCCCCATCGACACGGTGGGGAACTGCCAGAAATCCGGCATCAGCCACGGATGCGGGTAGGAGGAAATCCCCTTGCCGCCGGTTTCCTGCCGGAAATTGTCGAGTTGCTCCTCGGTGAGGCGTCCGAGCAGAAAAGCGCGCGCATAGATGCCCGGCACCGAATGACCCTGAAAATAAATCAAATCGCCGCCGGTCTCGTCGGTGTGCGCTTTCCAGAAATGCGCGAAGCCGACGTCGACCAGCGCCGCGGCGGAGGCGAAGGAAGCGATGTGGCCGCCGACGTTGGTGTGCTTGTTGGCGCGCACCACCATCGCCATCGCGTTCCAGCGGATGTAGGAGTGAATTTTTATCTCCATGTCCGCGTCGCCGGGATAGCGCGGCTGCTGTTCCGGCGGGATGGTGTTGATGTATTCGGTGGTGGCGCTGTAGGGAATCTCCGCGCCTTCCTCGCGCGCGGTGGCGATGAGCGACTCGATAAGATAATGCGCGCGCGCCGCGCCTTCCCTTTCGATGACGGCGGCGAGGGCGTCCACCCACTCCTGAGTCTCCGCCGGGTCGATGTCCGTCAAATGCGGAATGATGGGCAATTGCGCCATGACGTGTCTCCTCTCCCGCGCTTCGAGTGAAGCATGGAGCAATGCTAAGAGTTGTGGCGGGGCATTGCAAACCGATGGCGCAAGGCTCGCGCCGCGATGCGGAATTATTCCCGTTGTCACTCACAGTGGCCGTCTTTATGAGTTACATATCATATTGTGTTGAATTTGTCATTGCGCGTCTACGTGTTATCCGATGTAATCCCCTGACGCGCCGGCGCTGGGCCGCGCTCGACCATCCAGAGGTGAAAAGTGCGGGTTTGGACATACAGGGAACTGACGACGCAGGCCGAATCGGACATCGGCCGCTTCATGAAACAGGCGGCGATGACTTCCGGCGATCAGGCGGCGGTGTACAAGTGTTGGGCCTACGGCGCCTACATCATGTGGACGCACCTCACCGGCGAACGGCGCGAGGACGACGAGGACGATATGCGGCTGAAACGCCTGATGGGGCTGGTGTTCCTCGCCGAGAAGGAGGAGGAGGAAAGTTATGAAACCTGCTAGCCTCGTGCCGGGCGACAAGGTGCGCATCTTCTCGCCCATCACCCAACGCGACCGCGAAGCCTACTTCGTCAAGAGCGC
Source organism: Azoarcus sp. (assembly GCA_031272995.1). Taxonomy (GTDB): domain Bacteria; phylum Pseudomonadota; class Gammaproteobacteria; order Burkholderiales; family Rhodocyclaceae; genus WRNU01. The sequence goes on from JAISSY010000170.1 coordinate 3,442, forward strand.
CGGCTCGGTCTATTACTTCGACGTTCCCGAACTTGCCGGTTGCTGCGGCGTGGGAAAAAGCGGCCTGCTGTCGATGTCGGAATCGAACGTGCTGCGTTACGTGCGCGTCCACAAAGGCCAACAGGCGGCGTGAATCTCGCGGGTTCGGAGAAAAACTGCCGCTTTCCCGACTGCGACGCTGTGTTATATCGAAGCCATTCCAACCATCGTCGGGCGTGGCCATGATCGAAAAAGACTATCCGGTAGTGTTCGGAACCGAAGACCTGTTGCGTTCGCTGTGCGATTCGGTCATCAAGGTGCTCAACGTCGCCACCGCGAGCCGCCTGTCCTATTCCGGCATGATTCAGCGCATCACGCGCACGTGCCTGAAGCCCGACATCGGCTGTTTCGTGTTGTTCGACGGCGGCTTCTCCGGGCTGGTGGTCATCAACTTCTCCGCCGCCGCCGCGATGGAGTTGTACGAGCGTTACATGCTCAACATGGGCATGAAGAAAAAGGAGCTCGCCACCAACTTCACCTCCGACGACGTCGGCAACGTCATGGGCGAGTTGATGAACCAGATCGTCGGCGATTTCACGCGCAAGGTGTCGCAGGAACTGCAAACCCACATCACCCAAAACCAGCCCAAGATGCTGGCGCTCACCAAGCAGGTGATTCTCTCCGTCGACACCCACCTCGACCAGCCGCAAGTGCGCCGCGTCACTTTCCAGACCGAGCGCGGCAACATCTTCTATCTCGAAATGGCCATCGACCGCACCGAATTCATCAAGCTGAACGAATTCGAGGCCGAAGAAGTCGACCCCGACGCGCTGCTGGAAAAAATCCGCAACAGCGCCAAAAAAGACGCCGTCGCCGTGGCCACGGTCACCGAGCAGGAAGAATTGCTCAAATCGCTCGGAATGTAGGGGCGGATAGCATCCGCCCGCACACCCCCACGACGGCAAAACCCTGTAGGGGCGAATAATTATTCGCCCAGATTTTTCGCCGGGAACGACGGCATTGGCCACGTGTGGCAGGGGGCGAATGATTATTCGCCCCTACAACAAAACCGGGATTCACCGCGCGTCAAAACTTGTATTCCCCCCTGAACATACCCGCAACGCCGCGGCGTCTGCCGACGTAGCCGTGCAGGGCGAGGTCGATGGTGAGCGCTTCGTCCTGCGCGTCCACCACCCGCAAACCGATTTCGGCGACGCCGTTGGCGCCGCGGATTTCCGGCTCGTCGATGCGCAAGCCTTGCGCGCTTGCGCGCGCGCGGCCGCTGAATTCTTCTTCCGCCGCGAGGCCGACGAAGGGCTGCCAGCGGTTGTTGACCAGCCACATGCGCCGCGCTCCGAGGCGCAGGCGTTGCGAGGTGACGGCGGCGAAATGTAGCCGCTCGCCCGTGTTCAGCCGCAGCTGCTCGGCGTCGCGCCGCACCGCGAGGTAGGTCAGGTAAGTCTCGACCTTGCCCGCGTCGGCGAGCTTCCACACATAGCCGCCGCCGAGGTGAGCGGCGTAGTAGGGCGCTTTCGACTTGAAGCGCGCTTCCATTCCGGTGATTTCGTCGCGCAGGTCGCGGCTGTGGAAGTTCATGCGGCTCTCGCCGCCTTGCAGCGACGCGTCGAGATAGGGGTAGCCGTTGCCGTCGCCCCTGAACTCGAAGCGACCCATCAGCCCGGCTCCGGTGTAGGACGTGTCGCCGCGCGCCGTCACCCGTTGCCCGTAGGCGTTGCGCACGGCGGCGTAGTGGGCGGTGCCGGAGGTGAAGAAGCCGGCCGCCATCAGGTCGCCAGCGGCGTATTCCCAATCGCCGGTGGCGCCGACCATGCCGGTGACGCCTTCGATGTCGACGTGCGAGCCAGTCTTGTAGCGGCTGCTGGTGCCGCTCACCAGCCCGAACACGTTGCGTCCACGCCCGTGGCGGATTTTGCTCGCCATCGCCGCCATGCCGTCGCCGGCGGCCATGTCGAGTCCGGACATGAGCGCGGCGACCGCGCCGAGGTTGGCTTGCGAAACGAGCGGCGCTTCCTCGCTCGTGGTCGGCTCGTCGGGGAGGACGGCGACGAGGTCGTTTTCGAAGGTGTGAAGATGGAAGTCGTAGGCCAGCATCGAACCCTGCTTGGCGCGCGCCGTGCCGATATGGTCGTGCGGCCTGTCGGCGATGCCGCCATCGTCGCCCTTGACGAGCAAGATGGCGTCGCCCTTTTGATAGATGGGCGCATCGGTGGGGAGGACGATTCTGACCTTGGCTCCGGTGAACGTGACCGGCCCGTCGACATCGGGGTCTTCGGAGACGGTCAAGAGCGGCGTCGACAAATCCACCTTGGCGCGCGGCAGCACGAAACGCAGGTTGGCGCCGTCGAAGGTGGCGGTGTCGGCGTAGATGTAGCTGGTGTGGTCGGGGTCGAAGGCCGGAGTGGTGGTGTCGGAGTCGACGCGCAGCAGGTTGCCTTCGTCGTCGTAGACCGGGGTGAAGGTTCGGGTCGGCTGTTCGTAGGCGACCACCAGCGTCGCGCCGGGGAGGATGGTGAAATCGTCGTTGTTGCCGTCCGGCCCGTCCATGCCGATGCTGGCGCCGTTTTGCAAGACCATCGTGCCGCCCTCGACGCGGACGTGACCGTCGAAGTTCGAGGTGTGCTGGTCGAAGACCACCGTGCCGGAGAAGCCCCGGCCGCTCTCGTTGATGAGCAGCGCGAGGTTTTCGTCGGTGCGGCCGCCGTCGATGGGGTCGTAGAACCAAATCGTGCGACCCTCCTCCGCGCCGACGGAGAGCATGCCGTTGTCGGCGACGAACACGGAGTTGGCGTCGTCGTTCGCGCCCGCCGTATTGCCCTGAAACACCACGTCGCCGTCGCGCGCGGCGATG
>JAISSY010000181.1 GCA_031272995.1 Azoarcus sp.
TTTTTGGTTGGAGTGACAAATCGATCCAACTCTATTTAGCAATTATTGCGCCAGCAAATAAATGTTTGTTTTATAAATCCCTAAAACCACAATAGAAGTATTGTTGTAAATCCAATCGACAATTGGATATATATTTTCATAAGTGATAGTACCGGTAATTCATCGTATAAATACGGACGCAATTAAAAACCCGCCACCGGTTATTCCGATGACGGGTCGAAATGTGCGACGGGTTTTCGAGAAGCGACTAAACCAGCACCTCCACCACCGGCGGATGTCCGAGGAAAGCCTGCGGGCTGGCGGTGGCGCCGTAGGCGCCGGACTGGAAAATCACCACGAGGTCGCCCGGCTCGCCGCGCGGCAACACCATGCGCTCGGCGAGGATGTCCAGCGGCGTGCACAGGGGGCCGACGATGGTGACGGCCTCGGCCTTGATGGCGTGCATACGGCTGCCGATGGCGACCGGGAAATTCTTGCGCAGCACCTGACCGAAATTGCCCGAAGCGGCCAGATGGTGGTGCATGCCGCCGTCGATGACGAGGAAAAGCTCGCCGTTGGAAACCTTGCGGTCGAGGACGCGGCTGACGTAGAGACCGGATTCGCCGACCAGATAACGTCCCAGTTCGATGACCAGTTCCGCTTGCGGGAACGCTTTCGAGGCTTCCTCCACCAGCGTCGTCATCACCGTGCCGATGGGCGTCAAATCCAGACTTTGCTCGCCGGGGAAATAGGGGATGCCAAAACCGCCGCCGAGGTTGATGAGCTTGATCGGGCCAGGCGCATAGGCCGCCAGTTCGGTGACCAGCGTGTAGCTCTTGCGCAGCGCTTCGGCGATGGCGCCGGCGCGCAGGTTTTGCGAGCCGACGAAAATGTGGAAGCCCTCGAAGGCCAAGCCGGCCTCGCCGATGCTTTTGAGCAAGTCGGGCACGCGCGCCGCGTCGACGCCGAACGGCTTCGGGCCGCCGCCCATCTTCATTCCGGCCGATTTCAGTTCGAAATCGGGATTGATGCGCACCGCGACCCGCGCCGGCAGGCCGAGCATTTTGGAGATCGCCGCCAGCAAGGAGACTTCGCGAAACGATTCGACGATGACCAACACTCCGGAGGCGACCGCCTGCTGGAGTTCGGTTTCGGTCTTGCCGGGGCCGGCGAAGCTGATGTCCTTCGGCGCCACGCCGACGTCGAGCGCGATTTTCAGTTCGCCGCCGGAGGCGACGTCCATGCCGTCGACCCGCGCCGCCATGTGCGCCACCAGCGCCGGCATCGGGTTCGCCTTCATGGCGTAGTGCAGTTTCAGCCGTGTCGGCAACGCGGCGCGCAATTCCTCGACGCGGCGCGACAACAAGGCGCGGTCGTAGGCGTAGAAAGGGGTGCAGCCGACGCGGGCGACCAGTTGCTTCAAGGGAATGCCGCCGACGACCAGTTCGCCGTTATGCACGGGGAACTGCTTCATGGGCGCATGGAGAGGTGCGATCGAGTTCATATTCGGTGCCTGATTACCGTTGCTGAGAAACTATCCCGTTGTTTTTTTCTTTTTACTCTACGCGAACCGAAAAATCGCGTCCGTCCATTTTCCACATCTAAGCGGCGAGCGCCTTGCGGTCGATTTTGCCGTTGGGATTGCGCGGCAGCGCCGTATCAAGCACGTCGAAGCGCGCCGGCACCATGTAGGCGGGCATCCGCGTTCGACAGGCGTCCGTGAGGGTTTTCACAAACGCGGCGCGCTCGGAAGCCGCTCCGGGCGCCGGCAGCACCGCCACCGCGATGCTTTGCCCCAAGGTCTCGTCGGGCAGGCCGAAGGCGGCGCATTCGGCGACCAGCCCGGTGGCGTAGAGGATTTCCTCCACTTCGACCGGACTGACGCGGTAGCCGGAGGTTTTTATCATCTCGTCGCGCCGGCCGATGAAGTAGATGAAGCCCTCGGCGTCGCGGCGCACGGTGTCGCCGGAATAGACGGCGATTTCCGGCAGTTGAAGTCCCGACGCGTGGCCTCCCAGACCGGCGGGCAGGGGCTTGAAGCGTTCAGCCGTCTTTTCGGCGTCGTTCCAGTAGCCGAGCGCCACCAACGCGCCGCGCTGCACCAGTTCGCCGGGTTCGTCGGCGGCGCATTCCGTGCCGTCCTCGCGCAGCACCAGCACTTCGGCGTCGGGAATGGCGCGCCCGACCGAATCGGGGCGACGGTCGACCTCCTGCGGCGGCAGATAGGTGGCGCGGAAGGCTTCGGTGAGTCCGTACATCAGGAAAGGCCGCGCCTGCGGCAACAGGGCGCGCAGGCGGTCGAGCGTGGCGCGCGGCATCCGACCGCCGGTGTTGGCGAAGTAGCGCAAGCTTGCGCAAGCACCTTCTGGCCAATCGAGTTGCGCCAGTTGAATCCACAGCGGCGGCACCGCGGTCAGCCCGGTGACGCGCTCGCGGGCGACGGCCTTCACCACGTCGCGCGGCATCAGGTAGTTGATGAGCGCCACTCGCGCCCCGACCGCGAAGGCGGTGGTGAGTTGCGAAAAACCGGCGTCGAACGACAACGGCAGCGCCGCCAGCAGCACGTCGTCGGCGCGGTTTTCGAGATAGCCGGCGACGCTGCGCGCCCCGGCCACCATGTTGCGATGCGAGAGCACGACGCCCTTGGGCCGTCCGGTGCTGCCGGAGGTGTAGAGGATGGCGGTCATGTCGGCGTCGATGACGCGATGCGTCGCCGCTTTTCCGGGGGCGAGCAGTTCGCCCCAATCGTGCAGCGCCAGCACGCCCGCTGGAGCCGCAGCCGCCGCGCCGCCGACGAGGACGACGTGGCGCAATTCGGGACAATCGTCGAGCGCCCCGGTCAACGTGGCGAGGCGCTCCGGGCTGGCGACGAGGATGCGGGCGCCGGAGTCGCGCAGGATGTGGGCGACCTGCGCCGCCTTCAGCACCGGATTGACCGGCACGAAAGCGCCGCCGGCGGCGGCGGCGGCGAAACAGGCGACGACGGTCTCGCAGCGTTTGTCGAGCCAGACGGCGACGCGGTCGCCACGCGCGAGGCCAAGGCGCATGAAACCGCCGGCGCAGGCTTCGACGGCGGCGGCGAGCGCGCCGTAATCCATCGTCGCGCCGTTGGCGGAGAGCGCCACGGCGGTGGCGTCGCGCGCAGCGGCGTCGAAAATAAAACCGTGGAGCAGGGTGGCGGGCGAGGTCATGGCGCGGGATTATCGCTTGAGAAGGCGTTTGGCGGCGTGTGCGGCGAAATGCAGCGCCGCACCGGCAAGGCCGCGCAGGTGGCGCGGGTTGAAGGCGACGATGCCCCAACGTTCGCGGCGCAACGGCGTCCAGTCGCGCTTGTAGGCGTCGTCGCCAATCAGGAAGTCGAGATGGCGCACCCGGTCGCGGTCGATGACGTGCGCCATCATGTGCGCGGTGAGCACGGTGCCGACGCTGCGCTCGTCGTAGGCGCGGTCGTGCGCGAGCTTGACGATTTGCGCCGTGTCGCCGCACACCAGCCAAAGCTGGCTGGCGACCGCCTGCCCGTCGAGGCGCAGCACGCCGAGGCGCAGCCAGCCGCGCGCGGCGGCCAGCCGACACAGTTCGGGAATGAAGCGCGGCCACGGCTCCGGCTGCTTCCAACTGTGCGCGTAGACCAAGACGAAATCGGCGATGGCCGTCTCCAGTTCGGCGCCGCCGTCGCAGACCGCGATGGCGAAGCCGGGCGCGGCGGCGAGTTTCTTGCGCGCGCGCTCCGCCGTGTGACGCAGCATCGAAGGACGCTTCGCCCAGTACGCGTCGAAACCGCCGTCGCCGAGTTCGGCGTGCCAGTTGCCGAAACAGAAATAGTCGTCGACGAGCCAGCCCGCCTCGCGCAAGGATTGCCGCGCCATGGCGAAGAAAGGCGCTTGCGGGTCGAGCGGCGCCAGTCGCAGTTCGGCGACGCCGGGGCGGGCGCGCAGTTCCTCGAAACAGCGCGTGAGCGCCGCCTGTTCGACGCGCTCGACGCCGAGCGGCGCGAAAATCGGCGTGTAGAACGTGGAAAGCGCCGTCACCCGCGCCGCGTCCGCCGGCTCGCGCAAGAGCGGCAGCCGCGCCGCCTGCGGCGCGTCCGCCGCGCCGACGGGAACTAATTCGACCGTCGCGGCGGCGGAAATGGCGGTGCGGCGCAGCAGATCGAACCACGCTTCGCACAGGTGCGGATCGTGGTCGGGCGTCGTTTCGGCGGCGGTGGAGGAAGGAAGGTCGGCGCGCATGTCAAGGATTGGCGAAGCGCGCATATAATAGCCGCCCCATGCGCAACGGCGGACGCCTCCGAACCGGAGTCCGGACGCCGAACCACTGTGGAGTAGAGGGAAGTGACGAAGATTGGGCAGCAGGTTTTGGCGGTGATCGACGAGGCATTGAGTCTGAACGGGCGCGCGCAAGCGTTCCGGCGCGACACGCCGCTTCTGGGTTCGTTGCCGGAGCTGGATTCGATGGCGGTCGTCGGGGTGTTGAATCTGCTCGAAGAACGGTTCGACTTCATCGTCGGCGACGACGAAATCGACGGCTCCACTTTCGCCACCGTGGGCACGCTGGTGTCCTTCGTGGAAAACAAGCTCGCCAGCGCGGGTCATCCGTCTTGAGTCCGCACGCCACGCGCGCCGCTTTCTATCTCGACACGCCGCGCGGGCGGCGATTCTGCGTCACCGACACCCCGACCGGCGAAATTCGTGGCGCATTGCTTTTCATCCCCCCCTTCGCCGAAGAACTTAACAAATCGCGCCGCATGACCTCCCTTGCCGCGCGCGCTTTCGCCGCGAGCGGATGGGTCGTGCTGCGCCCCGATTTGGGCGGCTGCGGCGACAGCGAGGGCGATTTCGGCGCCGCCGACTGGCGCGGATGGGTCGCCGACGTCGACGACGCATGGAATTGGCTCGCGCTGCACGCCCCCGACGGTCGCCGCGTGCTGTGGACGCTGCGCGCCGGCAGTCTGCTCGCCGCCGCATGGCTGCGCTGGCGCGAGGCTCGTCCCGACATGCTGCTCTGGCAGCCGGTGTTCGACGGCGAGCGCCATTTGCAGCAGTTTCTGCGCCTCGAACTGGCGCGCCAGATGCTCGCCGAGGGCGAGGTCGCGGCGGCGGCGGCGACGCTGCGCGCGCGGCTCGACGCCGGCGAGACGGTGGAAATCGCCGGTTACGCGCTCAACGCCAGACTGACGCGCGGTTTGCAGGAAGCGACTTTCGAGTTGCCGCCCACCTGCGGCGGTCGCGTCGACCTGTTCGAGTTGGGGCCTGAGGCGACACCTTCGCCGGCATTGATTTCACGCCGCGACGCGCTGTGCGCCGCCGGCGTGCGCGCCGAGTGCCATCGCGTGGAGGGGCCGGCGTTCTGGCAGACGGCGGAAATCGAGTTGGCGACGCAATTGCTGGAAAAATCGCTCGCGGCGCTCGCCGACTGAACGGAGAACGGACATGGATTTCCACGAGCGCGCCTTCTTCTTCGACTGTGAAGGCGACGCGCTGCCCGGCATCGTCGCGTTGCCCTGCGACGCGGCGACTGCGCCGCACAAGGTCAAAATCGGCGTGCTGATCGTCGTCGGCGGGCCGCAGTACCGGGTTGGCGCTCATCGCCAGTTCGTCCTGCTGGCGCGCGCGCTCGCCGCCGCCGGGGTGCCGTGCATGCGCTTCGACTGGCGCGGCATGGGCGACGCCGAGGGCGAACCGCGTCGGTTCGACGCCGTCGCCGACGACCTGCGCGCCGCGCTCGACGCCTTTTTCGCTGCGGTGCCGGACATGACCGGGGCGCTGCTGTGGGGGCTGTGCGACGGCGCCACCGCCGCCGCGCTCTACGCCGGCGACGACCCGCGCGTGGATGGCCTGCTGCTGCTCAATCCGTGGTTGGGCGGCGAGGAAGGCGGCGCGCGCGTCATGCTGCGTCATTATTATTTGAAGCGCCTGACCTCCACCGCGTTCTGGCGCAAGCTCGTCGGCGGCGGCGTGTCGCCGGCGGCGGCGCTCGCCGATTTGTGGCGCTTCGCGCGGGGCGCGTTCGGAGGCGCGTCCAAAGGCAGCGTCGCCGACGGCTACGCGGAAAAGCTGCGTCTGGCCTTGAAAACGCTCTCGATTCCGTGGTGGGTCGTCCTCAGCGGCGAGGATTTCGTCGCGCGCGAATTCGAACGCGCCGTCGCCGCGCCGGAGTGGGCCGAACTCTTGCCAGCGCGCGCGCCCTTGCGCGTGGCGGAAGCGGATCACACCTTCTCGCGCGCCGTCTGGCGCGACGAGGTCGCGGACAAGACGCTCGCCTGCGTGCGTGCGCTGACCGATCTTGCCCACCGACTGGACGCGCTGTGAAGGAAACGCGCCGATGGCCGCCTACTTCCCGTCCGCGTCGCCCTTGATCGCCGCGCCCGCCCGCCGGGCGGGATTTCTCGCGCTGGCGGCGGTCGGTGCGGCGGGGTTGGCGCTGTTCGTCGCCGTGCATCCGTTCGGGTGGCTGGTTGCGACGGGGATGGCAATCGTCCTCGTCGCCGCCTGCGCCGCGCAGCGCCACGTCTGGTTGGTGTTGGCGCCGGGTTTGATGCCGGTCGTCGACTCGACCGTGTGGTCGGGCGGCTTCTATTTCGCCGAGAGCGACGCGCTCGTGTGCGCCGCGCTTCTCGTCGGCGGCTGGCGCGCCGCGACCGCGACGCAGCCTCGCGACGGCGAAGAAACGGCGAGCGGCTGGCGTTTCGGCGCGTTGGCGTGGGTGTTGCTTTTGGCGATGCTCGCCAGTTACGCGCTCTCGACGCAATGGAGCGCGGCGGCGGAATTCCTTGCGCGCCCGGAGTGGCGGGTGGGCTACTTCTCGCCGCTCAACGGCGTGCGCGTCGCCAAGGGAATGCTGTGGGCGGCGCTGCTCGCGCCCTTGCTCGCCGACGCTTTTCGCCGTGAGCCGGCGCAAGCGGGCAGGGCGCTGGTCGGCGGCGCGCTGCTCGGCCTCGCGCTGGTGTCGCTCGCGGCGGTGTGGGAGCGTTGGCTGTTCGTCGGCCTGAGCGACTTCGCCACCGATTACCGCACCACGGCGCAATTCTGGGAGATGAACGTCGGCGGCGCGACCCTCGACGGCTGGTTGGCGCTGACGACGCCGTTCGCGCTCTGGCTCGCGCTGCAACCCTTGCCGCCGCGCTGGCGGGCGGGAGCGCTGGCGGCGCTGGCGGTGGTCGCCTACGTCTGCTTCACCACTTTTTCGCGCGGTCTGTATCTGGGTTTGGCGCTTGGCGGCGCGCTCACCGTGGCGCTGTGGGCGAGGAACGGCTGGCGTCAGGAACGTCTCGCCATCGACAAACGCGCGGCGTTGGGTTGGGGCCTCTACGCGGCGCTGGCGGGCGTGGCGCTGACGACGGCTTTTCGCGGCGGCGGCTATCGCGGTCTGGTGGCGGCTCTGGGTTTGGCGACGGCGGTCTATCTCGTCGCGCCAGCGACGGCGACGCTGACGCGGCGCGAGTGGGCGGGCGCGGCCTCGCTTGCGCTGGCGGGGGCGGCGGCAAGCGTGACGGCGGCCTTCGTCTTGCCCAAGGGCGCGTATCTGGCCTACGCGGCGAGTTTCGTCGCGGCGGGCGCGGCGTGGTGGCGGGTGTGCGGCGAGGGCGCGCGCCCCGGCGTGCCGCTTGCCGCGACGCTGCTGTGGCTGGCCTGCAATGCGGCGCTGGTGACGGCGTGGTGGTCGGAAGGCCGCGGCGGCGGCGCCGGGCTGCTGACGACGGTCATCCTGCTCGCGCCGCTGGCGTGGGCGGCGGCGCGACCACAACGGGCGTGGCGCGCGAACGCCGCCGGCGCGGCGGCGGTGGCGCTGACGCTCGGCGCGCTGACCGTGACGGCGGTGGCGTCCGGCACCTATTACGCCAGCGCGCGCTTCGAGAACGTGAGCGTCGACCTGCAAGACCGTCTGCGGCACTGGCGCGCCGCCGCTTCGTTGCCGCGCGAGCCGGGCGAACGCTGGCTCGGCATCGGCGTCGGTCGCTTCGCCGAACGTTATTTCTGGGCGACGCCGGAAGACAGCTTGCCCGGTTCGCACCAACTGATGCGGGACGCCGACGGTCGCCGCTACATGCGTCTGGTCGGCCCGTCGCACGCGCTCGGGTTCGGCGAAATCTATCGCATCTCGCAACGGGTTTCGCCGCGCCTCGCCTTGCCGCTGCTCGTCACCGTCGAAGCGCGCGCGGCGGCGGGCGAAGCGGCGGCGCTGCACGTCGAGGCGTGCCGCAAGCACCTGCTCTACGCCTATTGGTGCATCGACGCCGACCTCGGACGACTGCCGCGCGCATGGCGACGTTTCGATTTGACCCTCGACGGCGACGGTCTGGGGCGCGCCGGCTGGCCGCCGCGCCCGACGGTGTTTTCGTTCGGCGCCGCCAGCCACGAGAGCGTCATCGACGTCGCCAGCGTCAGCGTCGTCGACGCGCGCGGCGTCGAATTGATCGCCAACGGCGATTTCTTCCGTGACGGCGCGCGCTGGTTCTTCAGCAGCGACCGCTACCACTTGCCGTTTCACGCCAAGAATCTGTGGCTGCACCTGTGGGTGGAGCAGGGCTGGATCGGCGTGGCGGCGTTCTCGCTGCTCGCGTTCGCGGCGCTGTGGCGCGTGTGCGTGGGCAACGCCGCGCGTCATCCGCTGGCGCCGCCGCTGGCAGGGGCGTTGCTGGCTTTTCTGAGCGTCGGCGTCTTCGACAGCCTCATCGACGCGCCGCGCCTGACCGCTTTTGCCTTCCTGTCGCTGTTGTTGGCGCTCGGTCTGCGTCCGCCGCCGCGCGCCTCATGAGAGCCGGCGCGCCAACTGCTCCGCGTAACGCACGGCGGTCGCGGCCATCGACACCGCGACCGGCTCCCACGTCGGCGGCGTGACGGGCGCGGCGGCGGCGTCGAACGGCGCGCATGGAAAGCGCGCCGCGTTCTTCCCCAACCACGCGCAGAGCGTCTCGAAACGACGACGCGCGATGGCGTCGATTTTCCCCCGGTCGGGAGTGAGCAACTCGAAGTTGTGCGAAACCAGCGTCGCGTCGCGCAGACCGAGTTCGTCGTAGCGTTGCAGCGCCTGAATCATTTCACGGCTCGAACAAGCGGTGATCTGCATGTGGCGACGCTTGCCGAAGCCGTCGCGGAACTGGGTGACGGGAAATTCCGCGATGCCGCCGAGGCGGGAGCAATACCAGCGCCGCGCGTCGGACTCGACCGGGTAGTCGAATGGATAGGAGGCGTTGACGCTGCTATCGACTTCGAAGCCGTTGGCGGCGAGCGCCGCCAGCGTGCCGTCGCCGATGGCGAAATTCCCGGCGCGAAAGGCGTTCGGGCGTGCCGCGCCCGCTTCGACGAGCCGTTCGCTCGCGTGTCGCAACAACAGCGTCTGTTCTTCCGGCGCGAGGTCGTGCAGCCGTCGCGTCTTGGCGCGGGCGGGCAGCAGCGGCGTCGGCATCTCGTCCAGCCATTCGGGGTGCAGATGCAGTTGAACCTCCTGCCCGGCTTCGCGAATGAGTCCGACGATTTCCTGCAGCGGCGCCAGCCCGAAGCAAAAAGAAAAAAGCGGCTCGACGAAGAAAACCGCCTTGAGGCCGCAATCGCGCAAGATGGCGAGATTGAGCGGCAAGGCGCCGTTTTGCGGGCCGTAGACGTAGCGCTGGAACGCCGGCGGAAATTTCTCTTGCAGCCGCTTCCATCCATCGCACCAGATTTCGACGTCGTAGGTGAGATGGACGCGCATGTTCGCCGTCCTATTTGCTTTTGATCATCGTCCCGACCCCGTGGTCGGTGAGGATTTCCAGCAGCAGCGAGTGTTCGACGCGCCCGTCGATGATGTGCACCGACTTGACGCCGTTCCTCGCCGCGTCGAGCGCCGAGGCGATTTTCGGCAACATGCCGCCGGAAAGGGTGCCGTCGGCGACCAGATCGTCGATCTGACGCGGCGTGAGGCCGGTGAGCAGATTGCCCGCCTTGTCGAGCACGCCGGGAGTGTTGGTGAGCAGCACCAGTTTTTCCGCCTTGAGGATTTCGGCCAGCTTGCCCGCCACCACGTCGGCGTTGATGTTGTAGGTTTCGCCTTCCTCGCCGACGCCGATGGGGGCGATGACCGGAATGAAGTCGCCGGCGTCGAGAAAAGCGATCGGGCTAGGGTCGATTTTGGTGATTTCGCCCACCTGTCCGATGTCGACGAGATCGCCCGTCGGCGCGTCCTGCTTTTGCAGCATCAGCTTGCGGGCGCGAATGAAACTGGCGTCCTTGCCGGTCAGTCCGATGGCCTTGCCGCCGTTCTGGTTGATGAGATTGACGATTTCCTTGTTCACCTGCCCGCCGAGCACCATTTCCACCACTTCCATGGTTTCGGCGTCGGTGACGCGCATCCCCTGCACGAATTCGCCCTTCTTGCCGACGCGGGCGAGCAGATTCTCGATTTGCGGGCCGCCGCCGTGCACCACCACCACGTTCAGCCCGACGCGCTTCAACAACGCCACGTCGCGCGCGAAGCAATCCTTCAGATGCGCGTCGGTCATCGCGTTGCCGCCGTACTTGACGACGATGGTCTTGTCGGCGAAGCGCCGGATGTAGGGCAGGGCCTCGGCGAGAATTTCGGCCTTGCGGGCGGGAGTGACGTGCTGGCGTTCGGTGTCCGGTGCGGCGCTCATGGCGGGTGTCCGTTGCGGGTTATCAGGGTTGATGAAGTCGTGATTCTAGGCGATAGGCGGGGTCGAACGAACCGTTGCCGACCAGTTTGTTGTCGCGGGCGACGACGTCTTTGGGGGCGAGAATCGACAGCGCCAGAAACACCCCGCCGCGCGGGCGGCGGTCGATGAGGGTGTTGCGCTCCAGCAGCAGGGAATTGCGCCGCCAGTGCGCGCCTTCGGCGCCGTAGCGGATGAGGATGGGGTTTTGGGTCAACGGCGATTGCGCGATGGTGTTGCCGACGACGCGCGCCACGCCGCCGTTGGGGAATTCGAGTTCGTAGGAGGCTTCGCCCTTGTCGCCGTCGTCGAGGCGGTTGTCGCGCACGACGGTTTCGGCGGCGCGCGATTTCAACAGATGGCCGCACCAGCCGTCGTGAAAGTGGCTGCCGACGATTTCCGCGCGCGCGATGCGGCCGACGTAAAGCAGGTGCGGAATCGAGTCGCCGCCGCAGCGCTGGCGCGCCGGCGCGGCGAATTCGCTGCCTTCGACGACGATTTGCGATGTTTCGTCGTTGCCGGTGAGGATGCCCATCTCGTTATCGAAAAAGCGACTGTTGCGCACCCGCAGCCGGCCGCCCTCGAAACGGATGCCGGCGCCGTTCAGATCCGGCACGCGCGCGCCGCGAAATTCGACGTTTTCGACGGCGAAGTCGCCGTTGCGAATCACCCAAATCGCCTTGCTCTCGGCGTCGGCGCCGTCTGCGATCAAGACCGCGCCGCTGCCGAGGCCGCGAATGGTCAGGCGTTTCTGCGTCCACACCGCCACGTCGCGGCGATATTCTCCGGCGGCGATTTCCACCGTGTCGCCGTCGCGCGCGGCGCGGGCGGCGTCGGCGACACGGGCGTAGGTTTCACCGGGGCCGACCCGCAAGGTGGCGGCGACGGCGGGCAGGGCGCAAGCGACGCAAAGGGCGAAAGGGATGGATCGAAGCATGGCGACGGGCGCGTAAACGTGACGATCCCGACGGATTATGCGGCAGTCCGTCGGGATCGTGGCGGCCGGAGGTTTCCGGCCGAAGGGCGAAGAATCGCCGCGTTCGCTTACTCGATGACGAGCTTGGTGGCTTGCGCTTCAACCTTCTTGGGCAGCGTCAGTTGCAGGACGCCGTCGACGAATTTGGCGCTCGCCTTGGCGTCGTCGATGTCCTGTCCGAGTTGGAAGCTGCGCGACACCTTGCCGTAGTAGCGTTCGGTGCGCAGGATGCGCTCGCCATCCTTGAGTTCCTTGTCGATTTTGCGCTCGGCGCCGATCGACACTACCGGGCCGTCGATGTGCACCTGAATGTCTTCCTTCTTGATGCCGGGCAGTTCGGCGTGGACTTCGTAAGTGTCGGCGGTTTCCTTCACGTCGACGCGCACTTGCGGCGCTTCGGCGACGTCGCCGCCGCTGCCGATGTTGACCGGACGCACGAAAAAGCCGCGAAAGAGGTCGTCGAGGGGATGGATGAGGTTGCTGGTCATGTCAGTCTCCTTGTCTGGTTTGGGTAGCCGGTCGCCCGGCTTCCCGAACGATATGGGTATGCCCGCGACGAATTTCAAGGGGACGACAAACGAGTTTTTTCACCCGCGCGCGCGGCGATAGGCGGGGGCAGTATCGCGGTCGGCGACCACGCCGTTGCGCTCGATGAGCACGTGCATGTATTCGGCCAGCGTCGACAGGCGACCGCTGGAGGGGTCGAGCAGGCGGGCGCGTTCGATCAGGGTGCGCGCCTGCCGGGCGAGCGGGCTGCTCCAGCCGCGATGTTCGATGTGGCGCAGCACCGCGAGCGCGGCGTTGAACAGCACGACGGTGTGGCCGGGCATCTGGCGCACGGCGTCCATCATCGCTTCGACGGAGCCGTCGTAGTCGCCGCTGCGGGCGCGTTCGGCGCCGATCTTGATCAGGGCGCGCACTTCCTCCTCGACGCGTTGCTCGATCTTGCGCGACAAGAGCTCGAGTCCGCGCTGCTTCAACATTTCGCGCAGGGCGAGCACCGTCGGCTCGTCGCCGGTCGAACGCAGGATGTTGGTGACCACTTCGCTGCCGGCATCGGCGAGGTTCTGGTCGAAGCACGCCTTGACCAGTTCGCGCGACAGCGCCGGCGAGAGCGTGGCGCCGTTCGAGGTCAGGGTGGCGGCGGCGTCGAGATCGGCCTGCGCCTGTTCGGCGTCGCCGGTGAAGGCGTGCAGCATGGCGCTGGCGAGCGATTTACACAGCGCCGCGTTGGGCTGGCTGCCCATGCTGCGTTCGATGTCGGCGATGGTGGCGCGGGCGGCGGCGGTCTTGCCCTGCACGATTTGCGCTTGCGCCAGCCGCACGTGCACTTCGGGGTCGCGGAAGCCGGAATGGGCGCTTTGCCGCACCACTTCGGCGAGCGCCTTTTCGGCGGCGACGGCGTCGCCGGCTTCGAGCGCCAGTTCGCCCATGCGGCGCTGGCGCCCGAGGCGGTAGGGCGAGCGTTCGATGGCGGTGCGCAGCACCTCGCAGGCATCCTGACTCTTGCCGCTTTCGGCGCGCACCCGCGCCAGCAAGTCGTAGGCGGCCATGAAGTTGCTGTTTTCGGCGATGAGTTCCGAGAGCAGGGCGTCGGCGCCGGCGTAATCCTTCTTGAAGGCGAGGCAGCGCGCCAGACCGAGTTGCGCCCACGGAATGCGCTGCGTTGCGACGATCTGACGATAGACCGCTTCGGCTTCGTCGAGTTGGCCGGCGGCGATGTAGAAACCGGCTTCGAGGCGGTTGAAATCGACCAGATATTGCGGATATTTGGTTTCCGCCCCCAGACAATACTCGATGGCGCCGAGCCAGTCGCCGAGCGCGGCCAGTTGCCAAGCGGGCAGGAAGGCTTGCCGCTTTTCGAGGATTTTGTTGAGCCGCGCGTAAAGCGCGCCGGGCGACAGCGGCGTCAGGATGTAGTCGTCGGGCAGCAGTTCGGCGGCGCCGATGACGCGTTCGTAGTTGCGCTCGCCGGTAATCATCACGAACAGGGTGTCGCTGGCGATGATTTCGTGCTGGCGCAGGTCTTCGAGCAGGTGCTGGCCGTCCTGTCCCTCGCCGAGCGCGTAGTCGCACAGAATCAGTTCGTAATGGCGGGCGCGCAGGTGGCGCAGCGCCGTGTGAGCGCTGACCGCGAAATGGATGACGCCGAAACCGAAGGTCGCCAACAGGTTGCGCAGCAGGGCGCGCAGTTTGGCGTTGCTGACGATGATGAGAACGTGGAAGTCGTCGAGTTTCGGCATGGCGGAGCGGCTGCGGCGGGCGCGGAGATGCGTTCTTGCTTCAAGGCAAGTATGGTGAGCTTGCCCGGATTCGCTCCGTGACCTTTTTCCGGTCGATGCAACTTTTTGGCCGCAGCCCGCGCCTTTTTTACTTGAGCGCGAAGCCGCGCGCGCGTAGCGCCTCCACCAGTCGGTCGCGCCCGGAGAGCGAGTCCGGCCCGGCGACGCGCTTGGAGGAATGCACCGCCCAAGTGCCGTGCACCTTCATTTTCTGCTGCTCGTAGAAGCGCGCCATGGCGGCGTTGTACGCCTCGATGCCCGGCTCCTGCGCCGGCAGCGAATAACGTTCGCGGTGCAGCACCACCGATTGCGGCGGGCGCGGCTTGATGTCGGCAGGGCGCGCCGGGTCGGGGCGACCGACGCACATGCCGAACACCGCAACCACTTTCGGCGGCAGGCCGAGCAGTTCGGCGACTTCCTGCGGCTTGTCGCGCATGCTGCCGATGTAGACGATGCCGAGTCCGAGCGACTCCGCCGCCACCGCGGCGTTCTGCGCCGCCAGCGCGGCGTCGACGGCGGCGACGAGGAACATCTCGAAATAGTCGAGCGCCGCGCCGGGGCGCTGCGTGAGTTGGGTCAAACGCTCCAGCCGGGCGAGGTCGGCGAGCCACACCAATTGCAGCGGCGCTTCGGCGACCTGCTGCTGTCCGGCGGCGAGTTCGGCGAGCTTGGCGCGCGTGTCCTTGTCCCGCACCGCCACCACGCTCCACGCCTGCAAATTGGAGGAACTGGAAGCCGATTGCGCCGCCGCGACGATGGCGCTCAGTTCGTCGTCGCTCACCGGGTCGGGCAGAAAGGCGCGCACCGAGCGGTGGCGCAGTTGTTGCGCGATGGCCTCCGACCACGCGGCGGGGGCGGCGAGGGCGGGGTCGCCGTAACGCGCGGCGAACAATTCTTGCGCTTCGTTCATTTCGTTTCGTCTCCTTCTTTCTTTTGGGGGTGCGTCGCACGACGCGAGCGGTGAGCGAGTATAGCTGTTAGAATCCGCCGCCGTGGCGGGTCCCCCCGCATCGCGGCGCGGTGAACCTGGTCAGGGCCGGAAGGCAGCAGCCACAGCCGTTCCCCGCGAGTGCCGGGGATCAGGCTCGCCACACTTCCACTTATCCGAGAAAATCCGAGAGCGCCCGGAAAGCCCAATAAATACAAGGCTTCCGGGCTTTTTTGCGTCTATGAAAATCCGTAAAACTACGCTTGAAGCCGTGGCAAACCCGGGTATATTTCCGGGTACATTCTTCGGAATATGGCCTATATACAACACGGATATGGAGGCGCGCATATGCCCTTAACAGACATCGCAGTCCGCACGGCGAAGCCAAAAGCCCAACAGTACAAGCTACCTGACGAGCGGGGGCTGTACTTGCTTGTCCATCCGAACGGCGGCAAGTATTGGCGTTTGCGGTATTACTTTCTCGGAAAAGAAAAGCTGCTCGCCATCGGTGTATATCCTGACGTATCCCTGAAGGACGCCCGCGAACGGCGCGACGAAGCGCGCAAACTTGCGGCAAACGGCACCGACCCCGGGGTGGCGAAGAAAGCGAAGCGCGCCGCCGCCGTGGCGAGTGAGGCAAACACTTTTGAAGCGGTGGCGCGCGAGTGGTTCATGGTTTGGTCCGCAGGTGTGACGCCGAAATACTCGTGCAAGGTGATAAACCGCCTTGAGCAAGACGTGTTCCCGTGGATTGGGGGCGTACCTGTTGCAGACCTGACAAGGCCAATGATTGCCGACGTGCTTTTCAGGACGGCGACGCGAACGGGCAGGAGTCACGAGAGCAAGGACAGGCAAGTTGTCGGCACCGCGCACCGCGAGCTTTCACACATCAATCAAGTGATGGAGTGGGCTTGTGTCCACCGTGGCGTGCCTTTTAATCCCTGCTATGGCATTCAGAAGCAATTGCCAAAGGAAAAAACCAAGCATCACGCCGCCATAACCGACCCCGTGAAGGCGCGCGAATTGCTGTTATCCCTCGCCAGCTACAAAGGCTCGCCCGTTATCCGTACTGCGCTGGCGCTGGCCCCGCTTGTATTCCAGCGCCCCGGCGAATTTAGAAAAATGAAATGGGCCGACATAGACCTAGACGCGGGGGAATGGCGATTTTCTGCCAGTAAAACGCACGTTGACCATATGGTGCCGCTTGCGCGTCAAGCGGTGGCGCTGTTGCGTGGATTGCATCCTCTGACGGGCAGGGGGGAGTACGTTTTCCGAAACAGGCAAAACCACGCGGATTGCATGGCCGAGGATGCGATAAACAACGCCCTGCGCCGCCTTGGATGGGATACGCAAAAGGACATCACGGGCCATGGTTTTCGAGCGATGGCGCGGACAATTCTTGCTGAACGGCTGAAAACGCCGCCGGATGTTATCGAAATGCAGTTAGCGCACAAAGTACCCGACAGGCACGGCGAAGCGTACAACCGCGCGAAGTACATAGACGAGCGCCGCCGCATGATGCAAGCGTGGGCGGATTACTTGGATGAATTGAAAGCCGGGCCGCAAGGCGGGGCGAAGGTTATCCAGTTACGCGGGGCGGCATAGGACTTGCCGGGCAGGCGATGCCCTCGCCACCGCCGACGGCCTGCCGGGAGGCGATACCCTCGGCACCGCCGACGCCTTGCCGGGGAGGCGACGCCCTCGGCTCCCGCCGACGCCTTGCCGGAAGGCGACGCCCTCGGCTCCCGCCGACGCCTTGCCGGGGAGGCGACGCCCTCGGCTCCCGCCGACGCCTTGCCGGGCAGGTGCCGCCATCGCCACCGCCGACGCCAGCCGGGCAGGTGCCGCCATCGCCACCGCCGACGCCAGCCGGGCAGGTGCCGCCATCGGCTCGCCGCCGCTTCGCGGCCTCGATTCCCTGCCGGGCTGCCGCCGCGCTCGCCACCGCCGACGGCCTGCCGGGAGGCGACGCCATCGCCGCCGCCGACACCTTGCCGGGCAGGCGATGCCCTCGGCTCCCGCCGACGCCTTGCCGGAAGGCGACGGCCTCGCCACCGCCGACGGGCTGCCGACGCCTTGCCGGGGAGGCGACGCCCTCGCCACCGCCGACGCCAGCCGGGCAGGTGCCGCCCTCGGCTCGCCGACGCTTCGCGGCCTCGATTCCCTGCCGGGCTGCCGCCGCGCTCGCCACCGCCGACACCTTGCCGGGCAGGCGATGCCCTCGGCTCCCGCCGACGCCCTGCCGTGCTTGGTTTCCTTGTTCGCGGAAAACTCGCATAGACGACGCCCTCGAACGTGGCGAGCATTGCGACCTTGCA
>JAISSY010000042.1 GCA_031272995.1 Azoarcus sp.
TTTCGACCGTTCTGGCGCGCAGCCGCACGCCTTCGCCATGCTTTTTTCATTTTTAACATACATCATGGAGCGTCACTCGTCCTGACCGCGAAAATCCGCGCACCTTGAAATCTGGAGCGCACGATGAGTGGCACGTTTACCAAATCCATGGCCCGCAACATCTTCTACGGCGGGACGGTCTTTTTCTTCCTTTTCTTTCTGGCGTTGACGTTCGATACCGAACGCACCTCGCCGCAGCGCGACAACCGCGAGGCGCTGACCGATCAGGTCAAAGCCGGCAAGCGCATCTGGGAGACACGCAACTGCGTGGGCTGCCACACCATTCTCGGCGAGGGCGCGTACTTCGCGCCGGAACTGGGCAACGTCTATAAACGGCGCGGCGCCGAATTCATCAAGGTGTGGATCAACGCGCAGCCGAGCGGCACGCCGGGGCGTCGGCAGATGCCGCATTTCGAACTGAGCGAGAGCGAAATGGACGAGTTGATCGCCTTCCTCAAGTACGCCTCCGAAATCAAGACCTCCAACTGGCCGCCCAACGACGAAGGTTGAGCCGAGTTCGAATTTCCCGCCAACTTTCAGGAGTCCTCAGATGCAATATCAAAGCCAAAGGGTGGCCAAACCTTATTTCATCGCCGCCATCGCGCTTTTCGCCGCACAAATCGTTTTCGGTCTGGTCATGGGTCTGCAATACGTGATCGGCGATTTCCTCTTTCCCGCCGTGCCGTTCAACGTCGCGCGCATGGTGCATACGAACCTGCTCATCGTCTGGCTGCTGTTCGGTTTCATGGGCGCAGCCTATTACATGATTCCGGAAGAATCGGAAACGGAACTGTTCAGCCCGAAACTGGCGCTGGCGATGTTTTGGATTTTCCTCGTCGCCGGAGCGCTGACCATCGTCGGCTATCTGTTCGTGCCCTACGCGACGCTCGCCAAGGCGACCGGCAACGACGTGCTGGCGACGATGGGACGCGAGTTCCTCGAACAGCCGCTGCTCACCAAGCTGGGCATCGTCGTGGTGGCGCTCGCGTTCATTTTCAACATCGGCGCGACCGTGCTGCGCGGACGCAAGACCGCCATCAGCACCGTGCTGCTGCTCGGCCTGCTCGGGCTGGCGGTGTTCTTCCTGTTCTCGTTCTATAACCCGCACAACCTCGTGCGCGACAAGTATTACTGGTGGTGGGTGGTGCACCTTTGGGTGGAAGGGGTCTGGGAACTCATCCTCGGCGCGCTGCTCGCCTTCGTGCTGGTCAAGGTGACGGGCGTCGACCGCGAGGTCATCGAGAAGTGGCTCTACGTCATCATCACCCTGACGCTGGTCACGGGCATCATCGGCACCGGCCACCACTATTTCTGGATCGGCACGCCGGAATACTGGCAATGGCTGGGGAGCTTCTTCTCGGCGCTGGAGCCGCTGCCCTTCCTCGCCATGACCATCTTCGCCTTCACCATGGTCAAACGCCGCCGTCGCGACCATCCCAATCGCGCCGCGACCCTGTGGGCGCTCGGCACCAGCGTGATGGCCTTCCTCGGCGCCGGGGTGTGGGGCTTCCTGCACACGCTGTCGCCGGTCAACTACTACACCCATGGCACGCAGATCACCGCGTCGCACGGGCATCTGGCCTTCTACGGCGCCTACGTCATGGTGGTGCTGACCATCATCAGCTATGCCATGCCGGTGTTGCGCGGACGCGAGGCCAACCCGGAAAAATCGCAGCATGTGGAGGCGTGGAGCTTCTGGCTGATGACGATTTCGATGATGCTCATCACCCTGTTCCTCACCGCCGCCGGCATTCTGCAAGTCTGGTTGCAGCGCGTCTCGCCCTCGCCGCTCGGCTTCATGGAAACGCAGGAGCAGATCGCTTTCTTCTACTGGCTGCGCGAAGCGGCGGGCGTCGGTTTCCTCGTCGGCGTCGTCGCCTACGTCGCCAGTTTCTTCGTCAAGGGCGACGCCGCGCCCGCTAGCACGCGGCAATAAGCGTCCAGACGACATGCGCCGCGAAGATTTTCCGATGCCGCCGCCGGCGGGGGGGAAAGGGGGTGGTGGAGCACCCTGGTACGCCCCCGTCGGCGGGGAGGAGGAAATCTTCGCCCACGCATGGCGCAACCGCCTGCCAGTACTCATCAAGGGGCCGACCGGTTGCGGCAAGACGCGCTTCGTTTCTCACATGGCGGCGACGCTCGGCGTGCCGCTTTTCACCGTTTCCTGCCACGACGACCTGACCAGCGCCGACCTCGTCGGCCGGCATCTGATCGTCGGCGGCGAAACCGTATGGTGCGACGGGCCGCTCACCCGCGCCGTGCGTCAGGGCGGCATCTGCTATCTCGACGAAATCGTCGAGGCGCGCAAGGACACCACCGTCGTGCTGCATCCGCTCGCCGACGACCGCCGCATCCTGCCCATCGACCGCACCGGCGAGGTGTTGACGGCGCCGCCGTCGTTCATGCTCGTCGTCTCCTACAACCCCGGCTACCAGAATCTGTTGAAAGGGCTGAAACCCTCGACCCGACAACGTTTCGTCAGCCTGCGCTTCGATTTTCCCGACCCCGCGCGCGAGGCGGAAATCCTGCGCCGCGAAACCGGCTGCGACCCGGAGTTGGCGCGACGACTGGCCGGACTGGCGCAAGCCTTGCGCAACCTGCGCGACCACGATCTCGAAGAAGCGCCGAGCACGCGCCTGCTGATCTACGCCGCCACCCTGACCCGCGCCGGCATGGCGCCGCTGGAAGCCTGCCGCGTCGCCGTCGTCGAGAGCCTCACCGACGACATCGACGTCGCCGAGGCTTTGCTGGAAGTGGCTCGCGCCACTTTCGATTGAGGCGAACGCGATGGAAGAAGCGATTGGCCGCCTCTGGCACCGACTCGTCACCCGCGCCGCCGACGGCACGCACCCGCAGGCCGCCGCGCGGCTAAAAGACCTCTCGCGCCCGCTGGCGATTTTCTTCCGCGCTCTGGGCGGCGACCCCGGTTTGCGGCTGGCTTCCGCCACTGCGGAACGCCCCGGTCATCGTCGCCGCTGGCTGGCGCGCGTCGCGGGCAGCGGCGAACGGTTGTTTCCGTCGCGCCGCGACCATGAAGCGCTGCGGCTGCCGCCGGTCATCGACGCCTTTCCCGACGCGGCGCTCAACCGCGACGCCTATTTCTGGCTGGCGGCGCTCGCCGCCGAACTCGACGCTGAGACGCCGCCGCGCCGACACGGCGACGACGCCTCGCATCGCAACCAGCGCGCAACCTTGCGCGTGCTGCGCGACTGGCCGGGCATGGCGCGGCGCTATCGCCGACTGGTGGACGCTTACCTGCCCCGCCGCCGCGCGCCGCGAGAGTTGCCTGACGCCGAAGCGCGGCGCGAAGCGGCGATTCAACAGGCGCTGCGCGCCCCCGGCAGCGTCGAACGCTGGCCCGACGTGCCCGCCAAGACCCCACCCGGCGAACCGGTGCTGCTGTGGCTGCGCCCCGACTCCGGCGAGCGCGTCGCGGCGCGCAGCGCCGAAGCGTCGGACGCGGCCGGCGCGCCGCACGGTGAAACCAAAGACGGCGGAGAAGCGACGCACAAGGCCGAACGCGCCGACGCGCCGCGCGACAAGCACGGTCTGCTGTTGCCCTTCCGCGCCGAAAGCCTGCTGTCGCTGGCCGAGTTTTTCCGCATTAACCGCAGCGTCGACGACGACGGCGAACCCGACCCTGAGGCAGCGCAAGACCTCGACCAACTCGCCATCGCGCCGACGCGGAACGGCGAGCGCCTCGCCGCGCGCGTGCGTTTCGACCTCGACCTGCCTTCCGCCGCCGAAGACGACGACCGCATCGGCGTCGGCATCGCGCTGCCGGAATGGGATTACCGCAAAAACCTGCTGCGTCCGAACCACGTCTTCGTGCAGGACATGCTGCCGCGCCACGCCGTGCCCTCGCCGCTGCCGCCGCGACTGGCGCCCACCGCGCGCCGCTTGCGCGAACGCTTCGCCCTGCTGCGCGCCGGCCGTCGCTGGGCGAAGGCGCGCCCCGACGGCAGCGAACTCGATCTCGACGCCGTGGTGCGCGCCCACACCGACCGCGCCTGCCGCCGCACGCCGGGCGAAAACCTGCACATGGCGCTGGAGCGGCGCGAACGCGATCTCGCCTGCCTGCTGCTGGCGGATTTGTCGCTGTCGACCGACGCGTGGGTGTCGAACGAGGCGCGCGTCATCGACGTCATCCGCGACGCGCTGCTGCTGTTCGGCGAAGCCTTGCGCGCCACCGGCGACCGTTTCGCGCTGTGCGGGTTCTCGTCGGTGAAGCGCCACCACGTGCGCTTCCAGCGCCTGAAGGATTTTTCGGCGCCGTTCGACGCGCGCGCGCGCGGACACATCGAAGCCATCCGCCCCGGCTACTACACCCGTCTGGGCGCGGCCATCCGTCGCGCCAGCCGCATGTTGGAGCAGGAACCCGCCGCGCGCCGGCTGCTGCTCATCCTCTCCGACGGCAAGCCCAACGACCTCGATCTCTACGACAGCCGTTACGGCATCGAAGACACGCGCATGGCGGTCGTCGAAGCGCGCCGTGCCGGCCTGTTGCCGTTTTGTCTGACCATCGACCGCGACGGCGGCGATTACCTCAAGCGCCTGTTCGGCCCCAACGGCTACGCGATGCTGCGTCGTCCCGAAGACCTGCCGCACCGGCTTCCCATGTTGTACGCCCAACTGACGAGATGAATCATGGATGACAGAAACGATTTCGCAGCCGCCATGCGCCACGATTGCGCCGCTCATTTCGGCTCGTCCCGCCCGCGCTTCCGCGTGCTCATGCTCCCCGCGCTGCTGGCGCTCGTCGTCGGCGTGCTCGCCGGTCTGGCGCGTCTGGGCTGGGAGTTCGTGCCGCCGCGGGTGGCCGACTACGCCGCTTGGCACGGGGCGCTGATGATCACCGGCTTCTTCGGCACCGTCGTCGGCATGGAAAAAGCGGTGGCGCACGGCGGCGTCTGGCCGTACATCGCGCCGCTTTTGTCCGGCGCCTGCGCCGTCGTCCTCCTCGCCGGCGGGCCGATTACCGTGGCTGCGGCGCTGGCGGTGGCCGCCGCGTGCGTGTTCTACGCGATCGCGATGTCGAGCTTCGCCCACGACGATTCGCTGTACGCCGTCATTGCGATGCTGGGCGCTTTTTGCTGGCTGGCGGGCAACGCCGCTTGGCTGGTCAAGGGCAGCGGCAACGGTCTTTTCGAGGCGTGGCTCGCTTTCATCGTGCTCGTCATCGCCGGGGAACGTCTCGAACTGTCGCGTTCCCGCTCCGTACCCATCTGGGCGCACTGCTTTTTTGGGCTCGCCGTTCTCGCCGTGTTGGTGGGTTCGATGTTCGGGCTGCTGGACGAACCGGTGGGCTCGCTGGTTTTCAGCGCCGGGCTGCTCGGACTCGCGCTCTGGCTGCTTTGTTTCGACGGTGCGCCGCGCAAGCTCGGCAGCGGCGGGCTATCCGGTTTCATCGCCGTCTGTCTGAGCGGCGGATACGTTTTCCTCGCTTTCGGAGCCATTGCCGGCCTCGGAGGCGCACTGGAGGCGGAGCATCGCTGGCGCGACACAGCGATGCACGCCATTACCGTCGGCTTTATTTTCTCGATGGTATTGGGGCACGCACTCATCGTGTTGCCGACGGTGGCCCGCATCCATGTGCCGTTCGGAGGTTTCTTCTACCTGCCGCTGGCGACCTTGCATCTGTCGCTCGTTCTGCGCATCGCGGGCGCCATGCTGGAGAAAGCGGAATGGGTGCGCTGGGGCGCGCTCGGCAACGGTGCGGCGCTGGCGCTGTTCGCGCTCACGGTGATCGTCGCGTTGCTTGTCGCTTCCACTACCCCTCGTAGCGCCGCAACTTCTCCACGTCGGGAATATGAATTTCCCGTCCGCGTACGTTTAGAAGGCCGGAATCCGCCAGTTCGTGGAGAATGCGCGAGAAGTGTTCCTGCGTCATGTTCAGCCGCGAAGCGATGACGTTCTTGCCGATGGAGAGCTTCACGGTGCGGACGTTCCCGGTTTCTTCGTCGGTCGGTTCGCGCAGCAGGTAGCCGATGATGCGCTGCTTGCCGGAGTGGAACGAATAATCCTCCACGTCGCTCACCAACTGGTGCAGACGCTTGGAAAGCCCGGCGAGCATCTTGCGCGCCAGCTTCGGATCGCGCTCCAGTTCGGCGAAAACCACCGCCTTGGGGAAATACAGAATCCACGAATCGGCCAGCGCCTGCGAATACACGACGTAGGGCTTCTCCATGAACATCAGCGCTTCGCCGAAGGTCTGGTTGGGGCGGATGACCTCCACCACTTTCTCGTAACCGTCGGGCGAGACGAAGGCGAGCTTGATCTGGCCGACCAGCAGCAGATGGAAGCCGTTGCATTCGTCGCCCTTGTTGAACAGGGTCTGCCCCTTGTCCAGCCGAATCTCGCGCATGTCTTGGGTCAGGCGCGCAATCTCCGCGGTGGAAAGTCCCTCGAACAGCGGCAATTTGGCGAAGACGGCATCGATGTCGAGTTTCGTTCTGGTCGGCATGGTGTCCCCTGCGCAGGGGGGAAGGGCTGCGCTTATGAAAACCATTGTAGCCTCTCGTGCAGCCGAACCACGCTACCCACCACGATGAGCGCGGGCGGTTCGATGTTGGCCGCGCGCAACTGCGCCGGGAATTCGCTCAAGGTCGAGAACAGCGCCGTCTGCGTCGGCAACGTGCCGTGACGCACCACCGCCACCGCCGTGTCGGCGGACAGGCCGTGCGCCGTCAGTTGGCGCGCGATTTCCTCGGCGGCGCCGACGCCCATGTAGAACACCAACGTCTGACAGGAATGCGCCAACGCCTTCCAGTCGAGATCGAAACCGTCGCGTTTGCGGTGGCCGGTGACGAAGGTGAGCATCTGCGCATGGTCGCGGTGGGTGAGCGGAAAGCCGGCGTAGGCGGCGCAACCCGAAGCGGCGGTGACGCCGGGCGTCACCTCGAAAGGCACCCCCGCCGCCGCCAGCGCTTCGAGTTCCTCGCCGCCGCGTCCGAAGATGAAGGGGTCGCCGCCCTTGAGGCGCACGACGGAAAGGTTTTCCCGCGCCAGCGCCAGCAGCAATTCGTTGATTTCCGGCTGCGGCAGGGTATGGCGCGAAGACTGTTTGCCGGCGTAGATCAGCCGCGCGTCGGGACGCGCCAACGCCACGATGCCCTCGCCCACCAGATGGTCATACACGATGGCGTCCGCCGAGGCGATCAGGCGCGCGGCCTTCAGCGTCAATAGTTCCGGGTCGCCGGGGCCGGCGCCGACGAGCCAGACCTTGCCGGGTTGCAAGTTCTCTCGCGACAGCGAGATGCCGGAAATTTCAGGCGAATAGCTATTCGGATTCTTTTCCATATGGATGGGCATTTTCGCGGCTCGTATTCGAAAATAAAAGATGCCGATTCAAAAATACTTGCCGCATATTCGACGATGAAAAAACGCTAAGTTATTTAATAACTTGCTGTGTATTTGAACTTTAACAAAAATCAAGGAAACCTTATTTGCACTTCGTCATGATTCGCCTCAACAATGGCCAACCGTGGCATGTCTATTTCAGTCCAAATCTACATGGAGAAGGGAAGTATGTTGAAATCGTTTCTGGCTTTATCCGTGCTGACTTTGTCGCTGACGCCGGCTTGGGCGCAATCGGAGCCGATGCATCGAGACGCCGACCCGCGTGCGCCCAAGATGACCGAGGCCGAGTTCGACAAGGCGCGTCAGATCTACTTCGAGCGTTGCGCCGGCTGTCACGGCGTATTGCGCAAGGGCGCAACCGGCAAGGCGCTGACCCCCGACAAGACCATCCCCAACGGCACCGATTATCTGAAAGTCTTCATCCAGTACGGCAGCCCGGCAGGAATGCCCAACTGGGGCACTTCTGGCGATCTGAGCGAAGCCGAAGTCGATCTGATGGCGCGCTACGTGCAGCAGACGCCGCCGATGCCGCCGGAGTTCGGACTGCCGGAAATGAAGGCAAGCTGGAAAGTGCTGGTGCCGCCGGAGAAGCGCCCGACGCGCCAGATGAACAAATGGAACCTCGAAAACGTTTTCTCCGTGACCCTGCGCGACGCCGGCGAAGTGGCGCTCGTCGACGGCGACAGCAAGAAAATCATCAACATCGTCAAGACCGGCTACGCGGTGCACATCTCGCGGCTGTCGGCCTCTGGACGTTATCTCTACATCGTCGGGCGCGACGCCAAGCTGAACCTCGTCGACCTGTGGATGGAAAAGCCCGACACGGTGGCCGAACTGCGCATCGGGCTGGAAGCGCGCTCGGTGGAAACCTCCAAGTTCAAGGGCTTCGAGGATCGATACGCCGTCGCCGGTTCCTACTGGCCGCCGCAGTTCGTCATCATGAAGGGCGACACGCTCGAACCGCTGAAAATCGTCTCCACGCGCGGCGTCACCGTCGACACGCAGGAATATCACCCCGAACCGCGCGTCGCCGCCATCGTCGCCTCGCACTTCCGCCCCGAATTCGTGGTCAACGTGAAGGAAACCGGCAAGACGTTGATGGTCGATTACTCCGACGTGGATAACCTGCGCATCACCGAAATCCCGGCGGCGCGCTTCCTGCACGACGGCGGTTTCGACTCGACGCACCGCTACTTCCTCGTCGCCGCCAACCAGTCGCACAAGGTCGCGGTCATCGACACCAAGGAAGACAAGCGCGTCGCGCTCGTCGACGTCGGTCAGGTGCCGCACCCCGGTCGCGGCGCCAACTTCGTGCATCCGAAGTTCGGCCCGGTGTGGGCGACCAGCCACCTCGGCGACGAGAACATCAGCCTCATCGGCACCGACCCGGTCAAGCACTCGCAATACGCGTGGAAGCAGGTGCTGCAACTGAAGGGTCAGGGCGGCGGCTCGCTGTTCATCAAGACGCATCCGAAATCCACCAATCTGTGGGTGGATACCGCCCTCAACCCCGACCCGGCCTTGAGCCAATCGGTGGCGGTGTTCGACATCGGCAATCTCGACAAGGGTTACGAAGTGCTGCCAATCGCCGCATGGGCGAATGTCGGCGAAGGCCCGAAACGCATCGTGCAGCCGGAGTACAACCGCGCCGGCGACGAGGTGTGGTTCTCGGTGTGGAACACCAAGAACCTGAAATCGGCGCTGGTGGTGGTCGACGACAAGACGCGCAAGCTGAAAACCGTCATCGCCGACGAGCGATTGGTCACCCCCACCGGCAAGTTCAACGTCTACAACACACAACACGACATTTACTGAGCATGTGAGACGAGGCTCCCGGCGATGCGAAAGACGACTCTGGCTTTGGTCATGAAGCTGGCGGCGTCCTTCGCATTCGCCGGAGAGTCTCCCCCCGCGCCGCCCCCCGACCGCCAAAGAGAGCTGGTGCAATTTGTGCGTCAGGACTGCGGTGCTTGCCACGGCCTCGGACTAGCTGGTGGTCTGGGGCCGTCTCTTTTGCCGTCGGCACTGGAGCAATGGCCGCCCGAGGCGCTCGCGCTCACCATCCATGAAGGACGACCCGACACGCCGATGCCGCCTTGGCGCCGCTTCCTCAGCGAAGCCGAAACCCTGTGGATCGCCCAACGGTTGAAGGAAGGTTTTCCGCGATGACCCCACTGCGCCTCTTTCTCGTTTTCTTCGTCTGCGCGCTCTGCATCGCGTGCGGCAACGCGCCGCTGCGCGGCGCCGGCGATCTGGGAATCGTCGTCGAGCGCGAAAGCGGCTGCGTCACACTCGTCGACACCAGCGCCCGCGCCGCCTATGGCCGCGTTTGCGGGTTGGGCGACCTGTCGCACGCCCACGCCGTGTTCTCGCGCGACGCCCGCTACGCCTACGTGTTCGGACGCGACGGCGGCCTGACCAAAGTCGACTTGCTCGCCGCGCGCATCGCCCGTCGCATCGTGCAATCCGGCAACGCCATCGGCGGCGCGATTTCGCAGAACGGACGGCTGGTGGTGGCGCAGAACTACGTTCCCGGCGGCATCAAGGCGTTCGATGCCGACACGCTCGATTTCGTCGCCGAGGTGCCGGCCGAGTACGCGCCGGGGTTGTTCTCAAAGGTGGTTGGGTTGGCCGACGCGCCGGGGCAGCGCTTCGCCTACGCGCTGTTCGACGGCGGCGAAATCTGGGTGAGCGACTTCAGCGACCCCAGACATCCGACGACGCGACGCTTCCCCGCCGGACGCCAGCCTTACGACGGACTGGTGACGCCCGACGGACGCCATTACCTCGCCGGCCTGTTCGGCGAAGACGGCGTGGCGCTGCTCGACCTCTGGCGACCGGACGAAGGCAGCCGCAAGATTCTCATCGGCTACGGCGCGCACGACGAAAAAATGCCGGTCTACAAAATGCCGCACCTGCGCGGCTGGGCGCTGGCCAGCGGCAAGGCGTGGCTGCCCGCCGTCGGCCACAACGAAGTCATCGCGCTCGACGCCGCGAACTGGCATCAGGCCGCCCGCATTCCCGTGCGAGGCCAGCCGGTGTTCGTCATGGCGCGTCCGGACGGCCGGCAGGTGTGGGTGAACTTCGCCCTGCCCGACAACGGCAAGGTCGACGTCATCGACACGCTCAACGGCCGCGTGATGCGACGGCTGGAGCCGGGTCACGCCATCCTGCATCTCGAATTCACCCCGCGCGGCGAGGAAGTGTGGCTGTCGGCGCGCGACGACGACAAGGTGACGGTGCTCGACACCGAAACTTTCGCCCCGCTCGCCACCCTGCCGGTGCCGCGTCCCTCCGGCATTTTCTTTACCAGTCGCGCCCATCGCATCGGGTTCTGAAGCCATGAACGCCGCCGCTTTCCATCTGTTGAACGATTTCCAGCGCGATTTCCCGCTCTGCGCGCGTCCGTTTGCGCGAATCGGGCAGCGCGTCGGACTCTCCGAGACGCAAGTGCTCGACGAGTACGTCCACCTGCGCCACGAAGGCAAGATTGGTCGCATCGGCCCGGTGTTCGCGCCGCACTGTTTCGGCGCCTCGACGCTGGCGGCGATGCGCGTGCCGCCCGCCGAACTGGAAGCGACTGCCGCGCGCGTCGACGCCTTCGCCGCCGTCAATCACGACTACGAACGCGAGCACCGCTGGAATCTGTGGTTCGTCGTCACCGCCGCCGACCGGACACGACTGGTCGCGACGCTGAACGACATTTCGGCCAGCGCCGGACGCCCGCTCATCAGCCTGCCCATCGTGCGGGCGTTTCACGTCGACCTCGGCTTTCCGCTCGACGGCGCGCGCGGCGATGCCCGGCCGCCGCGCGCGCCGTCGACGGTGACGACGAGCGCGCGCGAACGTCGGCTGGTCGCCGCCCTGCAGGACGGTCTGCCGCTGGAGCCGCGTCCGTTCGCGCGCGTGGCGGAGCGTGCCGACATGAGCGAAGAAGACACCGTGATACAACTGGCGCGCTGGCTGCACAGCGGCGCGGTGCGGCGCGTCGGCGTGGTGGTGCGCCACCGCGCCGTCGGCTACGTCGCCAACGCCATGCTGGTGTTCGACGCGCCCGACGACGCCGCCGCGCGCATCGGCGAAGCGCTCGCCGCCGACGGCGAAGTGTCGCTGTGCTACTTGCGCCGCCGCGCCGCGCCGCACTGGCCTTACAACCTTTTCTGCATGATTCACGGCCACGCGCGCGACGAAGTCGCCGCCGGCATCGAGCGCCTGCGCGAACGCCACGGCATCGCGCACCTGCGCCACGAAATCCTGTTTTCGCGCCGCTGCTTCAAGCAAACCGGAGCGCGCTATGTCTGAACGCTGGCGCGAACCCGGATTCGACGCGGCGCTCGACGCCATCGACCGTCGCATCGTCGACGCCTTGCAGGAGGGTTTTCCGCTCTGCCCGCGCCCGTACGCGGAAGCCGCCGCCCGACTCGGACTCGACGAAGCGGAACTCATCGCCCGTCTCGACGCCCTGTTGGCCAGAAAGGCGCTGACTCGCTTCGGCCCGCTGTTCCAGATCGAACGCCTCGGCGGCGCTTTCACGCTCGCCGCCCTCAGCGTGCCGGAGGAAGATTGGGAACGGGTCGCCGCCCTGCTCGACGCCATGCCGGAAGTGGCGCACAACTACCGGCGCGAGCACCGCTGGAATATGTGGTTCGTGGTCGCCGCCGCCTCGGTCGCCGCAGTCGAAGCGACGCTGGCGCGCATCGAGTCCGCCACCGGACTCGCGGTGCTGGCGCTGCCCAAGGAGAAGGAATATCGCGTCGATATGCGGCTGAAAGTAAGGAGCGCCGCATGAACGCGCCGCGCGAGAGCGACTTCCTCCCCGACGAACTCGATCTGGCGCTGGTGCGCGCGACGCAAGGTGGGCTGCCGCTCACCGCCCGGCCGTATCTGGCGCTCGCCGAACGCCTGCGCGTGAGCGAGGCCAAAGTCATCGCCCGTTTGCGCGCGCTGCTCGACGCCGGCGTCGTGCGGCGCATCGGCGCGGTGCCCAATCACTACGCCATTGGCTACGCCGCCAACGGCATGAGCGTGTGGGACGTGGACGACGCGACGGTCGACGCGCTCGGCGAACGGCTCGCGACGCTCGATTTCGTCACCCACTGCTACCGCCGCCCACGTCGGCCGCCGCAGTGGACGTACAACCTGTTCGCCATGCTGCACGGGATCGACCGCGAAGAAGTGCTGGCGCGGCGCGACGAAGTGCGCGCCCTGCTCGGCGACGCCTGCCGCGCCCACGACATCCTGTTTTCCACCCGCCTGCTGAAAAAAACCGGCGTTCGCCTCCCCGAGCCGCAAACACAAGATTGACGTCATGTTCCGCCTGAGCCGCTTCATCGCCGAAATAGACAACCCCACCCCGGTCGACCCGCACCGCGATCCGCCCGCGCCGGTCGTCATCTGGAATCTGACGCGGCGCTGCAACCTCACCTGCAAGCATTGCTACGCCGTGTCCACCGACACCCGTTTCCCCGGCGAACTCGACACCGCGACCGCGCTGCGCGTGCTCGAAGACCTGTGGGCGAGCCGCGTGCGCGTGCTCATCCTTTCCGGCGGCGAACCGCTGCTGCGCCCCGATTTCTTCGAGATCGCGCAAAGCGCGCGCGCAATGGGCTTTTTCGTCGCGCTCTCCACCAACGGCACGCTGATCGACGAGCGCAACATCGTCGAGATCGCCGCCAGCGATTTCGATTACGTCGGCATTTCGCTCGACGGCATGGAAACGACGCACGACCATTTCCGCCAATGCGTCGGCGCCTTCGCTGCCTCGCTCGCCGGCCTGCGCCTGTGCCGCCGGCACGGGCTGAAAACCGGCGTGCGCTTCACGCTGACGCGACAGAACGCCGCCGATCTGCCGGCGCTGCTCGATTTGGTCGAACGCGAGGGCGTCGACCGCTTCTACCTTTCGCACCTCAACTACGCCGGACGCGGCGGCAAGAATCGTCATGAAGACGCGCATTTCACCATGACACGCTGGACGCTGAAGCTGCTGTTCGAGCGCGCGCTTCATGCGAACTGGCACGGGCAAAAAATCGACTTCACCACCGGCAACAACGACGCCGACGCCATTTACTTTCTGCACTGGGCGACGCGCCGCTTCCCTGCCGTCGCCGAACACCTCGCCGACAAATTGCTGCAATGGGGCGGCAACGCTTCCGGCATCAACGTCGCCAACATCGACAATCTCGGCAACGTCCATCCCGACACGATGTGGTGGAGCCATACGCTCGGCAACGTGCGCGAACGCTCGTTCGACGCCATCTGGCACGACGAATCCGATCCGCTGCTCGCCGGACTCAAGCGCCGCCCGCGCCCGGTTGGCGGTCGCTGCGCCGCCTGCCAATATCTGCCCGTTTGCAACGGCAACACCCGCATCCGCGCCCTTGCCGCCGATGGCGACCCGTGGAGCGAAGACCCCGGCTGTTATCTGAGCGACGCCGAAATCGGCCTCGGCGAGGAGGCTTTCGCCGCCACGACTTGACCCCCCTTCCCCCCTGAACAAAGCAAAGAGGATAAAAAACATGCCCCAACTGCTGCGCATCGAAGAACCGCAACGCGCCCCCCGCCCCCTCCCGCCCCGCGCCGACAAAAGCGACGTCTATCCGCTATGGCGGCTCGGATTTCGTCCGTTTTTCCTGTTCGGCGTCGTTTTCAGCCTGTTCGCGCTCGCTTTGTGGATTGGTTTCTACGCCGGCTGGACGCCCGCGCCCGCGACATGGGAGCCGCTGGGCGGCTGGCTGTCATGGCACCGCCACGAAATGCCGTTCGGCTTCGCCACCGCCATCGTCGCCGGTTTTCTGCTCACCGCCATCCAGAACTGGACTTCGCGCCCTAGCCTCTCCGGCAAGCCGCTGCTCGGCCTGTTCGCCTTGTGGGCGCTGGCGCGGCTGGCGTGGCTCGTCGGCGCGCCCTGGCCGGTCGCGGCGGCGCCCGAACTGGCCTTTCTGCTCCTGCTCGCCTTCGCCACCGGACGCCTGCTGTGGCGGGCGCGGCAGAGCCACAATTATTCGGCGCCGTTCACCATCGTGATGATGGCCGCCGCCGACGCGCTTTCCATCGCCGGGCTGGCCACCGTCAACGACGACTGGCAACGCAACGGCGCGCTCGCCGTGGTGTGGTTGATCGTGGCCTTGATGACGATGATCGGCGGCCGCGTCATCCCCTTCTTCACCCAACGTGGACTCGGCCGCGCCGCGCCGCGTCCCGCGCCGCTGTGGCTAGACGCGACCCTGATGGCCGCCGCGCTCGTCCTCGCCCTGCTCTCCGCCTTCGGCCTCGGCGCCACGGCGTCCCTCGTCTGGGTCGCGCCGTTCGCCCTGCTCGCGGTCGCGCACGCATGGCGTCTGTGGCGCTGGCACGACCGCGACATCTGGCGCGTGCCGCTTTTGTGGTCGCTGCACCTCGCCTGCCTGTGGCTGGCGGTCGCGCTGGCCGCTTTCGCGCTTTTTCACGCCGGCTGGCTCACATCCTCCAGCATCGCGCTGCACGCGCTCACCGTCGGCGCCATGTCCGGCCTGATTCTGGCGATGATCGCCCGCGTCAGCCTCGGCCACACCGGCCGCCCGCTGCAAGCATCGGGCGCGATGACGTGGGCCTTTGCCTTGTTGAACCTCGGCGCGGCGGCGCGGGTGTTCGTCGCGCCCTATTTCTTCATGGCTGGTCTCGCCGTCGCCACCGTCTGCTGGCTCGCCGCTTTCGGCATCTTCGCGTGGCGCTACGCCCCCATCCTGCTCGCGCCGCGCGCCGACGGCAAGCCGGGCTAAACCGCCCCCGCAAACCCGTTCTGCCGCCACGCTTCATAAACCACCACCGCGACGGCGTTGGAGAGGTTGATGCTGCGGTTGGCGGGGCGCATCGGGATACGCAGGCGGCGCTCCGGGGGGAATTCCTCCAGCACCGCTTGCGGCAGGCCGCGGGTTTCCGGGCCGAACAGGAACACGTCGTCGGGGGCGTAGGCGACGGCGTCGAACCGCGCGGCGACGCGGGTGCTGAAGGCGAAGACGCGGCGTCCGGCGAAATGGGCACGGCAGGCGGGCCAATCGGGATGCACGGTGACGTGCGCGAGGTCGTGGTAATCCAGCCCGGCGCGGCGCAACTGGCGGTCGGAGAGGTCGAACCCCAACGGCTCGACCAGATGCAACCGCGCGCCGCTGTTGGCGGTCAGGCGAATGACGTTGCCGGCGTTGGGCGGGATTTCCGGCTCGAAAAGGATGACGTCGAACATCGCGCCCCGCCGCTTTATTGCCGCAATCCGAGTTGGCGGTCGTGCAGGCGCGAGAGCAGCAACTGCGAAAGCGCCGCGCCGACGAGGCACAGGAACATATCCCACTGCGCGTCCCAGATGTCGCCCTGCCACGCGAGGTAGGCGGAAGCGTCCGCGCCGAAAACGAGCGCCGCCCACCATTCCATCAACTCGAAGAACGCGGCGAAGGACAGACAAATCGCCAACACCAGATAAACCAGCAACCCGCCGCGCTTGAGCGGCGAGAAGCGCAGCAGCAGTTCGCGCGCCAGAATGGCAGGCACGAAGCCCTGCATCAGATGCCCGACGCGATCCCAAGGATTGCGCTCGAAGCCGAACGTATCCTTCAACCAATAACCGAGCGGCGCCTGTTCGTAAGTAAAAACGCCGCCCTCGATGAGCACCAGCGCGTGCAGCGCCAGCAGCCAGCACAGCAACCGCGTCAGCGGCAACCGCCGCCACAGCAGCGCCAACGCCGGCAGCGCCGCGACAATCCAGAACGTTTCGAGAATCCACGTCAGCCGGTCGTTGGTCAAACAGAACGACCACACCAGCACGACGGCGACGAACAACCAAAGCGCCGCGCCTTCGCGGCGCGTGGGAGTCTGGATGGCAGTCGTCATGGCGCGAAGCCCCGAAAGCGAAGGAAGCCCGATTCTCCCCGAATGATTCACTTTGAGCCAGCCCCGCCGCCCGCTAGAATGCCCGCCTCTCCCTGTAGTTCAATGGATAGAACGGGCGCCTCCTAAGCGCCAGATGCAGGTTCGATTCCTGCCGGGGGGACCAACGCCATCTTCGATCAAGCCGCGAACAGTTCCATCGGCACATGAAACCGGCGTGCCAACGCTTTTACCTGCCGCAAGTTGAGAGCGCGTTTGCCGGCAAGAATTTCGGAGATGACGGATTGCGTCCCGACTTCGGGCAAATCGCTCTGAGTGAGTCCCCACTCGGTCATGAGTTCACGCAGAACCTGATGCGGCGGCAGTTCCGGCATGGGGTGCGCGCGCGTCTCATATTCGTTGACCCGGTCGGCGATGATCGAAACCAGCCCCCAAAGCGGTTCGTTGGCGTCGTCCGGCAAGGTATCGGCGAGCGATTCCGCGAACTCCGCCAAACGGGCGCAGTGCGCATCGTCGCGAATCGGCGTCGCCAGCCCCAGTGCGTCATGCAGCACATACCACGCCTGCGCGATAGCGGCGGAATTGGTCGTGGTTTCAGTGTTCATTTCCATTGGTAGAACAAACGCCTCCCAAGCTTCTAATGCTGATTCGATTTTTGCCAAATTCTCAATCGTTCAAACTAATCTCCCAACTATCCAGCGTCGTGCCCTGTATGCGCTCCAGCGTGGCCTGGGCGTTGCGGTAGGCGACGATGGCGTTGATGCGGGTGGCTTCGGCGTCGCGCAGGGCGGACTCGAAGGCGGGGAGACGGGAGGCGCTGGAGCCGGTGCGTTGCCGTTCGCGCTCGTTTTCCAGTTTGCGGCGGGCGAGGTCTTGGGCGCGTTGGGCGATTTCGACTTGCCGCCAGCGCGTGTCGAGGGTGCGCACGGCGTCGTTGATGTCGCGCTCCAGCGCTTGACGGGCTTCGATGAGACGGGTGTTCTCGTTGCGGACGTTGATGCTGGCGCGCGCTTCGCTCTCGCGCGGGCCGGCGTCGCCGATGGGGATTTCGATTTGAATGCCGGCGTGGTTCTCGCGGTCGGTGGTGGTGTCGTGGCCGCCGTTGGCGGCGTGGGCGTAGTTGCGCGACTGACGGGCGCCGCCGACCAAAGACACGTCCCATTTGCGCTGATCGCGCGCCACGGTGAGATCGACGCGGGCGCGCTCGAAGGCGATGTTCTGGATGAGCCACGCCGGCTGCTGCTCGCGCGCGGCGCGTAACGCTTGCGCGACGCTGACCTTGACGCGATGGGCGTCGATGGCGTCGACGGCGCGCACGTTCAACTCCAAATCCAGCGCCAGCAGGCGCAACAGGTGCAGGCGGCAGGCTTCGAGCTGGTTGACCGCTTCCTCGGAGGCCAACTCCTGCTGCGCCACTTCCGCCTCGGCGAGCACGAAATCGACGTCGTGATAAAACCCGGCGGCGATGAGATGCAGGTTGTCGAACAGCAAGCGGTTCGCCTGCGTCACGGCCTGACGGGCAAGGCGCTCCTGTTCCTGCGCGCGCAGCAGATCGTTGTAGGCGACGACGATTTCCGTCACCGCATTGGCGACGGCGGCCTTCAACTTGAGGCGGTTCATCTGGTCGGTCATTTCCGCCTTGCGCAACGGCGCGGTGACCACCTCGCGACTGGCGCCGCGCAACAGCGGTTGCACGACGGTGAAGGAGGCGCCGTCGTTGCGGTTGTAGCCGACCAGTCCGCCCTGCGTGATGCGGTTGTCGTAGGAGAGGCTGAACTTGGTGCCGTATTCGCTTTGCAGCGTCGCGGTCGGCTTGATTTCGGTGAGGCTGAAATAATCGTCGCCCTCGGTCTGGTTGGCGACGTGGCGGCTGCTGACCGAGAAGCGCGGCGAGAAGATGTCGCTGGCCTGTTTCAGTTCCTGCTTCTGCGCGGCGCGTTCGAGATAGGCGCTGCGGATGGCGCCATTGTTGGCGAGTCCGATGAACACCGCGTCGGCGAGGCGCAGGGCGACTTCCACGCCGTCGAGCGCCACCGGTTCGCCGGGCATGGTCGGGCGCGCAACGTCCGCCGCGACGGCAGGCGCGAGGCACGCGGTCAAAAACAGACAGCCAGCGAAGCTGCGGAGGCGAAATCGGGGCATCGCGCGGGTCTTTTGGTGATATGACGCGAATTCAAACGACACGGGGAAGAAACCATTGGCGTATTTAA
This sequence comes from Azoarcus sp., assembly GCA_031272995.1. GTDB lineage: Bacteria > Pseudomonadota > Gammaproteobacteria > Burkholderiales > Rhodocyclaceae > WRNU01. The sequence goes on from JAISSY010000042.1 coordinate 18,465, forward strand.
CATTCCGGACGGAACTCCGACAAGGACTGACGGCATGAAATAAAGTTTCAGCACACCCCTTGAAATCCTTGAAACCGCCCCAATGTGCGCGTCCTCGCATTTCAAGACGAAAGAGGGAACCCTTGTCCATGCCGCCAGACCGTCCCAATCCCGCCGCGCAGGCCGGCGCCGTGCCGCCGCCGCCGCCCGGTCAGGAACAAGCGCCGCTGTCGAACCCGCTCTCCGGGGACGCCGACAGCGGCGGAATCAAAATCACCGGCCAATCCCGCCCCGCGCCGGACGCGCAAACGCCGCCCGCGCCACCCGCTCCCGAAGCCGCCGCTCCCGCGCCCGAAGCCGCCGCGCCCGCCACCTCCGCTTCCGAAACCGTCGCCGCGCCCGTCGAGGAGCAGCCTCTGCTGACGCCGGCGGAGCAAAACGTCGACCTCACCATCAAGCTCATCGAGGCCGAAGGGCGCATCGCCGAAGCCGAGGCGCAGGCCGCCGAACAGCGCGACGCGTGGTTGCGCGCCAAGGCGGAAACCGAGAACGTGCGCCGCCGCGCGCAGGAGGAAGTGGCCAAGACCGCCAAGTTCGCCAGCGAGAAGTTCGCCGGCACCATGCTGCCGGTGAAGGACGCGCTGGAAGCGGCGCTCGCCATCGAAAACCAGACGCTGGAAAAACTGCGCGAAGGGGTCGAACTGACGCTCAAGCAACTCGTCGCCGCCTTCGAGAGCGCCGGGTTGCGCGAGGAAAACCCGCTCGGCCAGAAATTCGACCCCAACAAGCATCAGGCCATCGGCGCGCTCGAATCCGACGCCGAACCGAACACCGTCATCGACGTGCTGCAGAAAGGCTATCTGCTCCACGAGCGTGTCATACGACCGGCCATGGTCATGGTTGCGCGCGCCAAGGCTTGAAAGCGCGCCGCCGCCCCCCATATACGACGCATCCACGGGTGAAGCCCGCACAGGAAATCTCACAAACAAAGGAATCCACATCATGAGCAAAATCATCGGCATCGACCTCGGCACCACCAACAGTTGCGTCTCCGTCATGGAAGGCGGCAAGCCGAAGGTCATCGAAAATTCGGAAGGCGCGCGCACCACGCCGTCGGTGGTCGCCTACGCCGAGGACGGCGAAATTCTCGTCGGCGCACCCGCCAAACGGCAGGCGGTCACCAACGCCAAGAACACGCTGTTCGCGGTCAAGCGCCTGATTGGGCGTCGTTTCGAGGAAAAGGAAGTGCAGAAGGACATCGACCTGATGCCCTTCAAAATCGTCAAGGCCGACAACGGCGACGCCTGGGTGGAAGTGCGCGACAAGAAAATCGCCCCGCCGCAAGTGTCGGCGGAAGTGCTGCGCAAGATGAAAAAGACGGCGGAGGATTATCTCGGCGAGGAAGTCACCGAGGCGGTCATCACCGTGCCGGCCTACTTCAACGACAGCCAACGTCAGGCCACCAAGGACGCCGGCAAAATCGCCGGGCTGGAAGTGCGCCGTATCATCAACGAACCGACCGCCGCCGCGCTCGCCTTCGGCCTCGACAAGAAGCCGGGCGACGCCAAGATCGCCGTCTATGACCTGGGCGGCGGCACCTTCGACATCTCGATCATCGAAATCGCCGACATCGAAGGCGAGCACCAGTTCGAAGTGCTCTCCACCAACGGCGACACCTTCCTCGGCGGCGAGGACTTCGACCAGCGCATCATCGACTACATCGTCACCGAGTTCAAAAAGGAACAGGGCGTCGATCTGAAAAACGACGTGCTCGCCCTGCAACGCCTGAAGGAAGCGGCGGAAAAGGCGAAGATCGAGCTGTCCTCCGGCCAGCAGACCGAAATCAACCTGCCCTACATCACCGCCGACGCCAGCGGGCCGAAGCATCTGACTTTGAAAATCACCCGCGCCAAGTTCGAATCGCTGGTCGAAGACCTGATCGAACGCTCGATCGAGCCGTGCCGCATCGCGCTCAAGGACGCCGGGCTGAAAGTCGGCGACATCGACGACGTGATCCTCGTCGGCGGCCAGACCCGTATGCCGAAGGTGCAGGAAAAGGTGAAGGAATTCTTCGCCAAGGAACCGCGCAAGGACGTGAACCCCGACGAAGCGGTCGCCGTCGGCGCCTCGATTCAGGGCGGCGTGCTGCAAGGCGAAGTCAAGGACGTGCTGCTGCTCGACGTCACCCCGCTGTCGCTCGGCATCGAAACGCTGGGCGGCGTGATGACCAAGCTCATCCAGAAGAACACCACCATCCCGACCAAGGCGAGCCAAGTGTTCTCGACCGCCGACGACAATCAATCGGCGGTAACGATTCACGTCCTGCAAGGCGAACGCGACATGGCCAGCGGCAACAAGAGCCTCGGCCAGTTCAATCTCACCGACATCCCGCCCGCGCCGCGCGGCATGCCGCAAATCGAAGTCACTTTCGACATCGACGCCAACGGCATCCTGCACGTCTCGGCCAAGGACAAGGCCACCGGCAAGGAAAACAAGATCACCATCAAAGCCAACTCCGGCCTGTCGGACGAGGAAATCAACCATATGGTGCAGGACGCCGCCGCGCACGCCGAGGAAGACAAGAAGGCGCACGAGCTGGTCAACGCCCGCAACGAACTCGACTCCCTGATCCACGCCACCCGCAAGGCGCTCGCCGAGTACGGCGACAAGGTGGACGCCGAAGCCAAGGGCAAGATCGAAGCCGCAATCAAGGAAGCCGAAGAAGCGATCAAGAGCGACGACAAGGACAAGATCGAAGCCAAGACGCAGGCGCTGGCGACGGCGAGCCAAAAACTCGGCGAAGCGATGTACGCCCAACAACAAGCAGCGGCGGGCGCGCAACAACAGCCGGGCGGCGCCAATGCAGGCGCCGGCGCCGCTGGCGGCGGCAACGAGAAAGCCAACGAAGCCGACGTTGTGGACGCGGAGTTCACCGAAGTGAAGGACAAGAAGTAAGCTGCGCGTTGGGGCGGGTTTCAAACCCGCCCCAACAACCGCAAATAACCGCCCGACGTCATTCCAAACACTTGGAATGACGTATTAGTTTCAGAAACCACCATGGCCAAAAAAGACTACTACGACATCCTCGGCGTCAATCGGGACGCCAGCGACGACGATATCAAGAAGGCTTATCGCAAGCTGGCGATGAAGTACCACCCCGACCGCAACCCCGACAGCAAGGATGCCGAGGAAAAGTTCAAGGAGGCCAAGGAAGCCTACGAGGTGCTCTCCGACGCCAAGAAGCGCGACAGTTACGACCGCTTCGGCCACGCCGGCGTCGACCCCTCGATGGGCGGCGGCCCCGGCGGCTTCGGCGGCGGCGGTTTCGAGGGTTTCGGCGACGCCTTCTCCGACATCTTCGGCGACCTGTTCGGCGGCGGGCGCGGTCGTTCCAACGTCTATCGCGGCGCCGACCTGCGCTACAACCTCGAAATCTCGCTCGAAGAAGCGGCGCGCGGCGCCGAGAAAACCATCCGTATTCCCACCATCGAGGAATGCGAAACCTGCCACGGCACCGGCGCGAAACCCGGCACCCACGCCACCACCTGTCCCAACTGCGGCGGCTCCGGCCAGATGCGCATCCAGCAGGGCTTTTTCTCGCTGCAACAGCCCTGCCCCAAGTGCCACGGCTCCGGCCGCATCATCCCCGACCCCTGCCGCGACTGCGGCGGCGCCGGGCGCGTCAAACGGCAAAAGACGCTGGAGGTGAAAATCCCCCCCGGAATCGACGAAGGAATGCGTCTGCGCCACTCCGGCCACGGCGAACCGGGCGTCAACGGCGGCCCTCCGGGCGACCTCTACGTCGAAATTCACATCCGCCAACACTCGGTTTTCGAGCGCGAACACGACGACCTGCACTGCGAAATGCCGATCAGCTTCGCCACCGCCGCCCTTGGCGGCGAAATCGAAATTCCCACCCTCGACGGCCTCGCCCGCCTGAAAATCCCCGCCGAAACGCAAAGCGGAAAAGTATTCCGCTTACGCGGCAAAGGCATCAAAAACGTGCGCAACCAAAGCCACGGCGATTTGATGTGTCATGTCGTGGTGGAAACGCCGGTGAACCTCACCGACCGTCAGCGCGAGTTGCTATTCGAATTCGACGAAATCTCGAAACGCAACGGGGACAGGCACAACCCGAAGGCGAAGTCGTTCATGGATAAGGTGAAGGATTTCTTTGGGACGTAAGCGGGCGAACTACCCGCCCACCGCCTTCCGCACCACCGTCGCAATCTCCTGCGCCAGCCGTTCGACCTGCGCCCCATCCTTCCCTTCGATCATCACCCGCAACAGCGGCTCCGTCCCCGACGGCCGCAACAACACCCGCCCGCTATCGCCCAACTCCTTCTCCGCCGCTTCCTGCGCGGCTTTGATGCCGGCGTCGGCTTGCCACTCGAAACCGAGCGGCAGGCGCACGTTCACCAGCTTTTGCGGATAGAACACGAGGGCGGAGCAGGCTTGCGCGAGGGTTTGGCCTTTTTCGCGCAGAGCGGCGAGGACTTGCAGGGCGGAGACGATGCCGTCGCCGGTGGTGTGGCAGTCGAGACAGATGATGTGGCCGGAGTTCTCGCCGCCCAAGCGCCAGCCTTTTTCGTGCAGCAGTTCGAGCACGTAGCGGTCGCCGACCTTGGCGCGGGCGAACGGCAGACCGAGACGGACGATGGCGTGCTCGAAGCCGAGGTTGCTCATCAGCGTGCCGACGACGCCGCCGACCTTGCCTTTGGCCTGCTTGGCGGCGGCGATGACGTAGAGCAGCTTGTCGCCGTCATAGATTTCGCCCTGGCGGTCGACCATGATGAGGCGGTCGCCGTCGCCGTCGAGGGCGACGCCGATGTCCGCCGCGTGGGCGAGCACGGTCTGGCGCAGGGATTCGGGGTTGGTCGCGCCCACGTCGGCGTTGATGTTGAAGCCGTCGGGGGCGGCGCCCGCCGTCACCACTTCGGCGCCGAGTTCGTGAAAGACGCGCGGGGCGATGTGATAGGCGGCGCCGTGAGCGCAGTCGACGGCGATTTTCAGGCCGCGCAGGTCGAGTTCGTTGGGGAAGGTGCTCTTGCAGAATTCGATGTAACGCCCCGCCGCGTCGTCGATGCGCGCGGCGCGTCCCAAGTGCGCGGCTTCGACGCAGCCCATGCCGGCTTCGAGGCGGGTTTCGATTTGCGCTTCCACCGCGTCGGGCAGTTTGTGGCCGCCGGCAGAGAAGATTTTGATGCCGTTATCGTAGTAGGGATTGTGCGAGGCGGAAATCACCACGCCGGCTTGCAGGCGCAGGGCGCGGGTGAGGTAGGCGACGGCGGGCGTGGGAATCGGGCCGGCGAGCATGACGTCGACGCCCGCCGAGGAGAAACCGGCTTCGAGCGCCGCTTCCAGCATGTAGCCGGAGATGCGCGTGTCTTTGCCAATCAAGACCGCCGGACGCTCGCCCGCAGGCAGGATGTGGCGCTCGGCGAGCACCACCCCGGCGGCGTGGCCGAGGCGCAGAACGAAATCGGGGGTAATCGGGGCGTTGCCGACACGGCCGCGCACGCCATCGGTGCCGAAATATTTGCGAATTCCCATTTTCTTTTCCTCTCTTACTTCGCCTCGAAACAGGCGCGCCAGATTTGCAGCGCCTCGCGCGTGGCGGCGACATCGTGAACCCGAACGATACGCGCGCCGTGCTCAACGGCCAATGCCGCGCCGACGACGCTGGCGATGAGGCGCTCGTCCGTCGCTTTGCCGGTGACGGCTCCGAGCATGGATTTGCGCGACAGACCCGCCAGCAACGGCAGGCCGTCGATGGCGAAACGCTGGAAATGTTTGAGGATGCTGTAGTTGTGGGCGACGCTCTTGCCGAAACCGAAACCGGGGTCGAGCACGATGCGGTCGGGCGCGACGCCGGCGGCTTGCAGCGCCGCGACGCGTTCGCCGAGCCATGCGGCCACTTCCGCCACCACGTCGTCGTAATGCGGCTCGCGTTGCATGGTGCGTGGTTCGCCGCGCATGTGCATCACGCACAGGGCGCAGGAGCTTGCCGCCACTGCCTCCATCGCGCCGGGGGCGGTGAAGCCGGCGATGTCGTTAATCATGTCCGCCCCGGCGGCGAGCGCGGCGCGCATGACCGCCGGTTTGCAAGTGTCGACGGATATTGGCGCGTTCAGGGGGCGCAGGGCTTCCACCGCCGCGACGATGCGTTCGATTTCCTGCGCTTCGGGAACCGGGTCGCTGCCCGGACGGGTCGATTCGGCGCCGAGGTCGAGCAGGTCGGAGCCCTCCTCCAACGCCTGTTCGGCGCGGCGCAGCGCCGCGCGTGCGTCGCCGCGCAGGCCGTCGCCGGAGAAGGAATCGTCGGTGAGGTTGACGATGGCCATGATTCGCGGCGCGGCGAGGTCGAGGGTGAAACGGCCACAGGCGAGGTTGGTCATCGCCCCCTACACCGGTGTCACGCCGCCGGCGCCGGCGCGTTGGGCGCCGCTCCGTCCGGCGCGGCGTCGCTCGCGCTGGGCGGCGGCGGTTCCGGCGCGGGTTTGGGCGGACGCGGCTCGCGACCGGCCATGATGTCGTCGATTTGGTCGGCGTCGATGGTTTCCCATTCGAGCAGCGCGGCGGCCATCGCTTCCACCTTGTCGCGGTTTTCTTCCAGCAGCTTTCTGGCGAGCGCGTATTGCTGGTCGATGATGCGGCGGACTTCGGCGTCGACCTTCTGCATCGTCGCTTCCGAAACGTTGCGGTGCGTCGTCACCTGACGACCGAGGAAGATTTCGCCCTCCTCCTCGCCATAGACCATCGGCCCAAGCGAATCGGACATGCCCCACTGCGTCACCATGCGGCGCGCAAGGTCGGTGGCGCGCTGGAAGTCGTTGGAGGCGCCGGTGGTCATCTGCTTCATGAACAGTTCTTCGGCGATGCGGCCGCCGAACATCACCGCGATGGTTTGCAACAGGCGTTCGCGGTCTTGGCTGTAGCGGTCTTCGGTCGGCAACTGCATGGTGACGCCGAGGGCGCGACCGCGCGGGATGATCGTCACCTTGTGCACCGGGTCGGTCTTGTCGAGGCAGCGCGCCACGACGGCGTGACCGGATTCGTGATAGGCGGTGTTGCGGCGTTCTTCCTCCGGCATCACCACCGAGCGGCGCTCGGCGCCCATCATGATTTTGTCCTTGGCGCGCTCGAAATCGTCCATGTCGACCAGTCGCTTGTTTGCGCGCGCCGCGAACAGCGCCGCTTCGTTCACCAGATTGGCGAGGTCGGCGCCGGCGAAGCCGGGCGTGCCGCGCGCCAGCACTTGCGGGTCGACGTCGGGCGCAATCGGCACCTTGCGCATGTGGACTTTGAGGATTTGCTCGCGACCGCGAATGTCGGGCAGCGCCACCACCACCTGACGGTCGAAGCGACCGGGGCGCAGCAGCGCCGGGTCGAGCACGTCGGGACGGTTGGTGGCGGCGATGACGATGACGCCGGTCTGGCCCTCGAAGCCGTCCATTTCCACCAGCAACTGGTTGAGGGTCTGTTCGCGCTCGTCGTTGCCGCCGCCCATGCCCGCGCCGCGCTGGCGACCGACGGCGTCGATTTCGTCGATGAACACGATGCACGGCGCGTGCTTCTTAGCCTGCTCGAACATGTCGCGCACACGCGCCGCGCCAACGCCGACGAACATTTCCACGAAGTCGGAGCCGGAAATGCTGAAAAACGGCACTTTCGCCTCGCCCGCAATCGCCTTGGCGAGCAGCGTCTTGCCGGTGCCGGGGGAGCCGACCATCAGCACGCCCTTGGGAATGCGGCCGCCCAGTTTCTGGAACTTGGACGGATCGCGCAGGAATTCGACCAGTTCGGCGACTTCTTCCTTGGCCTCGTCGCAGCCGGCGACGTCGGCGAAAGTGATCGAATTGGCGCTCTCGTCGATCATGCGCGCCTTGCTCTTGCCGAACGAGAACGCGCCGCCCTTGCCGCCGCCCTGCATCTGGCGCATGAAGAACACCCAGACGCCGATCAGCAGCAGCATCGGAAACCACGACACGAACACGCTGGTGAGGAAGGATTCGTCCTTCGGCTCGGTCGCCTTGACGGTGACGCCGTAGCGCATCAGGTCGCTCACCATCCAGATGTCCTGAACGCCGGGGGTGTAGACGGTGATGAGACGGCCTTCGCGGGTGGTCGCCTTCAGCACGCGCGTGCTGTCGACGGTGACGGAAGCGATGCGTCCGGCCTTGGCTTCCTCCATGAATTTGGAGTAGTCCATCGCGGGCGAGGTCGGTTGATAGGCATTGAACTGGTTGAACACGGTCAGCAAGACCATGCCGATCACCACCCAAAGCGCCAGATTCCTGAAAAGATTGTTCAACGTGATTTTCCTGAGAACCCGCGTCAGTCGCGGGGGTATGTGCGCACGAAAGGTTTGATTCTAGTGGCGATTCTCCCACCCGGCAAACCGATGAGCCGCCATTATCGCCGCTCGTCGTCACGACGCTCGCGGCATTTGCCACAAGCATTAGGCGCGCGGCTTGCCGCCGAGCAGATAGACCTCCGGGCTGCGGTCGCGCGACGCCTTCGGTTTGCGCACCTGCACGCTGACGAAACGCCGCTCCATCTCGCGCCGGAAGGCGTCGAAACCTTCGCCCTGAAAAACCTTGACCAAAAAGCGCCCGTCGGGACGCAGCCAGTCGACCGCGAAAGCGAGCGCCAGTTCGCACAAACCAATCGAACGCGCCTGATCCGCCGCCGCCACCCCCGATATATTGGGGGCCATGTCGGAAAGCACAAGGTCGACGCGCCTGCCTTCCAGACGACGCTCGAATTCGGCCAGCACCGCGTCGGCGGCGAAGTCGCCCTGCAGGAAATCCACCCCGGCGATCGGCTCCATCGCCAGCAGGTCGAGCGCGAACACCTTGCCGCCGACTCCGCAACGCTGCGCCGCCACCTGACTCCACGAACCCGGCGCGGCGCCGAGATCGACCACGGTGGCGCCGGGTCGCAACAGGCGGTCGCGGTCGTCGATTTCGATCAACTTATAGGCGGCGCGCGCCCGGTAGCCTTCGGCGACGGCGCGCTGCACCCACGGATCGGTGACGTGTTCCCGCATCCACGCCTTGCTGGTCTTCGTTCGTTTCATATCGAGAGTAGAATCCACGCCCCTGTCGAGGCCAAGTCCATGTCGAAAATCGAATTATCTCCCGGCGCGCGCCGCGATCTGCGCGCCCGCGCCCATTCGCTGCATCCCGTCGTCGCCATCGCCGGCAACGGACTCGCCGCCAGCGTCGTCGCCGAACTGGAGCGTTCGCTGCAAGCGCACGAACTCATCAAGGTGCGCGTGCAAGGCGCCGAACGCGCACAGCGCGAAGCGCTGCTCGCCGAACTGTGCGACACGCTGGAGGCCGCGCCGGTGCAACACATCGGCAACATCCTCGTCGTCTGGCGTCCGCGCAAGGAAGAAGCGCCCAAACCCAAACCGGCGCCGACGCCGCAGAACCCCGCCACCGCCAAATCGGCGGGCGCTTTCGCCGCCGCCGCGCGGCGCGCCGCACATGCGCAAGCCGCCGCCGGGAAAAAACCGGAAGAAAAGCGCAAACACTGGTTCAAGGGCGCAGCGCCCGCCAGCGGCGCGAAACGTCCACGCGGAAATCGCTGACAGGCGCGCCGCGCCGCCTTCGTTATAATCGCCGCTTTTCCGCCCCAATCTTCATTCAAAATTCATGGAAATCATTCTTCTCATCAAAGCGTTGATTCTCGGCATCGTCGAAGGTCTGACCGAATTTCTGCCGATTTCCTCCACCGGCCACCTCATCATCGCCGGCGATTTGCTCGACTACAACGACGACTTCGCCAAGGTTTTCGAGATCGTCATCCAACTGGCGGCCATTCTCGCGGTGTGTTGGGCGTATCGCGGCAAGCTCATCGACGTGACCACGGGGTTGCTGCGTCGGCATCCCGAAAAAAGCGCCGTGCGCTTCGTGCTGATGCTGTTCCTCGCCTTTCTGCCGGCGGCAGTGTTGGGGCTGATCTTCCACAAGTTCATCAAGGACGTGCTGTTCAACCCGCTGGTGGTGGCGACGGCGTTGATCGTCGGCGGTCTCATCATTCTGTTCATCGAGCGCCCCGGCAAGGTCGAGCCGGCGGGCACCGAAATCGACGACATCGACATGGCGACCGCGGTCAAGGTGGGCTTCGCGCAGGCGTTGGCAATGATTCCGGGCACCTCGCGCTCCGGGGCGACGATCATCGGCGGCATGATTTTCGGGCTGTCGCGCAAGGCGGCAACCGAGTTCTCCTTCTTCCTCGCCATCCCGACCATGCTGGCGGCGACGGTCTACGACGTCTACAAATCGTGGGGCACGGCGGCGCTCGACGCCAGCCGCCTGCCGGAACTGGCGGTGGGCTGCGTGGTGTCCTTCATCTCGGCGATGTGGGCGGTGCGCTTCCTGCTGCGCTTCATCTCCACCCATACCTTCGTGTCGTTCGCGTGGTACCGCATCGTTTTCGGGGTGGTCGTGCTCGCCACCGCGTACTTCGGTTGGGTGGACTGGAGCGTTCCGACCTGAGCGCGCGGTGATCTACTACCTGCACGGCTTCACTTCCGCCCCGGCGTCGTGGAAGGCGCGGGCGTTGCACGAACGCATGGCGGGACGCGGTTTGCAGGACGCCTTCTGGTGCGAGCAGTTGCCGGTGTCGCCCAAGGCGGCGATTTCGATGATCGAGGCCGCCGTAGCAGCGCGACGCGACGCGGCGCCCACTTTCGTCGGCTCCTCGCTCGGCGGTTTCTACGCCACCTGTCTCGCCGAAAAACTCGACGCCAAAGCGGTGCTGATAAACCCCGCCGTGCTGGCGCCGCTGGTGCTGGAAAAATGGCTCGGCGAGCACGAAAACCTCTACACCGGCGAACACTTCGTGCTGACGCCGACGCACATCGAGGAATTGCGCCGCCTCGACCTGCCCGCCGTCACTCGCCCCGAACGCTACTGGCTGCTGGTCGAAACCGGCGACGAAACGCTCGACTGGCGCGTTGCCGTAGCGCGCTACGTCGGCGCGCGCCAGACGGTGTGCGAAGGCGGCGACCACTCCTTCACGCGCTTCCCCGACTACCTCGACGAAATCGTCGCTTTCGCCGCCCTTGCCTGAAACGAGCCTGCCTGACTTCGTGCAAACCGCCCCCTCGCCACGGCGACGAATCCGCTACACTGGCGCGTTTCCATTGCACTGACTCCCGATGTTCGTCTTGTTCGAGGAAGACGGTTCCTTCAAAGCCGGAACCGTCATGGCCGATAACGACAGTTCGCTTCAGGTCGAGAACACCCACGGCAAGCGGGTGAAGATCAAGCGCGCCAACGTGCTGCTCGAATTCCGCGAGCCGGCGCCCGCCGACTTGCTGACGCGCGCCGAGACGGCGGCAGCCGAACAGGACACCGATTTCCTCTGGGAAGTGTGCGGCGACGACGAATTCGGCTTCGCCGAACTGGCCGCCGATTACTTCGGCCACGCCCCCGGCGCGGTGGAAGCCGCCACCATGCTGTTCGCCCTGCACGCCGCGCCGATGTGGTTTCACCGCAAGGGCAAGGGTCGCTACCGCAAGGCGCCGGAAGACATCCTGCGCGCCGCCAAGGCCGGCATGGAGAAAAAGCGCCAGCAGACCGAAGCCATCGAGAAGATGCGCGCCGAACTGGTCGCCGGACGGCTGCCCGCCGAATTCGCCGACATGGTGCCGCAACTGCTCTACCGCCCCGACCGCAACCGCATCGAGGTAAAGGCGCTGGAAGCGGCCTGCGTCGACACCGGCCTGTCCGCCGCCAAACTGCTGCTGAAGTGCGGCGCGCTCTCCTCGACGCACGACTTCCACTTCAACCGCTTCCTGTTCGAGTTCTTCCCGGCGGGCGTCGCCTTTCCGCCTTTCGACGCCCCCGTTTTCCCCGCCGATTTGCCGTGCGCCGAAGTCTCCGCCTTTTCCATCGACGACGCCCACACCACCGAAATCGACGACGCCTTTTCGGTGACGCCGAAGCCGGAAGGCGGCTGGAAAATCGGCATCCACATCGCCGCCCCGGCCCTCGGCTTCGCGCGCGGCTCGACTCTCGACGGCATCGCCCGCAAGCGTTTGTCCACCGTGTACATGCCGGGCAACAAAATCACCATGCTGCCCGACGAGGTGGTGAACGCGTTCACGCTCGCCGCCGGCAGCGCCAAACCGGCGATTTCGCTCTATCTCGACGTGCGCGCCGACCTCACCGTCGTCGGCCACGAAAGCCGCATCGAACTGGTGCCGGTGGACGCCAACCTGCGCCACCACGACATCGAACCGCTGTTCAACGAAACGACGCTGGCCGAAGGCGGCCCGGATTTCGCGTGGAAGAAGGAACTGGTGTTGCTGTGGGAACTCGCCACCGTGCTGGAAGCCGGGCGCGGCAAGCCCTCGGCGCACGCCAGTCAGGTCGATTACAACTTCGCCGTCGACTGGGTGAGGATGACCGCCGACGGCCCCGGTTTCGTCACCATCGGCAAACGCCTGCGCGGCTCGCCGATGGACAAGCTCGTCGCCGAATTGATGATTCTCGCCAACTCCACGTGGGGGCGGCTGCTCGCCGAGGCGGGCGTCCCCGGCCTCTACCGCGTGCAAGGCGGCGGCAAAGTAAAAATGTCCACCGTCGCCGCGCCGCACGAGGGCTTGGGGGTGGATTGCTACGCGTGGTCGAGTTCGCCGCTGCGCCGTTACGTCGATCTGGTCAACCAATGGCAAATCGCCGCCGTGTTGAGCGGCGCGACGCCACCCTTCGCGCCCAAGTCGGTCGACCTGATGGCGGCGATGCGCGATTTCGAACTGACCTACGCCGAATACAACGAATTCCAACGCCGCATGGAACGTTACTGGTGCGTGCGCTGGCTGCGGCAGCACGAATTACGCACGGCGGAAGCCATCGTCTTGCGCGACAATCTCGTTCGCCTCGTCGATGTGCCGCTGATCTTCAAAGTGCCGTCGTTGCCGCCGCAGTTGCCGGGTTCCAAAGTTGGGCTGGCGATCACCGGCAGCGACTTGATCGACGTCGAGGTCGACGCCCGCTACCTCGCCACGCTGGCCGAGCCGGACGCCGAGGCGCTGGAAGAAACCGAATTTTGAACGTATATGTGTATATATACAAAAGAGAATCGACGGCAACCCGTTCGCTTGCGTAGAATCCGCCCATGGCAATGACGCTCTCGTTACCCTTCTCGATGGACGACATGACCGACCCGCGCAACCGGTGGTTGCACGTCGGCATCGTCAGTTCCGTGTTGATTCATGCCTTGGTGTTGGCGGTTCAGTTCACTTTCCCGTACACCACCCCGACCCGGGCGCCGAGCCTCGCCGTCGTGCTGGTCAACGCCAAGAGCGAAAAAGCGCCGACCGAGGCGCAGGTATTGGCGCAAGCCAACCTCGACGGCGGCGGCAACAGCGACAAGGACGAGTACGCCACCACGCCGATGCCGGCGCAGAGCGACACGCAAACCGGCAACGACCTCGTAGACCTGCAGCGCGGCCAGAACAACCCGGCGCGGGAACAACAGGAAGTGCTCACGGCGGAGCGCGGCGACATCGCCGTCGCTAAACTGGAGGATGCCGACAAGGCCAACAAGCCCAAGCCCTCCGCCACGAACGACGACCGCGATGCGAAGGCGGAGATGTCCAGACTACAAGCGGCGATTGCCGAGAAATCGAGCAATTACGCCAAACGCCCCCGGCGCGACAACAACAAGGGCGTGCGTGCCAAGGAGTTCGCTTTCGCCCTGTATTACGACCAATGGAAAACCAGAACCGAACGCATCGGCGAGTTGAATTACCCGGCGACGGCGCGCGGTCGCACATATGGTTCGTTGATCATGACCGTTTCCGTCAACAAGGACGGCACCATCGAAAAAATCGTCGTAGACCGCCCATCCAAATACAAGGTGCTCAACGAAGCGGCAGTGCTCATCGCGCAGCGGGCGGCGCCTTACGGGAAATTCCCCGCCGGCATGTCCGGCGTCGATGTTTACGACATCACCAGCACGTGGACGTTCACCAACGACAGGCTGACCACGAAACCCACCGAACGATAAGTTTTCGCCCAAGGGCTTGGCGGTTCTAGAATAGCGTCCCTCCCCAACCGCTGTTCTTAGCTCATGGATCGATACGCCGTCATCGGCCACCCCATCAAACACAGCAAGTCGCCGCAAATCCACGCCGCCTTCGCGCGCCAGACCAAGCAGGAAATGGAATACAAGCCGCTGCTGGCGCCGCTCGACGGTTTCGCCGACACGGTAAGAGCGTTTCGCGACGAGGGCGGGCGCGGCGCCAACGTCACCGTGCCGTTCAAGTTGCAGGCGTGCTCGCTGTCCACCCGGCTCACCGAACGCGCCCGCGCCGCCGGGGCGGTCAACACCCTGACCTTCGAGGGCGACGTCATCGTCGGCGACAACACCGACGGCGCCGGCTTGGTGCGCGACCTCGCCAACAACCTCGCCTGTCCGCTCGCCGGCAGCCACATCCTGCTGCTCGGCGCCGGCGGCGCGGCGCGCGGCGTCATCCTGCCGCTCCTGCTCGCGCGCCCGGCCGTGCTCACCATCACCAACCGCACCGTCGAGCGCGCCTACGAGTTGCGAGCGCTGTTCGCCGACCGCGCCGGCGGGACGCAACTCACGGCAGGTGGCTACGACGATCTCGAAGGCTGGTCGTTCGATCTGGTGATCAACGCCACCTCCGCCAGTCTGGAAAACCAGTTGCCGCCGATACCGGAAAGCGTCTTCGCGCCCGGCGCGCTCGCCTACGACTTGATGTACGGCAAGGGAGTCACGCCTTTCCTCGCTGCGGCGCGTTCGGCCGGCTGCGATCTGATCGCCGACGGGTTGGGCATGTTGGTGGAACAGGCGGCGGAAAGTTTCGCGCTCTGGCGCGGCGTGCGCCCGGACAGCGCCCGCGTGCTGGCGCGGATGCGCCGCAAGCAGGCGTTCACCCGTTGAAGAAGTTTCTGTTCCGCTGGCTGCGTCGCGTCGTTTGGGTCGCGCTCGCGCTCGCCTTCGGACTGCAACTGTGGTTTTTCGCCCACGTTCTGTGGTGGCGCAGCTTCAACCCCACCGAGACGAGTTTCATGCGACTGGCGCGCGCCGAACTGCGCTTGAAACAACCGCAAGCGCAACTCGCGCATCAATGGGTGCCTTACGAGCGCATCTCGGTGCATCTGAAACGCGCTGTGGTCGCCTCCGAGGACAGCCATTTCGTCGAACATTCCGGCTTCGACTGGCAGGGCATCCAGCACGCGCTGGAGAAGAACCTCGCGCGCGGCAAAACCCGTTCGGGCGGCTCGACCATCACGCAGCAACTGGCGAAAAACCTTTTCCTGTCGCCGAGCCGCAGCTATTTGCGCAAAGCGCAGGAAGCGATAATCACGGTGATGATCGAAGCGTTGTGGAGCAAGCGCCGCATCCTCGAGGTCTATCTCAACGTGGCGCAATGGGGCGAAGGCGTCTTCGGCGCCGAAGCGGCGGCGCGGCATTATTACCAGATCCCCGCCGCCCGACTTGGCCCTTACGAGGGAGCGCGGCTCGCCACCATCCTGCCCAGTCCGCGCCGTTACGGGCGATTTTTCGGCCCGGCGCAAAAAGCGCGCGCCAATCGTCTGCTGGCGTGGATGAGCGGCACGCGAATTCCTTGACCAAATGGCGCGACCACACTGACGAAGTGGGTAGAATTCGCGCACGATGATTTCTGAAGAACTCCTGCACGCCGGAGAGCAGCCCCTGAGCGCCGAAAGCGCGGGCATGCACCCCGATGAACTCCAACAGCACCTGCGCGACGTGCAGGATCTGTTGGCGCGTTCGCGCGTGCGCGCCGAGGACGACGAGGACGGAGAACACGAGGAAATTCCCGCCCTCGTGCTGCCCTCGCCCGAACACGCGGGCGAACTGCGCGCCCTGCTCGACACCCTCCACCCGGCCGACATCGCCTACATCCTCGAAGCGTTGCCGCTGGAGGAACGGCGCTACGTCTGGGACTTGGTCAAGGCCGAACGCGACGGCGAAATCCTGCTCGAAGTTTCCGACGCCGTCCGCGAATCCCTGATCGAGACGATGGCGCCGCACGAGTTGAAAGCGGCCGCCGAAACGCTGGACGCCGACGAACTCGCCGACCTCGCCCCCGACCTGCCGCCGGAAATCATTCAGGACGTGTTCAAGTCGCTCTCCAGCGACGAGCGCGAACAACTGCGCGCGGCGATGTCCTACCCGGAGGACTCCGTCGGCGCGCTGATGGATTTCGACCTCGTCACCGTGCGCGAGGACGTCAGCCTCGAAGTGGTGTTGCGCTATCTGCGCCGCTTCGAGGAATTGCCCGACCACACCGACAAATTGTTCGTCATCGACCGCGAGGAGCATCTCGCCGGCGTCCTGACTCTGGAGGCGCTGCTCATCAGCGACCCCGACACCGAAGTGTCGGAAGTGATGCGACGCGAGCCCAAAATCACCTTCTCCCCCGACGACGACGCCGGCGACGCGGCGCAGGCGTTCGACCGTTACGACCTCGTCTCCGCGCCGGTGGTCGACCGCAACAACAAGCTGATCGGACGCCTCACCGTCGGCGACGTGGTCGACTTCATCCGCGAGGAAACGGAAGCGGAAATGCTCAGCCACGCCGGTCTGCGCGAGGAAGAAGACGTTTTCGCCTCGGTGTGGGATTCGCTCAAAAACCGCTGGGCGTGGTTGGCGATCAACCTCGTCACCGCCTTCATCGCCTCGCGCGTCATCGGCGCCTTCGAGGGTTCGATTGAAAAACTGGTGGCGCTCGCGGCGCTGATGCCCATCGTCGCCGGCATCGGCGGCAACTCCGGCAATCAGACCATCACCATGATCGTGCGCGCCATCGCCGTCGGACAGGTGGAGGAAAGCGCCACCAAACGCCTGCTGAAGAAAGAACTCACCGTCGCGCTGTGCAACGGGGTGCTGTGGGGCGGCCTGCTCGGCGTGCTGGCGTGGTGGCTATACAACAGCGTCTCGCTCGGGCTGGTGATGACGGCGGCGATGACCCTGAACCTGCTGCTCGCCGCCTGCGCCGGAGTGATGATTCCGATGCTGCGGCAAAAACTCGGCGCCGATCCGGCGGTGGGCGGCTCGGTGATGATTACCGCGCTCACTGATTCGGGCGGCTTTTTCATCTTTCTGGGGCTGGCGACTCTTTTCCTGCTGTAGGCGATGGCGGACATGAAACCCTTACTTCCCGCCCTGTTCGCGCTTCTCGCCGCGACGCCTCTCCCGTCGGCCACCGCCGCCCCGGTCGACGACGCCGCCCGCATGCGCGAACTCGAAGCCGAAATCGCGCGCCGCACGCAGGCGTACGAGCAGCAGCACAAACTGCGCCGCAAACGCATCGGCGGCGACGTCGCCGACAAGCGCTTCGAGAAATACCTCGCTTCCTTCCGGCGCAAGATCGCGTGCAGTTCGTTGCAGAACTTCCCCGCCGCCGCACGCGGCAAGACCTACGGCGACATGATCGTCACCGTTTCCATCCGCGCCGACGGTTCGTTCGAGAAAGCGACGGTCGACCGCGGTTCCGGCTTCAAGGTGCTCGACGACGGCGCCATCGAAATCGCCCGCCGCGCCGCGCCCTACGAGCCGTTCCCGCCATATCTCAAGGTAGATACCGACGTGCTGGACATCACTCGCACGTGGACGTTTACCTCTCAGGAAACAGAAGAAGGCGCGGTCGACGACCCTTGCGCCTGACCTTGCCTACCGTTCAACCCAACCCCGCGAACGCTTCCCGCGCCGCCGCGATTGTGGCGTCGATTTCCGCCTCGCCGTGCGCCGACGACACGAAACCGGCCTCGAACGCCGAGGGCGCGAAGGCGTGCCCCTGCGCCAGCATGGCGTGGAAGAAACGGTTGAAGCGCGGCTGATCCATCGTCATCACTTCGGCGAACGAGCGCGGCGGTTCGGCGCGGAAGTAGAGGCCGAACATGCCGCCTACCGCGTCGGCGCTGAAAGCGACGCCGACGGCGCGCGCTGCTGCCGTCATGCCCTCGGTCAAACGGCGCGCGCTGGCGGCGAGTCGGTCGTAGAAACCCGGCGCGCGCGTCAGTTTGAGCGACGCCAAGCCCGCCGCCACCGCCACCGGGCTGCCGGAGAGCGTGCCCGCCTGATAGACCGGGCCGAGCGGGGCGATTTTTTCCATCACGTCGCGCCGTCCGCCGAAAGCGCCCACTGGCATGCCGCCGCCGATGACCTTGCCGAGCGTGACCAGATCGGGCTGGATGCCGAACAAGCCCTGCGCGCCCTGCGGGCCGACGCGAAAGCCGGTCATCACTTCGTCGAAAATCAGCAGCGCGCCGTATTGCGTGCACAAGCGGCGCAAGCCTTCGAGAAAGCCGGGCTGCGGACGCACCATGTTCATGTTGCCGGCCACCGGCTCGACGATGATGGCGGCGATGCCGTCGCCGTTGGCCTTGAAGGCCGCTTCGACCTGATCGAGATCGTTGTAGCCGAGCACGACGGTGTGACGGGCGAAATCCGCCGGCACCCCGGCCGAGGACGGATTGCCGAAAGTGAGCATGCCGGAGCCGGCCTTCACCAGCAGGCTGTCGGCGTGGCCGTGGTAGCAGCCCTCGAACTTGACGATGGCGTCACGCCCGGTAAAGCCGCGCGCCAGACGGATGGCGCTCATCGTCGCCTCGGTGCCGGAATTGACCAAGCGCACCATTTCCAGCGCCGGCAGCAGTTCGCAGAGCAGATCGGCCATCTCCACTTCGGCGGCGGTCGGCGCGCCGAAGGACAAGCCTTTCAATGCCGCCGCGCGCACCGCTTCGACGATGGCCGGGTGCGCGTGTCCGGTAATCGCAGGGCCCCACGAGCCGACGTAGTCGATGTACTCGCGCCCGTCGGCGTCCCACACCCGCGCGCCCTCGGCGCGTTCGATGAAGCACGGCGTGCCGCCCACCGAGCGGAAAGCGCGCACGGGCGAATTGACGCCGCCGGGGGTGTGGCGTTGGGCTTGGGCGAAAAGGGTTTCGTTGCGGGTCATGGCGGGCGTCCGATCCGAGTCTGAAAAGAGAAGGCGGGATTCTCGCCCCTGCCGCCGTGCCGCCGCAACCTTTGCGCCGCTCTCAGCGCTGGCGGAGCGCCCGGTACGCGGCTGCGCGTGCGGTCGGGTCGACGGCGCCGAAAACATCGGAAATCGACGCCACCAGATCCGCCCCGGCCGCGAACACCGTCGCGGCATTGTCGAGCGTGACGCCGCCGATGGCCGCCACCGCGACGTTCAACTCGCGCCGCGCCCGGCCGAGCAAATCGAAAGGCGCCCGCCGCGCCGCCGGCTTGGTGGGCGAGGCGAACATGGCGCCGAAAGCGACGTAATCCGCCCCCGCCGCTGCCGCCGCTTCGGCGCGCGACCATTCGTCGTAACACGACACGCCGAGAATGCGCCCCTCCCCCTGCGCGTCGAGGGCGCGTCGCGCCGCCGACAGGTTGCCGTCGTCGCGCCCGAGATGCACCCCGTCGGCATCGATGTCGAGCGCCAACGCCAGATCGTCGTTGACGATCAACGGCACCCCGGCGGCGCGACACAGCGCCAACAAATCGGCGGCGCGTCGCCGCGCCTGCGACGCGGAAGCGTTCTTGTCGCGATACTGCATCAGCGCCGGACGGCCGGCGAGCACGAGCGCGACTCGCTCGCGCAGGGACGCATCGTCCATACCGTCGGGCGTAATTGCGTAAAGTCCACGCCACCGGGAACGCTTGTTTTCTTTTCTTTCTATTTCCATTTCGAGTAAGCCGATTTCAAATACCCGCGCAAAAGATACTCCCTCGTCGCCATTTGCATGTGGCAACGGTTTTCACTAATGCGCCGGGCGTCACTATCGAGGACTTAACCCTATATTGCGGAGTCTCTTTTGCGGTATGCTTGCCGACGATCGTAACAATTCAGTTCGTGGCACCTTTGGCGTCACGGATTCGGGGGCATAGTGCATGGACCTGAGCGGACTCAAGGTGATGGTCATTGACGACAGCAACACCATTCGGCGCAGCGCCGAGATATTCCTCAGTCAGGCTGGCTGTCAGGTGTTGCTTGCCGAAGACGGTTTCGACGCGCTGGCGAAAATTACCGACCACCACCCTGACGTCATCTTCGTCGACATCATGATGCCCCGTCTCGATGGATACCAGACTTGCGCTCTCATCAAGAAAAACCCGAAACTGGCAAGAACGCCGGTAATCATGCTGTCCTCCAAGGACGGACTTTTCGATCGCGCCCGTGGGCGCATGGTGGGGTCGGACGAATATCTCACCAAACCTTTCACCAAAGACAGTCTGATCAAGGCGGTTTCCGAACATAGCGGCGGACGGCCGCGCTGAAAGTCATTTGCAATACCCGATGGATAGAACAAACGATGCCAATCAAAAAAATTCTCGTAGTCGACGATTCGCCCACTGAGCGACTGGCGTTGACCGAAGTCCTCGCTCGCAACGGCTACGAGGTCGTGACCGCCGAGAGCGGCGAGGACGCGATCAGCAAAAGCCGCAGCGAAACGCCCGATTTGATCCTGATGGACGTGGTCATGCCCGGCATGAACGGCTATCAGGCCACCCGCACGATCTCGCGCTGGGAAACCACGCGCGGCATTCCGATCATCATGTGCACCAGCAAGGGACTGGAGACCGACAAAATCTGGGGAATGCGTCAGGGCGCATACGATTACATCGTCAAACCCCTCGATCACACTGCCCTGCTCGCCCGCATCAAGAGCATCGGATAAACGCCCATGTCCAAACGGATCAGCCTGCGCCAATTTCAGGAGAATCTGGCCCACCGATTGTCGGAGGCCGACACCGCCGACCGCCGGGGTCTGCTTGGCGTGCAGGCTGGCGAGGAAAACTGGCTGGTCTCCCTGCCGGAAGCGGGCGAAATCGTCACCCCGCCGGCCATGACCAGCGTGCCGCTTACCCACGAGTGGTATCGCGGTCTGGTCAACGTGCGCGGGGTACTGTACAGCGTGGTCGATCTGTCGCGCTTCCACGACGGCCCGCTGGTTCAGGTACCCTCCATGCAGGCTCGTATGTTGCTGATCGGGGCGCGCCACGGGGTGCATAGCGCCATTCTGGTGTCACGTATGCTCGGTCTGCGCAACGACGACGATTTCGAACCCGACGCGGAATCTTCCGATCCGCGTCCTTGGGTAAGCATCCGTTTGCGCGATGCGAACGGGCAATTGTGGCTGCGACTGGACGTGCCGCAGCTTTTGTCCAACAGTGTTTTTCTCGATGCGGGCATCAGCTAGGGTCGCATCGAAAGTTTTGCAGAAGAATTCAATCTTCACGACGAACCATTTACTCAAATCAGTTAGTCTGCAACCGCGGCGGAGCAACACATGGCATTCAAGCTCTTCTCGAAAAAATCAGCCACGCAAGAGGATCTTTCCGACAGCGCCCTTCAGGAGCGCCGGGAACACGGCTATCGTTCGACGACAGCGGAGCGTCTCGCCGCCGAAGCCGGCGAAGCCCCTCAGACGACATCCGGCAAGGTGCGTCCTCTGGCCTGGCTGTTCATCATTCTGGGTCTCTCCACGGCAGGGTTGATGGCCTACCAGAACTGGCGCGTCGGTACCGTCGCGCAACAGGTTGCCGTCACCGGGGAACTTCAGGCGATTTCGCAGCAGATCGCCAAGGCGGGACAACTCGCCTTGCAGGGGCAGAACGACGCGTTCTCCGAACTGCGAAGCGCCCGCGACCGTTTCAACCGGTTGAAGGATTTGCTCGCTCAGGGCGGTGAAACCGACAGCGGTCGCACCCTGACCCCGGCCGATCCTAGCGAACAACCCGAGTTGAACGCAGTCGACCAAAGCTGGCTGCTGATGGAACGGGACGTGCAGTTGATCGTCGACAACGAAAAGGCGCTCACCTCCTTCACCAATCCGCGCGGCGAGAGCATCGACGCGCTGCCGAAACTCGCCCGACTGGTGTTGGCGGTCAAAACGCCGGGCAGCAGTTCGCAGGACGTGCAGGAAGCGATGGCCAACGTGGTGAGCGACGACCTCATCCGCATGCTCATCACCGCCAAGGCGGCGAGCGACCGGCTTTCCACGCAAGCGACGGCGGTGTTCAAGGACGCCGGCGCGCTCGGCGACGCCTTCGCGCGCGCCGCGAGTTCGTCCAGCGTATTCTCGCTGGCCACGGCGGTCTGCGCGTTGGGCGCCTTGCTGGTGCTGATTCTGCTCACCAAGGTGTACAGCACCGAGATGAACGCCCGCCAAGCGAGTCTCGACCGGCAACGGCGACTCTCCGAGGACGAGCGCAATCACACTCAGGCCGCCATCCTTCGCCTGATGAACGAGATGGGCGACTTGGCCGACGGCGACTTGACCATCCGTACCACGGTGTCGGAAGACATCACCGGCGCCATCGCCGACTCGGTGAACTACACCATCGAGGAACTGGCGATGCTGGTGAGCCGGATCAACGACGCCGCCGGACGCGTGACCAACGCCACCCAAACCGCCCAACACACCTCGGCCGAACTGCTCGACGCCACCGAGCGTCAGTCGCACCAGATCGAGGAAGCCGGCGCCACCGTGCAGAACATGGCGCAACAGATGACCGAATCCTCCGAACGCGCCCTGCACACCGCGCAGGTGGCGCGCGCCTCGCTGGAATCGGCGCGCAAGGGCGCGGACGCGGTGGAAAACACCATCCGCGGCATGAACGCCATCCGCGAAAAGATTCAGGAAACCTCCAAGCGCATCAAGCGGCTGGGCGAATCCTCGCAAGAGATCGGCGAAATCGTGGAACTGATCTCGGACATTACCGAGCAAACCAACGTGCTGGCCCTTAACGCCGCCATTCAGGCGGCCTCCGCTGGCGAAGCGGGACGCGGCTTCACCGTGGTTGCGGAAGAAGTGCAGCGGCTAGCCGAACGTTCGGCGGAAGCCACCAAGCAGATCGCCGCCATCGTGAAGACGATTCAGACCGACACCCAAGACGCCGTGGGCGCCATGGAAAACGCCACCCGCGACGTGGTCGAGGGCGCGCGCCTGTCGGACGCCGCCGGTCAGGCGCTGGCCGAAATGGGGCAAGTCTCCATGGACGCCGCCCACCTGATCGAACAAATCTCCGGCGACACGCAGAGTCAGGCCGCCGAGGCCACCCGCGTCGCGGAGTCGATGAAGGACATTCTCGCTATTACGGAACAGACGACACACGGCACCAAGCAGACGGCGGAATCGGTCGGCCAGCTTGCCGACCTCGCCATCGAGCTGAAAGGCTCGGTCTCCGGCTTCAAGGTTTGAACAGGATCTAGCACGGGATTGCATCCATGACGCAAGCCAATGAACCGGATCTCGGGCCGCTGACCTGGGTCAAGGGCGAAATCGACCAAGCGCTGTCGCAAGCCAGCGACAGCCTCAAGAGCGCGGGCGAAGCGGGCGCCGACGGCCCCGCGAAAGTCCAGTTCGCCCAGACGCATTTGCATCAGGCGCACGGCGCGCTGTCCATCATCGGTCTCGACGGCCTCACCAAGTTCGTCGCGGCGCTCGATTTGTTCCTCGCCGCGTTGTCGCGCGGCGAATTGCCCATCGACGACGAGCGTATCGCGCTCGGTCGCCGCGCGCTGGCCAGCATCGGCAATTATCTCGACGAACTCTCCCACGGCGCCCCCGATCAACCCTTGCGTCTGTTGCCGCTCTATCGGGAACTGGTCGTCGCGCGCGGCGAAGCCGCGCCGAACGCCGCCGATCTTTTCTTCCCCGATCTGAGCGTTCGCATTCCCCGCCGCAGCGGCGCCCCGGAACTCGACAAGGCGCAGCGCCAGAATCAGCGTCGCACCATGCGGCTGGGCTTCCAGCGCGGCCTGCTCGACTGGCTGCGTCATTCCGACGCCAGTCACGTCGACGCCATGCGCACCGCGCTGGCCGGACTCGAAGTCTCCGAAGACAACCCCGGCATGCGCGCCCTGTGGTGGGCCGGACAGGCGTTCATCGACACGCTCGGCGACGTGCCGTCCGAGGAATTGCCCGCCGCCAAGCACCTGCTCTCGCGCATCGAAGGGTTGTTGCGTCACGCCGGCGATACGCCGCAAGTGCTGCCCGAACGCCTGCTGCGCGAAATGCTCTACGAAGTCGCCAGCCATCCGGCCAACACCCCGGTTCAGCAAGCCGTTCACAAAGCGTGGCAACTCGACGGACTGATTCCGGAAGAAGGCGCCACCGTCAGCGATCTGCCGCTGGCGCCGCTACTCGAAGATCTGCACGAACGCCTCTCCGCCATCAAGGAAGAATGGAACACCTTCGGCGAACAGGGCGCGACGGCGCTGCCGGAGTTCACCGCCCGGCTCGACGAGTTCGCCAAAGCCACCGCCACGCTCGGCCGCCCGGTGCTCAACCGGCTGCTTAACGGCGCGCGCCGTTTCATCGTCTGGCTCAGTTCCAATCCACAACGCTATTCCGAACCGATCGCGCTCGAATTCGCCGCCGCGCTGCTGCTGGCGGAATCTGCGCTCGACCATAGCGTGCCCGACCCCGGCTTCCAAAGTCAGGTCGGCGACGAACTGGCGCGGCTTGAAGCGCTGGCGCGCGGCGAAGAAGTCTCCGCCGCGCCAAGCGAAGCCGGCGTCGAATCCGCGCGGCGGCAGCAGGAAAAAGACGCGCTGGCGCAGTTGTCGCGCGAAATCCTGCTCAGCCTCGCCACTATCGAGCAAACGCTCGACGATTTCTTCCGCGACCACTCGAAGCGCGCGCCGCTGGAAAACCTTTCCGCGCCGCTGCACCAGATCGAAGGCGCGCTCACCATGCTTGGCGAAACCGAAGCCATCGCATTGGTGCAGGAAGCCGGCAAAACCATCGCCCGACTCTCGCAAGAAAACGCGCCCATCGAGGACAGCGAACTGACCGAACTGGCGCGCCGCTTCTCCGCCCTCGGCTTCTTCATCCAGTCGCTGCAATACGGACGCGGCTCCGTCCAGCAATATCTCGAACCGGAAACCGCCGCCAAACCGCGCGTGACGGACATCGAACTGCCCGAACTGCCCGACATTCCCGCTGCTCCGTCGCAAGCGCCGAGCAAGGAAGTCGTCGCTCCGTCCGACGGCATCGAAACCTTCCCGAGTTTCGAGATCGAAACCGAGCCGCTGCCGATTCCCGAATCGCAAGAAACGCCGGTTCCCATCCCGCCGCCCACCGCTGAAACGCAGCGGCTGGCCGAAGCGCCCAAGGAAGAACTCGACGCCGAACTGCTCTCCATCTTCATCGAGGAAGCGCGCGAGGTGCTGGAACGCTGCGGCGAAAATCTCGCCCTGCTGCGCGACGCGCCTGAAAACCGCGACTACCTCACCGAAATCCGCCGTGGCTTCCACACCCTCAAGGGCAGCGGCCGCATGGTGGGCTTGTCCGAACTCGGCGAGGCCGCTTGGGGGTTGGAGCAGACTTTCAACCGCTGGCTGCAACTCGAATGGCAGGTCACGCCGGCGCTGCTGCAACTGATCGAAGTGGCGCACCGCGAATTCGGCGAATGGGTGACGCAAATCGACGTCCGCAACGAATACTCGCGCGACGTGACGGGTTTGCTGGCCGAAGCCGAACGTCTGCGCAACAGCGACACGCCTATCGAGGCTCCCGCCCCCGCCGCCGCTTTCAGGAAAAAGAAAGAGAAAGCCGGCAAACAATCCGCCACGCCCAAGAAGGCCAAGAGCGATCTGATCGACACCTCGCTCGAACCCTTCGACATCGTTTTCGAGGTCACCGAACCGCCCGCCGAACCTGAAACGTCCGCCGAGCAACAGGTCGAACGCGAACCCGGCCCAGCCGACGACGTGGACTTCGAACTCGACGACTCCGATCTGATTGAACTGAGCGACAGTTCGGTTCCCGCCAGTTCCGTCCCAGACGAACCGCCGGTCGTGGAAGAGCCGCCGCTCGAACTCGAGGCGTTCGACCTCTCCGAATTCCAGCCTGCCGCGCCGCAGCCCGAACCGGAACCGACGCCCGAACCCGGGCTTCAACCCGAATCGCAGGCGGAACCCGTCGCGGAGCCGACTCCCGAGCCAACCGAACCCGAACCCGAACCCGAACCTGTCGCCGAGGCCGAAGCGGACGAAACGCCCACGCCCGCCATCCAGATACCCGACATACCCAAGTTCGAACCGTTCAAGTTCGAGCCTTTCAAGTTCGAGCCGTTCGAACCGACGCCGACGCCCGCAGTCGAAGAAAGCGCCCAAGTCGACATCGAAGCGCACGTCGAACCCGCCGCAGAAACCGTCGAACCGTTGCAGGAAACCGAACCTCAGGCATCGACGACGGGCGCGGGCGATTCCGACACGATACACATCGGCGACGTCGAAATTTCGCGCGCGCTGTTCGAGCTTTACGTCGCCGAAGCGCAAACGCACATCGCCACGCTGCATCAGGAATTCGACCATCTCTCCGCCAATCCGACGCTGCTCTTGCAGGAAACGGCCTTGCGCGCCGCGCACTCCTGCGCCGGCATCTCCGGCACCGCGCACTGCACGCCGCTGTTTACGCTCGGGCGCGCGCTGGAGCACGCGCAGCAACGCATCTTCGACCAAAAACGTCCGCCGACTTCCTCCGAACTCGATCTGCTCAAGTCCGCCACCAACGCGCTCGATTCGATGCTGACCGAGGTCATCGGCCTGCGGATGCCGTTGGAAACACCCGAACTGGTGGCGCAACTCGACACCGTCGGACATGCGGAAGAAGCCAGCGCCAGCGTCGTGCAAGCGCCGGAAGAAGAAACTCTTGCCGAAGCCGTGGCGCAAGCCGTCTCCGACGCCACCAAGTCCAAGGCCAGAGCGAAACAGCCCGGGGACGAGCCGCCGGAACTGCGCGACGAAATCGACGTTCAACTCCTGCCGATCTTCCTCGAAGAAGCGCACGAACTGCTCGACGGCCTGCACTCCGCCCTGCGCGGCTGGCACGACGACGCTTCCAACAGCGAGTTGCCCAAGGTCGTCAAACGGCAGTTGCACACCCTCAAGGGCAGCGCGCGCATGGCCGGTGCCATGACGCTGGGCAACCAGCTCCACCAGATCGAAACCCGCATCGACGCGGCGCCGACCGACGAGCGCGAAGTTCCCGCCTTCATCGAAGAAATCGCTTCCGATCTCGACGCCGCCGAACAACTAATTGGCGCGCTCTCCAGCGAACAACCCGCCCCCACCGCCGAAGCGCCGGCGGAGAAGCCGAAATCCACGCCGCGCAAACGCAGAGCGGGCGAATCCTCCGTCGCCCCCGCCGTGGTGCTGTTCCCCGGCGGCAAGCCGGTCATGCCGGTATCGGCGCCCGCCGTCACGTCCACCGCGCCCACCGAGAGCGAATTCGCCACCGCCGCGCTACGCGTGCGGGCGGAACTGGTCGACAACTTCGTCAACGACGCCAGCGAAATCGGCGTCGCCCGTACCCGCATCGAAGGCGAATTGCGGCAACTGCGCCGCAGCATGCTCGACCTCACCGAGAACGTCATCCGCCTGCGCAACCAGTTGCGCGAAATCGAACTGCAAGCCGACGTGCAGATGCAGACGCGCATGGCGCAGGCCGAAAGCACCCACGCCGAGTTCGACCCGCTCGAGATGGACCGTTACACGCGCCTGCAGGAATTGACGCGGATGATGGCCGAGAGCGTCAACGACGTCACCACCGTGCAGCAAACCCTGCTGAAGAACCTCGACAGCGCCGACTTCGCGTTGCACAGTCAGGCGCGCACGACGCGCGAACTGCAACAGGCGCTGATGCAGGTGCGCATGGTGCCGTTCGACAGCCTCGCCGTGCGCCTGTACCGCATCGTGCGGCAAAGCGCCAAGGAACTCGGCAAGCGCGCCAACCTCGACATGCGCGGCGGCGGCATCGAAATCGACCGCAGCGTGCTCGAACACATCGTCGCGCCGCTCGAACACCTGTTGCGCAACGCGCTGTCGCACGGCATCGAATCGCCGGAAGAACGGCGCGCCAAGGGCAAACCGGAACTCGGCCAAATCACTTTGACCACGCGGCAGGAAGGCAACGAAATCGTCATCGAACTGGCCGACGACGGCGCCGGTTTGAACTACGAGCGCATCGCCGAACGCGCCCGCGAACGCGGCCTGCTCGGGGCGGACGAAACCGCCGACGAACGCCGGCTGGCGAATCTGATTTTCGTGCCCGGCTTCTCCACCGCGTCCGAAGTCACCGCCGTCTCCGGACGCGGCGTCGGCATGGACGTGGTGAAGGCCGAAACCGCCGCAGTCGGCGGACGGGTGGACGTCTCCACCACGCCGGGCGCCGGCACCATGTTCAGCATCTTCCTGCCGCTGACGCTGGCGGTGACGCAGGCGCTGCTGGTGCGCTCCGGCGGACACCTCTACGCGATTCCCGCCAGCATGATTTCGCAGGTGATGGAACTGAAGGCCGACACGGTCGAGCACATCCGTCAAATCGGCAGCTACGAATGGATGGGGCAGCAGTACGACTACCACTACCTGCCGAACCTGTTGGGCAACGCCGCCGTGCGTCCGGAAATCGGCCGTTACAGTTGGGTGCTGCTGCTGCACTCCGGCTCGCAGGCGCTGGCGCTGCACGTCGACGCCCTGCGCGGCCATCAGGAAATCATCGTCAAGAACGCCGGGCCGCAACTGACGCGCATCGCCGGCATGTCGGGCGCCACCGTGCTCGGCAATGGCGAAATCGTCCTCATCATCAACCCGGTGGCGATGGTCAGCCGCGAAATCATCTACGGCCAGACGCAAAAAGCCGCCGCGGCAGAAGCCGAAGCCGCCGGGGTGGCGACGCTGCCGCCGCCCGCGCCGGTGCACGAGCCGACGGTAATGGTGGTCGACGATTCGCTCACCGTGCGCAAGATCACCAGCCGCCTGCTCGAGCGCGAGGGTTACAAAGTCATTACCGCCAAAGACGGGGTCGACGCCATCGAGTCGCTGATCGACAACGTCCCCGACGTCATCCTCTCCGACATCGAAATGCCGCGTATGGACGGGTTCGACTTCGTGCGCAACATTCGCGCCGACGAACGGCTGAAATCCGTGCCGGTGATCATGATTACCTCGCGGCTGGCGGACAAGCACCGCGACTATGCGATGGAGATCGGCGCCAACCACTATCTCGGCAAGCCGTATCAGGAAGAAGAACTGCTCGACCTGATCGCCAAATACGCGCGTCGCGGCTGATTGGGCGCGGCGTTCCAATTCGCACACGACGCGCCCGCAATGGCGCGTAAAATGCCGGGCATGGATACCGTCTCCAGCAACCTCACGCATCATTTCCTCGTCGCCATGCCCAACATGGCCGACCCGCATTTCGCGCGCACCCTCACCTACATCGCCGAACACAACGAACAGGGCGCGCTCGGCGTCATCGTCAACCGTCCGCTCGACATGACTCTCGGCACCCTGTTCGAGCGCGTCGAACTGGAACTGGAGAGCAGCGGCTTCAACAGCCAGCCGGTGTATTTCGGCGGCCCGGTGCAGACCGACCGCGGCTTCGTGCTGCATCGTCCGAGCGGCGAATGGCACTCCACCCTGCGGGTCAACGACGAAGTGGGACTCACCAGCAGCCGCGACATCCTGCAAGCCATCGGCAGCAAGGGCGAACCGCACGAAGTCCTCGTCAGCCTCGGTTTCGCCGCGTGGGCGGCGGGTCAGCTCGAACAGGAACTGGCCGACAACGCCTGGCTCACCATCCCCGCCGACATGTCCATCGTCTTCGGCTTGCCGCCCGAACGACGCCTGAGCGCCGCGCTGCAAAAGCTCGGCATCGACCTCACGCAACTGAGCGAGGTCGCCGGGCATGCCTGAGGGCGCGCCCGCCTTCGACCCCTCCTCCCTGCCAGAGCGCGGCTGTCTCCTCGGTTTCGATTTCGGGCTTGCCCGCATCGGCGTCGCCACCGGCGAACTCGAAACCGGCATCGCCTCGCCGCTCCTCACCCTCGCGCTCGACGCCAACGACCTGCGTTTCGCCGCCATCGCCCGTCTGGTCAAGGAATGGCGACCCATCGGCTTCGTCGTCGGCCTGCCGCGCCCCTTGCGTGGCGAGGGCGCGCACGAACTCGAACCCGATTGCCGCCGCTTCGCCAACCGCCTGCACGGTCGCTTCGGCCTGCCGGTGTATTTCGCCGACGAACGGCTCACCTCGGCGGAGGCCGAACGCAGTCTCAAAGAGGCCGGAATGCGCCGTTGGCAAACTCGCAAAGACAAACTCGACGCTGTAGCGGCACAATTCATCCTGCAGCATTTTCTGGACGCGAACCGACATGCCACAACTACCCGATGCTGAAAAGCTCTGCCTCGAACTGGCCGAGCAGATACGCCCCCACGTCAAGCCGAACACGGTGCTCATCGGCATCCGCACCGGCGGCGAGTGGCTGGCGCAACGCCTGAACGCCCTGCTCGGACTCAAAGCGCCGCCGGGGGCAATCGACGTTTCCTACTACCGCGACGACTACGGCGCCAAGGGCTTGCACGCCAACCCGCAACGCACGCACATCCCGTTCTCCATCGAAGACGCGCCGGTCATCCTTGTCGACGACGTGCTCTACACCGGCCGCACCACGCGCGCCGCGCTGAACGAAATTTTCGATTTCGGTCGTCCGGCCAGCGTCGAACTGGCGGTGCTCGTCGACCGCGGCGGGCGCGAATTGCCAATCGGCGCCCGCTACTGCGCCCACGTTCTTCCCGAACCGCTGCCCGCCTCGCAGAACCTGCAACTCGAACAGACGGACGACGGCAACTTGACCCTGAGGTTGATCGATGCGTAATCCACAGCTCAACAAGAACGGTGAGCTGCAACACCTGCTCACCCTCGACGGCCTGCCGCGCGAAGTCATCGTCAGCATCCTCGACCATGCCGCGCCCTTCACCGAAGTGGCCGAACGCGAGGTAAAGAAACTGCCCTTGCTGCGTGGCAAGAGCATCTTCAACCTCTTTTTCGAGAACTCCACCCGCACCCGCACGACGTTTGAGATTGCCGCCAAACGGCTCTCCGCCGACGTGGTCAATCTCAACGTGTCGACGAGTTCCACCGCCAAGGGCGAAAGCCTGCTGGACACCATCGACAACCTCTGCGCCATGCACGCCGACATGTTCGTGGTGCGCCACGCCGCCAGCGGCGCGCCGGTGCTGATCGCCAAACACCTGCAAGCCACCGGACGCGACCACATCCACGTGGTCAACGCCGGCGACGGCCGCCACGCCCACCCGACGCAGGGCTTGCTCGACATGTACACGATTCGCCACTACAAGCGCGACTTCACCCAACTGACCATCGCCATCGTCGGCGACGTGCTGCACTCGCGCGTGGCGCGCTCGCAAATCGCCGCCCTCACCACCCTCGGCGTTCCCGAACTGCGCGTCATCGGCCCCAAAACCCTGCTGCCCACCGCCATCGAGCAAATGGGCGTGCGCGTATTCCACGACATGAGCGAGGGCTTGAAAGGCGTCGACGTGGTGATGATGCTGCGCCTGCAAAACGAGCGCATGAGCGGCGCGCTGCTGCCGACGCCGCAGGAGTATTACAAGGTGTGGGGCTTGACCGAGGAAAAACTCGCCCTTGCCAAACCCGACGCCATCGTCATGCACCCCGGCCCGATGAACCGGGGCATCGAAATCGACTCCGCCGTCGCCGACGGCTCGCAAGCGGTGATTCTGCCGCAAGTCACCTTCGGCATCGCCGTGCGCATGGCGGTGATGAGCATGTTGGCCGGTCAATGAGGGAGCAGGAAACGATGAAAATCCGCATAGCCAACGGTCGGGTCGTCGATCCCGCCCACCAGTCCGACCGCGTTCAGGACGTCTACATCGCCGACGGCAAAATCGCCGCCCTCGGCGCCGCCCCCGACGGTTTCGTCGCCGAGCGCACGCTCGACGCCGCCGGACTCATCGTCGCCCCCGGACTCATCGACCTCGCCGCGCGCCTGCGCGAGCCGGGATTCGAATACCGCGCCACGCTCGAATCCGAACTGGAAGCGGCGATGGCCGGCGGCGTCACCTCCGTCGCCATCCCGCCCGACACCGACCCCGCCCTCGACGAGCCGGGCTTGGTGGAGATGCTCTGCTACCGCGCCAAGAAGCTCAACCGCGCCCACATCTACCCCATCGGCGCGCTCACCATCGGACTCAAGGGCGAACGCCTCTCCGAGATGGACGAGTTGGTCGAAGCCGGCTGCTTCGCCTTCTCGCAGGCGAACGAACCGATGGTCGACACCACGGTGCTGATGCGCGCCATGCAATACGCCGCCACTTTCGGCTTCCGCGTCTGGCTGCAACCCATCGCCCCCTTCCTGTCGCGCGGCGGCTTCGCCCACGACGGCGAAGTCGCCAGCCGTCTCGGCCTGCCCGGCATCCCGGTCGCCGCCGAAACGGTGGCGATTTTCACCTACCTGCAACTGGCGAAAGTCACCGGCGCCAAGCTCCACATCACCCGCCTGTCCAGCGCCGAAGGTCTGGCGCTCATCGAAGAAGCGCGCAGCCGCGGACTCGAAGTCACCTGCGACGTGTCCATCAACCACCTGCACCTGTGCGACCGCGACATCGGCTACTTCGACACCCACTGTCACCTCGTCCCGCCGCTACGCGCCCAATCCGACCGCGACGCGCTTTCAGCGGCACTGGCCGACGGTCGGATCGACGCCCTGTGCTCCGACCACACCCCGGTCGACGACGACCACAAACTCAAGCCCTTCAGCGAATCCGAACCCGGCGCGACCGGCCTCGAACTGCTGCTGCCGCTGACGCTGAAATGGGCCGAGGACAAAAAGCTCCCGCTCACCACCGCCCTGGCGCGCGTCACCTCCGACGCCGCACGGCTGGCCGGCATCACCCGCGCCGGCCACCTCGCCCCCGGCGCCCGCGCCGACGTCTGCGTATTCGACCCCACGGCACGTTTCACCGTCAGCCGCGAAGGACTCAAGAGTCAGGGCAAGAACACGCCGTTCCTCGGCGAGGAATTGCCCGGAGTGGTGCGCTATACCTTGGTCGAAGGGCAGTTGATGTATGAGCGCTGAGCCGTAGCGTGCGTAGCCCGGACAAGCGCAGCGCAGTTCGGGGATTCACACATGCGGCGCGCAGCGCCGGAAAATGACGACGAGGATCCTGCGCACTTCGTTGCAGGCGTCACTGCTTTTTGCTATAAGCCGCTCTATGCGCCCGCGCCGGTTTACTTCCCTTCTCGTCGCTGTTTTCATGCTGTTCGGCGTTTTGTCGAACAGCGTTGCGCTTGCGACATCGTCCATTCAGACACTCTGTCAGGGCGCGGCGACGGCGAGCGCGCACGAAGCGCACGCCACGCATACGATGGACGCGCATTGCCACGAGGACGGCGACGAAGGCGACGCGACACAGCGGCCAGACATGCCGGAAAAATGCTGCGCCATCTGCTACGCTGGCCTCACCACCCATCCCATAAGCATGGCGCCGCCCCACGTCGAGCAAGCTCTCCCAGTTTTTCTCGCCGCACCGCACTATTCGCTCGCGGCCGCCGGCATTTATCACCCTCCCCGCCTGAACGGCTGATCTCCGCCCCTCGTCCGAGGAGAGCGTCGATCCACTTCACCCGTATTTCGTTCCTCCCGTCCCTGTGACGGGGGACGCCGCGCGCCCGTGTGCGCGCATCCGAGTGGGGAGTCGTTTCATGAATTCGTATCGCATGACCGTTCTGCTGATCGGTCTTTTGGGTCTGCTGCCCGGCAGCGCGCGCGCGCTGTCGCTGGACGAGGCCCTGGTGCGCGCCGAAAGCGCGCCGGAAATCCAAGGCATCGCGGCCAACGAAGCCGCAACGCGCGAACTCGAAAAGGCGGCCGACGCCCTGCCCGATCCGCGCCTCGTGCTGTCCGTCGACGATTACATGCTGGAAGGGGCGTCGCGCCACCGACTCGACGCCAGCAAACGCATGGTCGGCATCATGCAAACGATTCCGGCGGGCGCCAAGCGCGAGGCGGCGCGGCAAAAGGCGTTGGCGGCCAACGAAACCGCCGCGCGACAGCGCGATTTCGTGCGCCGCGACGTGCGGCGGGAGGCGACCTTGCTGTGGCTGAAGCTGTACTTCCTGCAACGCAAGGAAGCCGTTTTGCAGGCGCGCATCGACGAAACCAAACGGCGCGAGAACGCCACATCGGGCGCTTTTGCCGCCGGCGGCGGGGCGCGTCCGGCGCTGGATGCGCGACTCGACCTCCAGATGCTGGAAGACGCGCTCGATCTGCTGCGCCGCGACGCCGAGTTGGCGCGCGTGAAGCTCGCGCGCTGGACGGGGCCGCTCGCGCCCGACGAGACGGCGAGCGGCGAGTTGCCCGTCTGGGCGACGGAAACAGCGCAGAGCGAGGAAGAAGCGGACGACGACGCGCCGCGCGAGTCCGGCGAAGCGGTTACCGAACTGCGCGCCAGCGCGGCGAAAATCGACCTCGCGCGCGCGGATTTCCAGCAGGCGCTGGCGGACAGGAAATCCGACTGGAGCGTCGAATTGGGTTGGGGTCAGGATGCGATGGGCGACGCCATGATGATGGCGAAAGTGGGCGTCTCGCTGCCCTTCTTCACCGCGACGCGGCAAACGCCGCGCATCGAGGCGGCGCGCCATCGCCTGACTGCCGCCGAGGCCGAACACGCGGCGCGGCGGGCGGATTTCGCGCGCCAGCGCGCCGAGTTGCTGGCCGAGGAAAGCGCCCTCGCCTCGCTCATCGAGCGACTGGAAACGGCGACCCTGCCTTTGCTGGACAAGAAAGCCGAACTGGCGGCGGCACGATACGCCGGCGGCAGCGGCGAAGCCGCCGAATTGCTCATGGCGCGCGAAGCCACGCTCGCCGCGCGCTTGCGCGCCATCGACCTGACGGCGGAACGCGCCGCCGTGCGCGCCCGGCTGCATTTTCTGCGCCAACGCGCGGGAGACGATCATGAATAAGCGTTCATTCCTTTTCCCGCTCATCGCTCTGGCGCTGGCGGTGGGCGTCGGCATCGGCTGGCGTCTTGGCGGTGGCGATGAGTCGACGGCGACGACGACGAATGCGGCGCCCGCCGAACGCAAGGTACTGTACTGGTACGACCCGATGAAACCGGACGCGCATTTCGAACAGCCCGGCAAATCGCCTTTCATGGATATGGATCTGGTGCCGCGCTACGCCGACGAGGAAAGCGCGGGCGCGGCGGCGGAAGGCTTCGGTCTGTCGCCCGCCTTCACGCAGAACCTCGGCGTGCAACTCGGCACGGTGGAGGAAGGCACGCTGCAAGGCGCAATCGAGGCGACCGGCAACGTCGCTTTCGACGGGCACGCCGTCGCCGTGGCGCAGGCACGCACGAACGGCATCGTCGAACGCGCATGGCCGCTGGCGGTGGGCGACCGCGTGCGCGCCGGCGCCCCGCTCGCGCAAGTGCGGGTGCCGACTTGGTACGCGGCGCAACAGGAATATCTCGCCCTGCGCGACGACGCGGAACTCGCCGCCGCCGCGCGCGCCCGTTTGCTGCAACTGGGCATGAGCGCCGAACAGATCGCCACCCTGACGCAGCGGGGCGAGGCGATGGAGGTCGTCACCATCGTCGCGCCGCGCGCCGGCATGTTGTCGGAATTCAATCTGCGTCAGGGCATGACGGTGGCGGCCGGGCAAACGCTGGCGCGCATCAACGGCATCGAGCGAGTGTGGATCGAGGCGCGCATTCCGGAAGCCGGCGCGGCGCAACTGGTCGAGGGCGGTAAAGCGACGGCGACGCTGCCAGCCTTGCCGGGGCGGACGCTGCAAGGACGCATCGACGCCCTGATTCCCGAACTCGACGCGGCGACGCGCACCGTGCGGGCGCGCCTGACCTTTCCCAATCCGCAAGGCGTGCTCAAGCCCGGCATGTCGGCCTTCGTGCGTCTGGAGAAAGCCGGCGCCTCGCCGCCGCGCCTGCTCGTGCCGACGGAAGCGGTGCTGTCGACCGGCAAACGACAACTCGTCATCGCCTCGCCGGAGGACGGGCGCTTCGTGCCGGTGGAGGTCACGCTCGGACAGGAGGCGAACGGCAAGACGGAATTGCTCGCGGGCGAATTGCGCGCCGGCGACCGCGTCGTGGTTTCCGGCCAGTTCATGATGGATTCGGAAGCCTCGCTGCGCGGCGTGCTGGCGCGAATGCGCACGCAGGAAGGCGAACCGGCGACGCAGGCGCAAAACCCGACGACTCATGTGACCACCGGCGTCGTGCGCGCGGTCGACGCGGAGGAAATCACTCTCGCGCACGAGCCGGTGCCGACGCTGCAATGGCCGGCCATGACCATGCCGTTCGCGCTGGCGCGCCCCGAACTGGGGCAAGGACTGCGCCCCGGGCAGAAAGTGCGCGTCCACTTTTCGCAGCGCGACGGCGAGGCGGTCATCGAGCAGGTGGAAATCGTCGCGGCGGAGGACAAATCATGATCGCCCGTCTGATTCATGCTTCGATTCGCCACCGCCTCCTCGTGTTGCTGGCGGCGGTGGCGCTGACCGTCTGGGGCGTGTGGGCGGTGCGCTCCACGCCGCTGGACGCGCTGCCGGATCTCTCCGACACGCAGGTCATCCTTCGCACCGTGTATCCGGGGCAAGCGCCGCGCATCGTCGAAGATCAGGTGAGCTATCCGCTCTCTACCGCCATGCTCTCGGTGCCGGGGGTGAAAACGGTGCGCGCCTATTCGTTTTTCGGCGCTTCCTATGTTTACGTGTTGTTCAACGACGACACCGATCTGTATTGGGCGCGTTCGCGCGTGCTGGAGTATCTGAATCAGGCGGCCGGACGCCTGCCCGCCGGGGTGACCCCGACGTTGGGGCCGGACGCCTCCGGGGTGGGCTGGATTTACGAATACGCGCTCGTCGACCGCAGCGGTCGCCACGGACAGGCGGATTTGCGCGCCCTGCAGGACTGGTTTCTCAAGTACGAACTGCAAACCGTACCCGACATCGCCGAAGTCGCCTCCATCGGCGGCATGGTCAAGCAATACCAGATCGTCCCCGACCCGGTGAAGATGGCCGCCTTCGGCATCACTGAAGCGCAAATCGCCATGGCGGTGGGGCGCGGCAATCAGGAAACCGGCGGCGCGGCGCTGGAGATGGCGGAGACGGAATACATGGTGCGGGCGAGCGGCCTCTTGCGCGGGCTCGACGACCTGCGTGCCATTCCGCTCAAAACCGACGCCAGCGGCATCGCCGTGCGTCTGGGCGACGTGGCGCGGGTGCAGACCGGGCCGGAGATGCGGCGCGGCATCGCCGAACTCGACGGCGAAGGCGAAGTGGCGGGCGCGGTGGTCATCCTGCGCAACGGCAAGAACGCCTACAAAGCCATCGTTGAAGTAAAGGCGCGGCTGGAGCGCCTGCGCGCGAGTCTGCCGGAAGGGGTGGAAATCGTGCCGACCTACGACCGTGGCCCGCTCATCGAAGCCACGGTCGCCAACCTGACCCACAAACTGATCGAGGAATTCATCGTCGTCGCTCTCGTCTGCGCGCTGTTCCTGTGGCATCTGCGCTCGGCGCTGGTGGCGATCGTCTCCCTGCCGCTCGGCGTGCTGGCGGCCTTCGTGGTCATGCGCTATCAGGGCGCCGACGGGGTGAGCGCCAACATGATGTCGCTGGGCGGCATCGCCATTGCGGTCGGGGCGATGGTCGACGCGGCCATCGTCATGATCGAGAACGCCCACAAAAAGCTGGAGGCGTGGCAGGACGCGCACGAGAACGAAACGCCTGCGCCCACCGAACGCTGGCGCATCGTCGCCGAGGCCGCCGCCGCCGTGGGCCCCGCCCTCTTTTTCAGCCTGCTCATCATCACGCTCTCGTTCATTCCGGTGTTTGCCTTGCAGGCGCAAGAAGGACGGATGTTCGCGCCGCTCGCCTACACGAAAACCTTTTCGATGGCCGCCGCCGCCGCGCTCTCGGTGACGCTGGTGCCGGTGTTGATGGGTTACTGGATTCGCGGCCGCATTCCGTCCGAGTCGCGCAATCCCCTGAGTCGGGTGCTGGCGCGTTTCTACGGCGGCTGGCTCGACGCCGCCCTCGCCCATCCGTGGGCGACGCTCGCCATCGCGGCGCTTGCTTTTCTGAGCGCTTGGTGGCCGGCGTCGCAGTTGGGAGGCGAATTTCTCCCCTCCATCGACGAGGGCGATCTGCTCTACATGCCCACCGCGCTGCCGGGGCTGTCCGCCGGCAAAGCGGCGGAGTTGCTGCAACAAACCGACCGTCTCATCCGCCGCGTGCCGGAAGTGGCGAGCGTATTCGGCAAGGCGGGACGGGCGGACACCGCGACCGATCCGGCGCCGCTGGAAATGTTCGAGACGACCATCCGCTTCAAGCCGCGCGAACAATGGCGCGAAGGCATGACGCCGGACAAGCTCGTGGGGGAACTGGACGCGGCGGTGCGAATTCCGGGGCTCGCCAATCTGTGGATTCCTCCCATCCGCAACCGCATCGACATGCTGGCGACCGGCATCAAAAGCCCCATCGGCATCAAGGTGGCGGGCAGCGATCTGACCACCGTCGAGCGCGTCGCGCTGGCGATAGAGGAGGCGGTCAAAACCGTGCCCGGCGTGCGTTCGGCGTTGGCCGAGCGTCTCACCGGCGGGCGCTACGTCGACGTCGACGTGCGGCGCGAGGCGGCGGCGCGTTACGGCATGAACATCGCCGACGTGCACAACGCCGTGGCGATGCTCGTCGGCGGACGCAACATCGGCGAGACGATCGAGGGCACGGCGCGCTACCCGATCAACCTGCGGTATCCGCGCGAGTGGCGCGATTCGCTGGAATCCCTGCGTCAGATGCCGCTGGTGACGCCGCGCGGCGAACAGGTGACGCTGGCGACTCTGGCCGACGTGCGCATCGGCGACGGCCCACCGATGCTCAAGAGCGAAAACGGGCGTTTGTCGGCGTGGATCTACGTCGACGCGCGCGGCCGCGATCTGGTCGCCGTCGTACGCGACCTGCAAGCGCGCATCGCCGCCGCGGTCGAATTGCCCACCGGAGCGAGCATCGCCTATTCCGGACAGTTCGAAGCGCTGGAGCGCGCCAACGCCCGTTTGCGGCAAGTGGTGCCCGCGACCCTGCTCATCATCTTTCTTCTCTTGCATCTCACCTTCGGGCGCTTCGACGAAGCTCTGCTCATCATGGCGAGCCTGCCGCTGTCGCTGGTGGGCGGCGTGTGGTTCCTGCACCTCATGGGCTATCACCTCTCGATTGCCACCGGGGTCGGTTTCATCGCCCTTGCCGGCGTAGCGGCGGAGTTCGGCGTCGTGATGCTCATCTATCTGAAAGAAGCGCTCGCCAAAACGCCGGATTGGCAAAGCCGCCCGGAGCGCGAGGCCATCCTGCTCGCCGCCATTCGCGCCGGCGCGATCCAGCGCATTCGTCCCAAGGCGATGACGGTCGCCGTCATCGTCGCCGGCCTGATGCCCATTTTCCTTGGGCAAGGCGCCGGCTCGGAAATCATGCGGCGCATCGCCGCCCCCATGGTCGGCGGCATGCTTTCCGCACCGCTTTTTTCCCTGTTCGTCATTCCGGTGCTCTACCTGCTCTTGCGCCGCCGCGAAGCGAACCGGATTTCTTCCCGTCAACCCTCGATTCACGCAAGGAGTACGACATGACCCCACACCCGAATCCCGCCCGCCAAACCCTGCGTCGCGTCGCCCTCGCCCTGTGCCTGAGCGCGCTCGCCCCCGTCGCTTTGGCGCAGCACGATCATCACGCACCCACCGTCGACGCCGCGTCGCAAGGCGTGTTGGCGAGCGGGGAAGGCGTCGTCAAGAAAATCGACGCGGGCAAGAATCGAATCACCGTGGCGCACGAACCCATCGCCAAGCTCTCCTGGCCCGCGATGACCATGCCGTTCAAAGTGCGCGACCCGGCTTTGCTGCGCGACTTGAAGGTTGGCGAGCGGATCGGCTTCGATCTGGAGGACGAGGGCACCATTTCCGCCATTCGGCGGTAGTCGCCACCACCTCACGCCATCGCTGCCCGCAGCCGCTCCGCGCGCCCTTCCCCCGCTGCGATGCGCACGCGCTTGGCGCGGGAGGTTTCGCCGCTGACCAGCGTCACCGCCGATTTCGGCGCGGCGCAGATTTCCGCGAGGTACGCGCACAGGGCGGCGTTGGCTTTGCCGTCTACGGGCGGCGCGGCCAGACGCAGTTTGGCGGCTTCGCCGTAAAGTCCTGCGAAGCCGGTGCGTTTGGCGCCGGGTTGCACGTGCAGGGTGAGGAGCAGGCTGCCGTCGGCGGCTTGCTGGAGCCAGTCGGGCATGACGACTCAGGTCAGCAGCATGCGCGGCAACTCGTCGACGACCCGCAGCAGGATTTGCAGAATCAGCAGCAGGACGAGCGGCGAGAAGTCGATGCCGCCCAGAGGCGGAATGAGACGGCGGAACGGGGCGAGCAAGGGGCGCGACAGGCTGTCGAACACCGCCGCCATCGGCGAGTGCGCCGCGACCCACGACAGCACCACGGCGACGAGGATGACGCCGAAAACGAGCCAGATCGCCATGCGCAACAGGCCGACGAGACCGACCACCGGGGTGTAGACGAGCAACATGCTCGCCGGCGCGCCGGCGATGGCGAGGTCGAGCGCGGCGTTGACCAACTGCGTCAACAGCGCCGCGATGAGGCTCGCCATGTCCAGCCCGAACAGGCCGGGAATGAAGCGCCGCAACGGCGTCACCGCCCAATCGGTGGCGACGACGACGAATTGTCCAATCGGGTTGCGGAAGGAAACCCGCGCCCATTGCATGAAGAACCGCGCCAGAAAAGCGAGGGTGAGCAACCCGAACACGGTGTCGGTGATGATGCGCAGGATGTCCGCAAACATGTCGTTTCGTTCCTTTGGTCAGGTCAATTATTTGCCGAACTGCTCGCCCATTTCGCGGCTGCGTGCCGCGCAGGCGGCGACTGCGGCGACGACGGCGTCGAACCAGCCGCGCTCGGCGAGCACCGCGAGCGCGGCGGCGGTGGTGCCGCCCTTGGAGGTGACTTTCTCGCGCAACACGGCGGGCGAATCATCGGATGTCGCCGCCAGTTTGGCGGCGCCGAGCACGGTGCCGAGCGCGAGGGCGCGGGCGCTTTGGGCGTCCAGCCCTTGCGCGCGTCCCCCCGCTTCCAGCGCCTCGATGAAGTGGAAAACGTAGGCCGGGCCGCTGCCGGAGACGCCGGTGACGGCGTCGAGCTTGTCCTCCGTCTCCACCCAAACCGTGCTGCCGACGGCGGCGAGCAGCCGCGTCGCCAATTCGCGTCCGGCGGCGTCGACGGCGGGCGCGGCGTAGAGACCAAGCACGCCCTCGCCAATCAAGGCCGGGGTGTTGGGCATACAGCGCACCAGCCGCGCGTAGGGCGCGCCGCTGCCGCCGAGCCAGCGCCCGATGTCGGCCAGTTGCAAGCCGGCGGCGATGCTAATGACCAATGCGCCCTGCAACGCGCCCGCGAACGGCGCCAGCGCCGCCTTCATCTGCTGCGGCTTCACCGCCAGCACCAGCACGTCGGCGGAGAACGTCGCAGCGTCGGGCGCGGCGCTCGTCGCCACGCCGAACTTCGCCTGCAGACGCTCGCGCGCAGCAGGGTCGATTTCGACGACGCGAATGTCGGCAGCGGCGGCGACGCCGCTTTCGATCATGCCGCCAATCAGGGCGGTGGCCATGTTGCCGCCGCCAAAGAAAGCAATCTTCATGCGCCTCTGTTTCCTTGGTTGAAAAAACGTTTCATGCCGTGGCGAGCGGCTTGACGCGCTCGCCGAAAATCGCCGTGCCGACGCGCACGATGGTCGCGCCTTCGGCAATGGCCAAATCGAAATCGTGCGACATGCCCATCGACAGGGTGTCCAGCGCCAGCCCCTCCGCCGCCAGTTGGTCGCGCAACTGACGCAACAACGCGAAACGCCGCCGCAACAAGGCTTCGTCGCCGGTCGGCTCAGGTATGCACATCAAACCGCGCAGGGTCAGACGCGGCAGCGCCGCCACCTGCCGCGCCAGCGTCGCTGCTTCCTGCGGCGCAACACCGCTTTTACTCGCTTCGCCGCTCACGTTTACTTGCAAACACACCTGCAAGGGCGGTTGGTTTTCGCCGCGCTGGTTGGAGAGTCGCTCGGCGATTTTCAGCCGGTCAACACTGTGCACCCAATCGAACGACTCGGCCACGAGGCGCGTCTTGTTGGCCTGCAACGGGCCGATGAAATGCCATTCCAGATTCAGGGGCGCCAACGCGGCGATTTTCTCCGCCGCTTCCTGCACGTAGTTCTCGCCAAAGGCGCGCTGCCCGGCCAGATGCGCCTCGCGCACGCTGGCGGCGGGCCACGTCTTGCTGACCGCCAACAGCTTCACCGTCGCCGGGTCGCGCCCGGCGGCGCGGGCTGCGGCGGCGACGCGCGCGACAACGGTCTGCAAATTGGTACTAATTGGCGGCATGACCCCGAAATTTTTGCTATGAATGTTCGCTACGGCGGGATGGCAGTATACACCGGCGCAATCCAGCGCCCCGCGCGACCTTTTCGAGCACGAACGAATCAAACCATGGACATAACCGAACTGTTGGCCTTCGCGGTCAAGAATCAGGCATCCGACCTGCACCTTTCCGCCGGGATGCCGCCGATGATCCGCGTCAACGGCGACGTGCGCAAAATCAACCTGCCGCCGATGGAGCACAAGGACGTGCACGCGCTGGTCTACGACATCATGAACGACCGCCAGCGCAAACAATACGAAGAAGTGCTGGAAGTCGACTTTTCCTTCTCCATCCCCAATCTGGCGCGTTTCCGGGTCAACGCCTTCAATCAGGAACGCGGCGCGGCGGTGGCCTTCCGCACCATTCCGAGCAAGGTGCTCTCGCTCGAAGCCCTGAACTGTCCGAAGATTTTCTACGACATCGTCGATCAACCGCGCGGCATCGTGCTGGTCACCGGCCCGACCGGCTCCGGCAAATCGACGACGCTGGCGGCGATGATCGACCACATCAACGACAACGCTTTCGCCCACATCCTCACCGTCGAAGACCCGATTGAATTCGTGCATGAGCCGAAACGTTGCCTCATCAACCAGCGCGAAGTGTTCCGCGACACGCTCTCCTTCAACAACGCGCTGCGTTCGGCATTGCGCGAAGACCCGGACGTGATTCTCGTCGGCGAATTGCGCGACCTCGAAACCATCCGCCTCGCGCTCACCGCCGCCGAAACCGGCCACCTTGTTTTCGGCACCCTGCACACCTCGTCGGCGGCCAAGACCGTCGACCGTATCGTCGACGTCTTCCCCGCCGCCGAAAAGGAAATGGTGCGGTCGATGTTGTCGGAATCGCTGCGCGCGGTGATTTCGCAGACGCTGCTGAAAACCAAGGACGGTTCGGGTCGCGTCGCCGCGCACGAAATTCTCATCGGCACCCCCGCCATCCGCAATCTGATTCGCGAAAACAAGGTGGCGCAAATGTATTCGTCCATCCAGACCGGGCAAAACCACGGCATGCAAACGCTCGACCAGTGTCTGGCCGACCTCGTGCGCCGCAACGTCGTCGCCGCGCCGGAAGCGCGCGCCTACGCGCAGAACAAGGACAATTTCGCCGCCTGACCCGGCAGCGAAAACAAACAACGACATCTTCGGGGAGAGGCGCCATGGAACGAGATCAGGCACTCAAATTCATGCACGACCTGCTGCGCCTGATGCTGCAGAAGAACGGTTCCGACTTGCTCATCACCGCAGGTTTCCCGCCCGCGATCAAGATCGACGGTCGCGTGGTGCCGCAATCGAACCAGCCGCTGTCGCCCGCGCACACCGCGGAACTGGCGCGCGCGGTGATGAACGACAAGCAGGCCGCCGAGTTCGAGGCTTCCAAGGAGTGCAATTTCGCCATCTCCCCGGCGGGCATCGGCCGCTTTCGCGCCAACGCCTTCGTGCAGCAGGGTCGCGTCGGACTCGTGCTGCGCACCATTTCCAACAAGATTCCGACGCTGGAAGAACTGCGCCTGCCCCCGATACTTCAGGAAGTCGCCATGACCAAGCGCGGTCTGGTGATTTTCGTCGGCGGCACCGGCACCGGCAAAACCACCTCGCTCGCCGCGATGGTCGATTACCGCAACGAGAATTCCTACGGCCACATCATCACCGTCGAAGACCCCATCGAATACATCCACGCGCACAAGAACTGCATCGTCGAACAGCG
Source organism: Azoarcus sp. (assembly GCA_031272995.1). Taxonomy (GTDB): domain Bacteria; phylum Pseudomonadota; class Gammaproteobacteria; order Burkholderiales; family Rhodocyclaceae; genus WRNU01. The sequence goes on from JAISSY010000042.1 coordinate 62,477, forward strand.
CGAAGTGGGCATCGACACTGACTCGTGGGAAGCCGCGCTCAAAAACACCTTGCGGCAAGCGCCCGACGTCATCCTGATGGGCGAAATCCGTGACCGCGAAACCATGGACTACGCCATCGCCTTCGCCGAAACCGGCCACCTCGCGCTGGCGACGCTGCACGCCAACAGCACCAATCAGGCCATCGACCGCATCGTCAATTTCTTCCCCGAACAGCGCCGCCAGCAACTGCTGATGGATTTATCGCTCAACGTCCGCGCCATGATTTCGCAGCGTCTGCTGCCGATAAAGGACAAAAAGGGGCGCGTGCCCGCAGTCGAAATCATGCTCACCTCGCCCCTGATTTCCGACCTCATCTTCAAGGGCGACATCCCCGAAATCCGCGAAGTGATGAAGCGTTCGCGCGAACTGGGAATGCAGACCTTCGACCAGTCGCTGTTCGACCTCTACGAAGAAGAACTCATCACCTACGAAGACGCCCTGCGCAACGCCGATTCGGTCAACGACCTGCGCCTGCAAATCAAGCTGAACAGCAAACACAGCAAGCCGGGCGAATTGAATCAGAGCATCAAGGAGTTGGGGGTGGTTTAGCGTTCCGCCCGATTGGGGCGACGGCCAAACTCGATGCCAATGGTTTTTTTGGCAGGGATATGCTAAAAGGGTCATATTCGGCATTCGAGGCAATAAAAATGGGCGAGCAACGCAACAAGGTCAAACTCTTTGAGCATCGACAGGTTCGTGCCGAATGGGACGAACAGGCCGAAAAGTGGTGGTTTTCGGTCGTCGATGTCGTGGCCTTGCTGATTGACGCCGATTATCAGCGTGCGCGCAAATACTGGAAGGTTTTGAAGGGCAGATTAGCCGACGAGGGGAATCAAACGGTAACGGATTGTTACCAGTTGAAGATGGTCGCCAGTGACGGAAGGATGCGCCTGACCGACGTTGCCGATACGGAACAACTGTTGCGACTCATCCAGTCCGTGCCTTCGCCGAAGGCGGAACCCTTCAAGCTCTGGCTTGCCAAGGTGGGCAGCGAACGGCTGGACGAGACTGTCGACCCGGAACTTTCCATCGACCGAGCCATCCAGAATTACCGTCGCTTGGGATACAGCGAAAACTGGATAAATCAGCGCATAAAGGCCATCGAGGTTCGCAAGGCCCTGACGGACGAATGGGACAAAAGCGGTGTCCAGCCGGGCGAAGAATACGCGGCGCTGACCGACTTGATGAGCAAGGTATGGAGCGGCATGACCACCCGCGAGTACAAAAAATACAAAGGGCTGAAAAAAGAAAACTTGCGTGACAACATGACCAATACGGAATTGGTGCTGAACATGTTGGCGGAGGTGGCGACGACCGATATTTCCACCGTGCGCCGTCCGCAGGGATTTGTCGAAAGCGCGGAAGTCGCCCACGAAGGAGCCACGACCGCGAAAGTCGCGCGCGACCAACTCGAACGCAGCACCGGCAAATCGGTCGTCAGTAAGGGAAACGCAAAAAGCTTGGGGTTCGTCCGCCAGAGCGGAGAAAAAGGAAGCCTTGCCGACGCAACGCGAAAAAACAGATAGCCATCAAGAAAAGCGCCGGCAATACACCTGCGCGCGCACGCCGCTACGCCCGATTGCTCCCCGCCACGATTTTGTATTCGAACAACCTGCACTCCAGCGCGCCGTTGAAAAGCGGCGTGCGGCGGGAGGCTTTGAGTCCGATGGCTTTGGGCAGGTTCATGTCGGCGGAGAGGAAATAGCAGCG
>JAISSY010000118.1 GCA_031272995.1 Azoarcus sp.
CCGGCGAGCTGAATGGCGCCCCCGAACAGCAGCAGCTTTTCGGTAAGCGTGGTCTTGCCCGCGTCCGGGTGGGAAATGATGGCGAAAGTGCGTCGGCGCGCAATGTCGCGCGCGAGGTCGGGGGAGGTGGACAAAACGGGAAAAGAGGTGCTTGTGAAAGAAGCGCGGATTCTAAACCGCAAGGCGGCGACGATGCCGCCGATTTATACGCATGAGCGAATTGGTGCTTGACTCCGTTTCAAGTTGCTTCGAGAGTGCGACGGATAACATACTTTTCAGGCAGGCCATGAAAACCATTTCCGCTGCCGAGGCCAACCGTAACTTCTCCCGTCTGCTTGCCGAAGTCGTAGCGGGCGAGTCCGTCACGGTGTTGTCGCACGGCAAGCCCGTCGCCGTGTTTTCTCCCGTTAGCGTCGCCAAAATTAATCGTGAAGAAGCTCAATGCAAGCTGCTTGAACGGCTGCGCGCGCAAGTTCCTACCGGCGAGACACGCGATTGGACGCGCAACAGTTTGTACTGTGCGTAAAGCCCGCCACAACGTCATTCCCGCGAAAGCGGGAATCCAGAAGCATATCCTCAGGTGCGCAGCACCTCATTTTTCTTGATTTTTCAGCCTTTCAGGCTGGAGAAAACGAACTGGATTCCCGCTTTCGCGGGAATGACAGGCGATTTCTTTGCTGCGTACCTAGACCGTTTTTTTCGGCGTAGCTCGCCTGGCGGCAGATTTCTTCGCCGCCGCTTCCTCGCCCGCAGCGCCCTTGCCCTTCGCACCCCCCGCCTTCGCCTTCGGCGCTCTCGCCTCGAACTCGAAGCCGACCTTGCCGTCCTTGCCGCGCACGAGGTAGGCGGAGAATTTGCGGTGGGTGCGCGCCGAGACGAAGCCGCGCAGCAAGTCCGTTTTGCCTTCGGCGAGCAGTTTTTGCATCTGGGCGCGCTCGACCGGCTGTTGCAGGATGATTTTGCCGGAGCGGAAATCGCAGGTTTTTGGGAGCGCGAGCGATTTTTCGCATACGTAGGAAGAGCCGTGCTCGAAGACGCCGGCACCGCACTTGGGGCAGCGGCCTAGCGGCTCTTGCCCGGAGAAATCGACCGCTTCGGCTTGCTCGCCTTCGCGCGGCTGGCCGAAATCGAAAGTGGGCTGCTTGTCGTCGTTGAGGACGACTTCGGCGTTGAACAGGCGGCCCATCCTGTTGCGGAAGCCGGTGAGCGGGCCGACGCGGCCTTCGCGTAGCAGGGTTTCGATTTCCGCGATTTCGAATTGCCTGCCGGCGACGATTTTCCACGTGCTCCAGTCGCATTTCTGGCAGGCGAATTTCTTGTAGTTCTCTTTGACGACGCCGCCGCATTTCGGGCACGGCACCGACAGGGTGGCGAAATCGCCCGGCACGGTGTCGGATTCGTATTGCTTGGCGCGCTCCACGAGGTCGCGGGTCATGGCGGCGATTTCGGCCATGAAGGCGTCGCGCGTCATTTCGCCGCGCTCCATGCGCGCCAGTTTGTATTCCCAACCGCCGGTGAGTTGCGGCGAGGCGAGCGCGTCGATGCCAAGACCCTTGATGAGGGTGATGAGCGAGAACGCCTTGGCGCTGGGGACGAGTTCGCGTCCGTCGCGGTGCAGGTATTGCTCGGCAATCAGCCCTTCGATGATTTGCGCCCGCGTCGCCGGGGTGCCGAGTCCGCGTTCGGCCATGGCGGCGCGCAATTCCTCGTCGTCGACCATCTTGCCGGCGCCTTCCATGGCCGAGAGCAGCGTCGCTTCGTTGAAGCGGGCGGGCGGACGGGTTTGCAGGGCGCGCAGCGCGACTTCCTCGGTCTGCACCGTTTCGTTGGGGCGCACGGGGACGAGTTGGGCGTCTTCCTCGCTTTCCTTCTGCGCCTCCACCGCGCCCTTGCGCACCACCAGCCAGCCCGGATTGACCAGAATCTTGCCTTCGGTCTTGAAGGCTTCGCCGGCGACGCGGGTGATGCGCGTCGTCACCTTATATTCCGCCGCCGGGTAGAAAACGGCGAGGAAGCGGCGCGTCACCAAATCGTAGATTTTCTGTTCCGCTTCGCTGAGGCTTTTCGGCGCGGTGCCGGTGGGGACGATGGCGAAGTGGTCGGAAATCTTGGCGTTGTTGAAGATGCGCTTGTTCGGATGCACCCAGTTCTGTTTGGCGATTTCGGCGGCGAAAGGCGCGTATTCGGCGGGCAGATTCCTGAGGATGTCCTTGACCGTGCCGACGTAATCCTCCGGCAGGGCGCGCGCGTCGGTACGCGGATAGGTGAGCGCCTTGTGGCGTTCGTAGAGCGCCTGCGCCAGTTGCAGCGTGGTGCGCGCCGAAAAGCCGAAGCGTCCGTTGGCCTCGCGTTGCAGGCTGGTGAGGTCGAACAGCAGCGGCGAGAGTTGCGTCGAGGGCTTCGATTCTTCCGTCACCGTGCCGGGTTGGCCGGCGCATTTGGCGCGGATGGCTTCGGCGCGCGCCTTGTCCCACAGGCGTTGCGCGTTGGCGTGCTCGTCGCCTTGCGGGCGCTTGAAATTCTCGTCGAACCAGCGCCCGCCGTATTCCCCGGCGGCGCAGGCGAAGCGCCCTTCCAGTTCCCAATAGTCGCGCGGCTTGAACTGGCGGATTTTTTCTTCGCGCTCGACCACGATGGCCAGCGTCGGCGTCTGCACGCGCCCGACGGTGGTGAGGTGGAAGCCGCCGGTCTTGGAGTTGAACGCCGTCATCGCTCGCGTGCCGTTGATGCCGATGAGCCAATCCGATTCGGCGCGACACACGGCGGCGCTGCGCAGCCCTTCGACTTCGCTGGCGGCGCGCAGGCGCTGGAAGCCGTCGCGGATGGCGGCGGGAGTCATGGATTGCAGCCACAGGCGGCGCATCGGCTTGTCGACGCCGGCGTGGCGCACGATGAAGCTGAAAATCAGCTCGCCCTCGCGCCCGGCGTCGCAGGCGTTGACGATGCCGTCGACGTCCTTGCGTTTGATGAGGCGGGTGAGCAGCTTGAGGCGGTCGTTGGTCTTTTCGATGGGCTTGAGCGCGAAGTGCGGCGGAATCACCGGCAGATGCGCGAACGTCCATTTGCCGCGCTTGACCTCGAACTCCTCCGGCACGGTCAATTCGAGCAAATGCCCGACCGCCGACGACAGCACGTAGTCCTCGGACTCGAAATAATCCTTCTCCTTTGAGAACCCGCCCAGCGCACGGGCGATGTCCTGCGCCACCGAAGGCTTTTCCGCGATGATTAGTTTTTTGCTCATGCCGGTCTGGACGATGCTCGTGGGGAGGTGAAGCGGCGGATGATAAAGACGCTATAGATGCGCACGCAAGCGGTGGGCAAGAAAAAGCGGAAGACGAACGTCGACCGGGTCACGAATCGCGTGACACATGCAGCCGCACGAATCCACCCCCCGCCTGCCGCGTCGCCAGCCCTTCCAGTTCGAGCGTGAGCAGGTGCGCGTGCAGCGCCTCGACCGGCAATGCGGTGGCGAGGGCGAGGCTGTCGATGTCGCGTGGGTCGGGGCCGAGGGCGGCGAGCACGCGGGCGGTGTCGGGCGGGAGGTCGACGGGCGGGGGCGAGGGTTGCGGACGCGGGGCGTGGGTGGCGGCGCGGCGGGTGCGAGCGGGTTTTTCCTGTCGCGGCGGCAGCGCGGCGCCGAGGCGACCGCGTAATTCCTCGAATACGTCCTCGGCGGTTTCGACCAGTTTGGCGCCCTGACGAATCAGGCGGTGACAGCCGCGCGCCAGCGGGGAATGGATGGAGCCGGGGATGGCGAAAACCTCGCGGCCGGCGTCGAGCGCGAGGCGGGCGGTGATGAGCGAGCCGCTGTTCAGTGTGGCTTCCACCACCAGCACGCCTTGCGCGAGGCCGGCGATGAGGCGGTTGCGGCGCGGGAAGTTGTGGCGGATGGGCGGGGTGCCGAGCGGGAATTCGCTCAACAGCGCGCCGCGCGCGGCGATTTCGCGCGCCAGTGTTTCGTTGGCCGCCGGGTAGATGCGGTCGATGCCGGTGCCGATGACCGCGACGGTGACGCCGCCCGCAGCGGCGAGCGCGCCCCGGTGCGCGGCGGCGTCGATGCCGAGGGCAAGGCCGCTGACCACGGTCAGCCCCGATTCGGCGAGGCTGCGCGCGAAGGCTTCGGCGTTGGCTTCGCCCTGCGCGGTGGGAGTGCGCGAGCCGACCATCGCCAGCGCCGGATGGTCGAACAGCGCCGGGTCGCCCTTGACGTAGAGCACGACGGGCGGGTCGGGAATTTCCAGCAGCGCCTTGGGGTAGGCGTCGTCGGCGAGGGTCAGGATGCGGTTGCCGTCTTCCGCCGCCCACGCCAGCGCGGCGTCGACCGCGTCCTGTCGGGGGCCGGAGCGCAAAGCGGCGGCGGCCTCAGCGCCGGCGACGCTGGCGAGATTGCTGTGCGATTGGGCAAAAATCTGCCCCGGCAAGCCGAAAGCGGCCAGCAACTTGCGCTGCCGCTCCGGGCTGACCGGGGTGAGTGCGAAGCGAATCCAGTCGGCAAGCTCAGTGCGGCCTGCCGTATCGTCCAGTGTTTTCAGGGGTTCCTTGCGGCGTCGCCGACCGTCGCCTGTCCATCGGTGTCCATGATTAAGGCATAGGATACACGATCGAAAACGCGGAACACCAGCATCGACCCATAACGCTTTTCGGGCAGCTTGTAGTTTCGTTTCAGATATTTGGCGGTGCCGCGATTGCGGAACAGCGCCAGCACGTTGCCCGGCTCCAGCCCGTCGTTCTTGCCGGCGCCAATCGCCACCACGCTCAACTTGCCGGTTTCGGTGACGCCGCGATAGATGTTGACGATGCGGGTGTCGATTTCGGATTTCGGCGCGTGCGGCGCGTAGGAAAAGACGAGATCGCCCTCGACCGGCAGCATCAAATCTCCGGCGCCGATTTCCTCCACCGCTTCGACGATTTGCAGCGTCGCCGGGTCGGTGCGCTCGGTGACTTTGGCCGAGCCGAGATATTGCGCCTCGAAGCCGAGCTGTTTGCCGCTCACCGGATCGACGATGGGTTTGGCGGGGCGGAATATCGCCCAAGTGTCGACGTCGTCCCGCACGTCCTTGGCGAAGATGGTGTCGCCCTGCGCGAGGTAGACGCGGCCGGTTTCGGTGGCGACGATGGTGGCGGCGCCGTCGAGCGTTTTACGCTCTACCACCAGCGGCCGGGTGAGGAAGGGCGCGATGACTTTGAGCGGAATGGTGGAAATCGCCTCGTCGACCGGCGTGTGATAAACGCGCGGTTCGAGTTTGCCGGCGCCGACCGGCTTGTTGCCGCCGCTGCCGATTGCCTTGCCGAAGCGCAGTTTTGGGCCGCTGCGGTCGAGCACGTTGATTTGACCCGGATAAATGAGGTGAGGATTCTTGATTTGGTCCTCGTTCATTTGCCAGACTTCCGGCCAGCGCCACGGCTCTTGCAAGAAGCGACCGGAGATGCCCCACAGGGTGTCGCCCTTGACCACGGTATAGGAATCCGGCGCATTGGCGGCAACGGTGGGAGGCGCGGCCTGAGCGACGGTGCCGAGCAGAGCCGCGAAGCCGACGACGATGGAAGATATAATTCTGGACATGAGACTCGCTTCCTTTCAGGCGCAACACATTGTGGCCATTCATGTTAGAGCGCGAGCCAAATTCTGTTCGTGACGGTTTTCTTCCCTTTCGTTCTATGGCCCTGCTTTCCATCCTTCGTTTTCCCGATTCCCGCCTCCACACCAAGGCCGCGCCGGTCGCGGTTGTGGACGATTCCATTCGCGCCCTCGTCCGCGACATGGGCGAAACCATGTACGCCGCCGACGGCGTCGGGTTGGCCGCGACGCAGGTCAATGTGCATAAGCGCGTCGCGGTCATCGACGTGAGCGAGACGCGCGACCAGCTCAGGGTGTTCATCAACGCCGAAATCGTCGCCCGCGACGGCGAATGCGAAAGCGAGGAAGGCTGCCTGTCGGTGCCCGGCGTGCGCGACACCGTGAAGCGCGCCGAGCGCGTCACCGTGCGGGCGCTCGACGAGCGCGGCGAGCCCTTCGAACTGGAGGCCGACGGGTTGCTGGCGGTGTGTCTGCAACACGAACTCGATCACCTCGAAGGCAAGGTGTTCGTGCAATACCTCTCCCGCCTCAAACAGGGTCGCATCAAGACGCGGCTGCTCAAGCAGGCGCAGGAAGAAAAGGCGAAAGCCGATGCCTGAAACCGGCAACGCCGCCTCGCCGCCTCTGCGCGTCGCCTTCGCCGGCACGCCGGAGTTCGCCGCCGTCGCGCTGGAGGCGATTGTCGCCGCCGGTCATCACGTGCCGCTGGTGCTCACTCAACCCGACCGTCCCGCCGGGCGCGGCATGAAGCTGAGCGCGAGCGCGGTCAAACGCTGCGCGCTCGCGCACGGACTCGCGGTCGACCAACCGGAAGGACTGAAAAGCGAGGCGCAGCGCGCCATGCTGGCGGCGAGTCAGCCCGACGTGCTGGTGGTCGCCGCTTACGGTCTGCTGTTGCCGCCGGAGGCGCTGGCGCTGCCGCGTCTGGGCTGTCTGAACATCCATGCCTCGCTGCTGCCGCGCTGGCGCGGCGCGGCGCCGATACACCGCGCCGTCGAGGCGGGCGACCGCGAGACTGGCGTCACCATCATGCAGATGGACATCGGTCTCGACACCGGCCCGATGTTGTTGCGGCGCGCGCTGCCCATCGACGTGAACGACACCACCGGCACGCTGCACGACAAGCTCGCCCGTCTTGGCGCCGAGGCCATCGTCGCGGCGCTCGCCGGGCTGGCGGCGGGAACGCTGCGCCCCACCGCGCAAGTGGAGGCCGACGCCACCTACGCCCGCAAAATTTCGCGCGCCGAAGCGACGCTCGACTGGCGGCGACCCGCCAGCGCGCTGGCGCGCGCGGTGCGGGCGTTCGACCCCTTCCCCGGCGCGGTCGGACACGTGCGCGACACCACGCTCAAACTGTGGTCGCCGCATACGATTCACGGTCACGGCGAGCCGGGCGTCGTGCTGCGCGCCGATGAAGAAGGCGTCGTGGTGGCGTGCGGCGAGGACGCGCTGCTGATCGGCGAGTTGCAGCGTCCGGGCAGCCGTCGCATGACTGCGGCGGAGTTTCTGCGCGGCTTCGCGCTCGCCGCCGGCGAACGTTTCGCGCTGCCGGGTACTTGAAAGCGGCGACTATTGCCTTAATCTACGCAGACTTTTGAACCGCGAGCAAAGGAGTCGTACATGGTCGGCAACTGGTTGAAGACTTCCATCCTGATGGCCGGCATCGTGGCGCTGTTCGGCGTCGTCGGCGGCGCGCTCGGCGGCCAGCAAGGGATGCTGATCGCGCTCGTCTTCGGCGGCGCCACCAATCTGTGGGCGTATTGGTTCTCCGACAAGGCGGTGCTCAAGATGTACAACGCCCGCGCGGTCGACGAGAGCAGCGCCCCCAAGTTCTACAATCTGGTCAAGGACTTGGCGCAACGCGCCGGCCTGCCGATGCCGAAGGTCTACATCATCGACGAGGCGCAGCCCAACGCTTTCGCCACCGGACGCAACCCCGAACACGCGGCGGTGTGCGCCACCACCGGCATCATGAAGCTGCTCACCGAGCGCGAATTGCGCGGCGTGATGGGGCACGAACTCGCGCACGTCCAGCACCGCGACATTCTGATTTCCACCATTTCCGCCACCGTCGCGGGCGCGATTTCGGCGTTGGCGCAATTCGGCATGTTCTTTGGCGGACGCGACAGCGAAGGCCACCGCGCCAATCCGCTGTTGGGGTTGCTGGTGATGTTTCTGGCGCCGCTGGCGGCGATGCTGATTCAGATGGCGATCAGCCGCACGCGCGAATTCGGCGCCGATCAGGGCGGCGCGGAAATCTCCGGCGACCCGGACGCGCTCGCCGACGCGCTGAAAAAGATCGAGCAATACGCCAAAGGCGTACCATTCCCGACCGCCGAGGAGCATCCGGCCACGGCGCAAATGATGATCGTCAATCCGCTGTTCGGCGGAGGGCTGCAACGGCTGTTCTCGACCCACCCGCCCACGGCGGAGCGGATCGCGCGCCTGCGCGCCATGCGCTGAACATTCATATATTTCTCCTCAGAGGCCATCAAAAGTGAGCGCACTCGTTCCCCTTCGCACCCTGTCCCGCCAGAGCCTGTTCGGCACGGGCGATGTTTTCGTCCTTTTCGGCGAGCTTTTCGGGCGTGGTTACGCCAACGGACTCGTGGCGCAAGCGCGCGCGGCGGGCATGACCATCGTCGGCGCCACCGTCGGACGACGCGAAGCCGACGGCAGCCTGAGGCCGTTGAACGACGAAGAACTCGCCGCCGCCGAAGCCAATCTGGGCGGACGGGTCATCAACGTGCCGCTGATGGCCGGCTTCGACAACGACACCCCCGGAGACGGCGGCCCGACGCCCACCGAACTCGCCGCCGCGATGACCATCAAGACCTGGCAGACCGACAAGCTCGACTGGGCGCGCGTCGACGCCTGTCGCGCCGCCGGCGTGGCGCGCTTCAAGGCCGGCGCGGCGGAATTCGCCCGCCAACTGGAGGCGCTGATTCCTCCGGGGGCCAACGTCTTCTTCGCCCACACCATGGCGGGCGGGCTGGTGAAGGCGAAAGTCTTCCTCGCCATCGCCAACCGCATATACAAAGGGCGCGGCGAGCGTTTCATGTCCTCGCGCGCCCTCATGGACAGCGACCTCGGCAAGCTGAACCTGATGAACTTCGAGGAAGTCACCGGCAACTCCTTCGCCTACCTGCTCGAAGCCACCGCCGCGCTGCGCGCCCGCATCGAGCGCGACGGCGGGCAGGCGCGCTACACCGCCTACGGCTACCACGGCACCGAGATTCTCATCGACGGCCAATACCAGTGGCAGACCTACACCAACTACACGCAGGGCTACGCCAAGAAGCGGCTGGAAGACGTCGCCAGCGCGGCGTGGGAGCGCGGCGTCAAGGCCACCGTGTTCAACTGCCCGGAGATTCGCACCAATTCCTCCGACGTGTTCATCGGCATCGAGTTGTCGCTTTTCCCGCTGCTCAACGCTTTCCGCCGTGAAGGCTGCGCCGACTGGGGCGAAGCGCAATGGGCGGCCTGCCGCGACCTGCTCACCGACCCGACCGCGCTCGAAGGCATCCTCGCCCGGCTCGACGCCTACAACACCAGCGCCACCATGCGCCACTTCCGCGATTTCGACGCTTGGCCGATGGACAACACTCCCGAACTGGCCGAGTTGATGATTTCCACCGCCGAGGAAATCACCGCGCAACACAAATCGCGCCAAGCGTTGATTTCCGACCTGTTGAGCACCCACGTCATCGAAGCCACCGGCCCGCTCATCTTCAACGAAGCCGCCAACCCCGAAGGCCCGGTGCTGTGGCTCGGCCACGACGCGGTGGCGCGCAAGCTCGCATCGCTTCATGCCGGGTAAGCTCGCCCTGCTGCTGGCGGCGTTGGCGCTGCCGGCGGCGGCGGATGCCGTCGATGCATCTTGGCAGGGCGCCACTTTCGCGGGCGACAAAGCCGCGTTGCAAAAGCTCGCCGCCGCCGGGGCGAAGGTGGTGCGCGTCTATGGCGAGAGCGACGCATGGGTGCTCGACGAAGCCGCCAAGCTCGGACTCGGCGTCGTCATGGGGCTGGACGTCGGCCTGCCACGGCGCGGTTTCAATCTCGACGACGCTAGCGCCCGCGCGCGGCAGGAAGAACGCATCGCCGCTTTCGTGCGTCGCCACCGTCGTCATCCGGCGTTGAAGGCGTGGGCGATCGGCAACGAAGTCGAGCATGAAATGCCCGACCCGCTGCCGGCGTGGCGCGAAGTCGAACGCCTTGCCGCCGTGGTCAAGGCGCTCGACGGCGCGCATCCGACCATGATGGTGGTGGCCGACGGCGGCGCGGAGCGGCTGCGTCCGCTCGCCACCTGTTGCGCCCACGTCGATTTTCTCGGCATCAATCTGTACGCCGACGCGGTGTTCGGCATCGGCGAGCGCCTGCGCGCCGTCGGCGTCGACAAGCCGGTGTTCGTCACCGAACTCGGCCCGCTCGGCCAATGGCAGGCGGGCAGAAAACCGTGGGGCGCGCCGGTGGAGCTCACCAGCCGCCAGAAAGCCGATTATTTCCGCCGCGTCTACGCCGACGCGGCGAAACGCGCCGACCCGCAAGTGCGCGGCTTTTTTCCCTTCCTGTGGGGCGCGAAACAGGAACAGACCGCGACCTGGCACGGCCTGCTGCTGGCCGACGGCACGCTCACCGAGATGACCGACGCGCTTGCCGCCGCGTGGGGTCGCCCGCCCGCGCAGGCCGCGCCCACCATCCTCGGCATCGGCATCGCCGCCGACGAATTCGCCCCCGGCGGCGAAGTCTCCTCCACCATCGACGCGCGCGGCGACGGACTCGAAACCGCGTGGCAAGTGCGTCGCGAAGCCAGCCAACTGCTCGGCGGCGGCGACGTCGAACCCGTCCCCGCGGCCGTCGGCGTCGAAATGCTGCACGCCGACGCGCTCGCCGTCCGCTTCCGCGCCCCGGCGGAACCCGGCGCCTACCGCCTGTTCATCACCGTGCGCGACAAATCCGGCAAGGCGGCGACGGCGAATTTGCCGTTTCTGGTGCGCTAGAAACGGAAGCGCTCACGAAAAGAGGAAATTCGTGTTGCGCGCCCAGTCGCCGGTGAATTGGCTGTATACCCGCCCGATGGAAAGAAACTTGTCTTCGGTCTCGAAGAAGGCTTCCACCACGTCGGGGTCGAAGTGGCTGCCGCAGCCGTCGCGGATGATGGCCTTGGCGCGGTCGTGCGGCATGGGGCCGCGATAGACGCGCGGGCTGATGACCGCGTCGTAGACGTCGGCGATGGCCATCAGGCGGGCGGAAACGGGAATTTCGTTGCCGGCGATGCCTAGCGGGTAGCCGCTGCCGTCCCATTTTTCGTGGTGGCAGTAGGCGATTTCCTTGGCGTAGGAGAGGAAATCCACCTTGGTGTTCAACTGGCGCTCGGCGTATTCGATGGTGTTTTTGCCGAGGATGGAGTGCGTCTTCATGATTTCGAATTCTTCCGACATGAAGCGCCCCGGCTTCAACAGGATGCGGTCGGGAATGCCGACTTTGCCGATGTCGTGCAGCGGCGCCGATTTGTAGAGGGCGTCGATTACGTTGTCGTCCAGGGTGTCGCGGAAGCGCGGATGTTTCTGCAACTGCTGCGCCAGCACGCGCACGTAATGCTGCGTGCGACGGATGTGGTTGCCGGTTTCGTTGTCGCGCGTCTCGGCGAGCGAGGCCATGGTGAGAATGGTGATGTCCTGCACCGCCTGCACTTCGCGCGTGCGCTTCTTGACTTCGGCTTCGAGAAATTCCGCCTTGTCGCGCAGGAAGTCGGCACTCGCCTTCAGCTTCAGGTGGGTGTCGATGCGGGCGCGCACGATGGAGGGCGCCACCGGCTTGACGATGTAGTCGACCGCGCCCAGTTCCAGCCCGCGCGCTTCGTCGTCGGTTTCGGCGCTGGCGGTGAGGAAGATGACCGGAATGCCCCGTGTGACGGGGTCGGCCTTGAGACGCTCGCAGACTTCGTAGCCGGAAAGTCCCGGCATCATCACGTCGAGCAGGATGAGGTCGGGGTGCGGCTCCGAGATGGCGATGCGCAGGGCTTTTTCGCCGTTGTTGGCGACCTTGACGCGGTAGATGTCGCGCAGCACGGCGCTCATCAGCGCGAGGTTTTCCGGCGCGTCGTCGACCACCAGAATGGTGAAACGCTCGTTGAGGTCTTTGATGGTGTTCATGCGGCTCGGTCCAGTTTGATTTGCTTCTCGTCGCAAGCCCGGTGCAAGACCTGCAAGGCGCGCGGGAAATCGAAGGCGCCGATGGCTTCTTCGAGTTCGCCGAAATGCGCTTGCAGGCTGCCGCGCAGCAGGCTGTACTCGTTTTGCAGACATTCGAGCGCCTCGGCGTCGCTCTCGCCGAGCAGATACGCCAGACGCCCGGCGACCAGACCCAGACGCTCGACGGGGGCGGTTTCGGGCGGCGGCGCTTCCGGTTTCGTTTGGCCTAGCGTTTGGTCGAGGCGTTCGATGAGGCTGCTCAGTTCGTCGGCGAGTTCGCGCGCGGTCAGGCGCGCTTCGTCGATTTCTTCGTGCCGGCAGGCGGCTTCCAGTTTGGCGGCGATGGCCTGCAGGCGGGTGGCGCCGACGTTGCCCGCCACGCCTTTCAGGGTGTGGGCGAGGTGCATGGCGTAGGGCCATTCCGGTTCGGCGAGCGCGGTTTCGAGTTGGGCGGAATCGTGCGCGTGGTTCTTGCAGAATTTCTCCAGCAGGTTGCGGTAGAGCGGCGCGCGCCCCAGGGCGTTGCGCAAGCCGCGCTCCACGTCCAGCCCCGGAACGTCGAGCGGCAATTCGACCGGCTCGGCGGCGGCGGGCACGACGATGGGCGCGGCGCCGCGCCCCTGTCCAAGCCCCTGACGCGGCTTTATCCACTCGCACAGCACGCCCCACAAGTGCACCGGGTCGATGGGCTTGGCGACGTAATCGTTCATCCCCACCTCGCGGTAACGCTCGCGGTCGCCGGGCATGACGTTGGCGGTGAGCGCGACGATGGGAATGCCGCAGCCGCGCGCACGCAATTGCCGCGTCGCCTCCAGCCCGTCCATCACCGGCATGCGTTCGTCCATCAGCACGAGGTCGTAGGCGCGCCCGGCGGCGTTGTGGATTTTCTCCACCGCGATGGCGCCGTTTTCGGCGGTGTCGACCGTGAAACCGCCGGTTTCGAGAATTTCGCGCGCCACCTGCCGATTGATTTCGTTGTCCTCGACCAAGAGGATGCTGGCGCCGGCGATGGCCTTGAGGTTGGGGGCGTTTATCGCCAGACCGAGTTCGTCGCCGGGCGAACCCCCCGGTTGGCCGCCGAGCACGCGGGCGATGGCGCTGGCGAGCAGTTGCGGGCCGACCGGCTTGATGAGCATGTTTTCGGTGGCGACGCCGGAGAGTTCGTGCAGCGCGTCGCCCTTGCCGTAGACGGTGAGCATCAGCAGTTCGGGGCAGTTCTCGCGGAATTCGGCGCGCAGGCGTTGCGCCACTTCGGCGCCGTCCATGTCGGGCATTTGCCAGTCGAGCACGACGATGCCGAACGGCTGGCCGGCGGCGGCGGCCTTGCGGCAGGCGTCGAGAGTGGCGAGTCCGGAGGCGGCTTCGACGACGTCGAGCTTCATGGCGCGTACGGCGTCGCAGGCGGCGTGGCGGGCGTTGTCGTTGTCGTCGGCGACCAGCACGCGGGCGCGCGAGGCGACGACGGCCGGCGGCAGGCTCGGCGCCAGATGCGAGGCGTCGCCGCGCATCATCCGAGCGGTGAACCAGAAGGTGGAGCCGCGCCCGAGTTCGGATTCGACCCCGACTTCGCCGCCCATGAGTTCGGCCAGTTGTTTGGAAATCGCCAACCCTAGCCCGGTGCCGCCGTATTGCCGCGTCGTCGACACGTCGGCCTGCGAGAAGCTCTGGAACAGGCGACCGATGTCCGCTTCGGCGATGCCGATGCCGGTGTCGCGCACGGCGAAGCCGAGCAGCACCTCGTCGTCCATGTCCTCGCGCAGGTCGACGGCGATGGCGATTTCGCCGCGTTCGGTGAATTTCACCGCGTTGTTGGCGTAATTGACCAGCACCTGTCCGAGGCGCAGCGGGTCGCCGACGAGGCAGGGCGGCACCTGCGGCGCCACCGTGAAGGTGAGTTCGAGTCCTTTGGCGGCGGCCTTTTCCGCCACCAGATTACGGACGGTTTCCAATACGCTTTCCAATTCGAAAGTCACGTTTTCCACCTGTAGTTTGCCGGCCTCGATTTTTGAGAAGTCGAGGATGTCGTTGATGATTTCGAGCAGGTGTTGCCCGGAGTGCAGAATCTTGCCGAGGTAGTCGCGCTGCTTGGCGTCGAGCCGGGTTTGCAGCGCCAGTCGCGTCATGCCGAGGATGGCGTTCATCGGCGTGCGAATCTCGTGGCTCATGTTGGCGATGAAGTTTTCCTCCACCCGCGTCGCCTGTTCGGCGTCTTCCTTGGCTTGCCGCAGGTCTTCCTGCATCCGCTGCTCGGCGGTGACGTCGAGCCAATAGCCGTTCCAGCACTGGCCGCCGTTTTCCATCGCCGAGTAACGCGCCCGCGTCTCCAGCCAGCGCAGCCCCTTGTCCGGCAGCTCGACGCGCTCGAGGATGATGTTGTCGCCGCTGGTGTGCAGCAGCGGTTGCGCTTTCGCCTTGTCCTCCGGCAACAGATAAGTCCAGCGCGCTTCCGGTTTGGCCTGAATGTCGTGGGCGTCGACGCCGAGCATGTCGCGCACGTTGCGGCTGATGAAGGTGAAACGGCCTTCGGGTTCGCCGACGGCGCGCTCGAAGCGGAAAACGGCGCAAGGCAGCGAATCGGCCATGTCGAGGAGCAGGCGCGAGGAGCGCTGCGCCGTTTCGCTGATGCGCTCGAGGTCGGCGGTGCGGGCGCGGATTTTTTCTTCCAGTTCGGCGTTGGAGGCGCGCAGCTTTTGCCATGCGGCGAGCAGTTCGCGCCGCATCGCCTCCTGCGCTTCCACCACCTTGTCGACTTCCGCCCACGACGACGGCACGTCGATGGGAGCGCGCAATTCGAGGCGTGCGAGGCGTTCGCTTTCGCGCATCAGTTGTTGCAACGGCCCGGCGAAGCGGCGTTTGCCGAGCCATGTGGCCAGCCCGAGCGCCAGCGCCAACGAGCCGCCGATCAGCGCGGTGACGAGAATCAGGTAATGCATCGCGCTGGTGGGCATGAAGTCGTCGCGCGGCGCGAACAGCCCCAACCAGTGCGGCTGCGCCGCGCCGATGGTGATCGGGTGGAAATAACCGAGCCAGCGCGTGCCGCTCACCGTGTAGCGCACGGTGGTGTCCGCCGGACTGCCGCGCCGCTGCCACGCCTGAAAGCCTTGCACGATGGGGGGACTGGTGAGATTGGCCATCAGCCGCATTCCCCACGGCGTGGTGCCGTTCGGTTTGACGCCCATCGCGGGAGCGTCGGCGGCGGGCGTGTCGTCGGCGACGCGGTAGCCGGGCTCGAAGATGAGGATGGCGCGTCCCTGATTGCCGACCTTGATTTGCGAAATCGCGGTGAGGATGTCGCGCAGCCGCACGTCGATGGCGACGACGAAAGTCTTTTTGCCCGCCTTGACGCGCTTGGCCACCGTGATGCCCGGTTCGCGGTCGGAATAGAACACGTATGGTTGCGTCCAATAGCGCGGCGCCGACGGTGGCAGCGTCATGGCGCCCTTGTACCAGACGCGTGTGCGGGCGTCGAAACCGAGGTAGCGCATTTCGTCGCCGATGATTTCGCCGCCGGGATTGCGGGTCAGCCAGCGCGCTTGCGCGCCCCAGACGGCGGGGTCGGTGATGAAATTGACCCAGTTGCCCTGCGTTTCGTGCTTGAGTATCGACGCCCGTCCCGATTCCTCCACCACCAGCACGGCGGCGATTTCGGGCGTGTTTTCGATCAACGGGCGGAAAACCTGATTGAAGTGATCGAGATCGTCGCGGTTGCCGATGTCGTCCACCACGTAGCGGGCGGCGGTTTCCAGCGTGTTTTCCACCGTGCGCAACAGGCTCTGGATGCGGTTTTCCAGCCCGGTCGCCTTGCTTTCGATCTGGGATTGCGAAATGTCGTGAATGGCCGGGCCGATGGCAAGTTCATAGGTGCTGGTGACGAAAATCACCAGCGTGGCGAGGATGACCAATCCCCCCCACAAAAAAAGACTGGCTCGAATGCTGGAGCGAGTCGGCGCCACACTCCATCCCCTTCGCCTGCCCGAGGCAAAGTATTATTTTCATCCGCTCTAAATAACGCCGATACGTTAATGGAATCCAGAACGGCACCCGTTTC
>JAISSY010000140.1 GCA_031272995.1 Azoarcus sp.
AGCCAGAACACGCTTCCGCCCGCCGAGCGCGCCTTGGTGGAAGGGGTGTTGGCGCGGCAGTTGCGTCCGCTCGCCAAGGCGATCACGCTCATCGAGTCGCAGAAGGACGAACACCGCGCGCAGGCGCGGCGTGTGCTCGAAGCCTTGCTGCCGCATACTGGCGGCGCGATGCGGGTGGGCATCTCCGGCGTGCCGGGGGTGGGAAAGTCCACGTTCATCGAAGCGTTCGGGCTATATTTGATTGAACAAGGCTTGCGCGTCGCGGTGCTGGCGGTCGACCCGTCCTCCAGCCTCACCGGCGGCTCCATTCTGGGCGACAAGACGCGCATGGAATTGCTCTCGCGCGAGACCAACGCCTTCATTCGCCCCAGTCCGTCGGCGGGCAGTCTTGGCGGCGTGGCGGAGAAAACGCGCGAGGTCATGCTGGCGTGCGAGGCGGCGGGGTACGACGTCATCGTGGTGGAAACGGTGGGCGTCGGGCAAAGCGAGACGGCAGTGGCGGGGATGACCGACATCTTTTGCTTGCTGCAACTGCCCAATGCGGGCGACGATTTACAGGCGATCAAAAAAGGCGTCATGGAATTGGCCGACCTGATCGCCATCAACAAGTCAGACATCAACCCGACCGCCGCGCAGGCGGCGCGGGCGCAAATGAAGACGGCGTTGCACATGCTGCGCCCGGCCAGTCCCCATTGGACGGTGCCGGTGCTGACGCTGTCGGCGTTACGAAAGGAAGGCGTGGCCGAGTTCTGGAACACGGTCGTGCAGTATCGGGAAGCCATGACGGCGAGCGGTGAATTCGCCGCGCGGCGGCGGCATCAGGCGGCGGCGTGGATGTGGGAGTTGATAGACGCCGGCCTGCGTCATCGCTTCCGCGCGCATCCGCGCGTCAGGGCGGAATTGCCGGGGCTGGCGGCGGCGGTCGAGGACGGGCGGACGACCCCCTCGGCGGCGGCGGCGGCGCTGCTGGCGCATCTGGGCGCATAACGAACAAGGATTTTCAACTTCGCATCGAAATCGGGAGTTCAAGGAGGACATTCATGGAAGACATCATCAAACAGGTTGAGGAGCGGCGCGCCCTCGCCCGCCTCGGCGGCGGTCAGAAGCGCATCGACGCCCAACACAAAAAAGGCAAGCTCACGGCGCGCGAGCGCATCGAGCTGTTCCTCGACAACGGCAGTTTCGAGGAATGGGACACTTTCAAGGAACACCGCTGCGTCGATTTCGACATGGACAAGCAGGCGAAAGTCCCCGGCGACGGCGTGGTGACCGGCTACGGCACGGTCAACGGGCGGCTGGTGTTCATCTTCTCGCAGGATTTCACCGTTTTCGGCGGCTCGCTCTCGGAAGCCTACGCGGAGAAAATCTGCAAAATCATGGA
This sequence comes from Azoarcus sp., assembly GCA_031272995.1. GTDB lineage: Bacteria > Pseudomonadota > Gammaproteobacteria > Burkholderiales > Rhodocyclaceae > WRNU01. The sequence continues at coordinate 1,382 of JAISSY010000140.1, forward strand.
CCACGCCATGAAGGTGGGCGCGCCGGTCATCGGCTTGAACGACTCCGGCGGCGCGCGCATTCAGGAAGGCGTCGCCTCGCTCGGCGGCTACGCCGAAATTTTCCAGAGGAACGTGCTCGCCTCCGGCGTGGTGCCGCAAATCTCGCTGGTGATGGGGCCCTGCGCCGGCGGCGCGGTCTATAGCCCGGCGATGACCGACTTCATCTTCATGGTGAAGGATTCCTCCTACATGTTCGTCACCGGCCCCGACGTGGTGAAGACGGTGACGCACGAGGAAGTGACTTCCGAGGAACTCGGCGGCGCCATCACGCACAGCGTCAAGTCGGGCGTCTCCGACCTCGCCTTCGAGAACGACGTCGAGGCGCTGCTCGCCATTCGCCGGCTGGTCGGCTTCCTGCCCGGCTCCAACCGCGAGATGCCGCCGACGCTGCCGGTCATCGACCCCGCCGACCGCGAGGATTTCTCGCTCGACACGCTGGTGCCGGACAACCCCAACATGCCCTACGACATGAAGGAGCTAATCATCAAGATGGTCGACGACGCCGACTTCTTCGAGTTGTCGCCCGATTACGCCAAGAACATCATCGTCGGCTTCGCGCGCATGGAAGGCTCGCCGGTTGGCATCGTCGCCAATCAGCCGATGGTGCTGGCCGGCTGTCTCGACATCCGCAGTTCCATCAAGGCGGCGCGCTTCGTGCGTTTCTGCGACGCCTTCAACATTCCGGTCATCACGCTGGTGGACGTCCCCGGCTTCCTGCCCGGCACGGCGCAGGAATACGGCGGCATCATCAAGCACGGCGCCAAGCTCCTGTTCGCCTACGCCGAATGCACGGTGCCCAAGGTGACGGTCATCACCCGCAAGGCTTACGGCGGCGCATACGACGTCATGGCCTCCAAGCACCTGCGCGGCGACGTGAATTTCGCCTGGCCGTCGGCGGAAATCGCCGTGATGGGCGCGAAGGGCGCGGTGGAAATCATCTTCCGCGAAGAAAAGAACGACCCGGTCAAACTGGCCGAGCGCGAGGCCGAATACAAGGCCCGTTTCGCCAACCCGTTCTCCGCGGCCGCGCGGGGCTTCATCGACGACGTCATCCTGCCGCACGAAACGCGCCAACGCGTGTGCCGTTCGCTGGAGATGCTCAAGAGCAAGAAGCTGGAAAACCCGTGGCGCAAGCACAGCAACATTCCCCTCTGAACCGCCGCGCGAGGAAAAAGACATGTTCAAAAAAATTCTGATTGCCAATCGCGGTGAAATCGCCTGCCGCGTCATCAAAACGGCCCGCAAGATGGGCATCAAGACGGTCGCCGTCTATTCCGAGGCCGACAAGCGGTCGCTGTTCGTCAAGCTCGCCGACGAGGCCGTGCACATCGGCCCGGCGCCCTCGAAGGAATCCTATCTGGTGGCCGACAAAATCATCGCCGCCTGCAAGGAAACCGGCGCCGAGGCGGTGCACCCCGGCTACGGCTTCCTGTCGGAGAACGAGGATTTCGCCCGCCGCATCGAGGAAGAAGGCATCAAGTTCATCGGCCCGAAGCACTACTCCATCGCCCGCATGGGCGACAAAATCGAGTCGAAGAAGCTGGCGATGGAAGCGGGGGTGAACGTCATTCCCGGCTACAACGACCCCATCTCCGGTCCCGACGAGGCGGTGGAAATCGCCAAGAAAATCGGCTATCCGGTGATGATAAAGGCATCCGCCGGCGGCGGCGGCAAGGGGCTGCGCGTGGCGTGGAACGATGCCGAGGCGCACGAAGGCTTCAGTTCCTGCGTGAACGAAGCGAAAGCCTCGTTCGGCGACGACCGCGTGTTCATCGAGAAATTCGTGCAGGAGCCGCGCCACATCGAAATTCAGGTGTTGGGCGACGCGCACGGCAACTACGTCTATCTCAACGAACGCGAATGCTCCATCCAGCGCCGTCACCAGAAAGTGGTGGAAGAAGCGCCCTCGCCGTTCATCGACCCCGCCACCCGCAAGGCCATGGGCGAGCAGGCGGTGGCGCTGGCGCGCGCCGTGAAGTACGAATCCGCCGGCACGGTGGAGTTCGTCGTCGGCGCCGACAAGAGCTTCTACTTCCTTGAGATGAACACCCGCCTGCAAGTGGAGCACCCGGTCACCGAATACATCACCGGACTCGATTTGGTCGAACAGATGATTCGCGTCGCCGCCGGCGAGCCGCTCGCTTTCGCGCAGAAGGACGTGAAAATCAACGGTTGGGCGATGGAATGCCGCATCAACGCCGAAGACCCGTTCCGGGGCTTCCTGCCCTCCACAGGCCGTCTGGTGAAATTCCGCGCCCCGCTGGAGAGCAAGAGCGTGCGCGTCGACACCGGCGTCTTCGAGGGCGGCGAAATCTCGATGTACTACGACTCGATGATTGCCAAGCTCATCGTGCACGGCGCGACGCGGCAGCAGGCCATCGAACGGATGCGCGACGCCTTGAACGGCTTCGTCATTCGCGGCATCAGCAGCAACATCCCGTTTCAGGCCGCGCTCATGCAGCATCCGCGTTTCATGTCCGGCAACTTCAACACCGGCTTCATCGCCGAGGAATACCCGGACGGCTTCGACTCCTCGATGGTGCCGCACGACGACCCGACGCTGTTGGCGGCAGTCGCCACCTTCGCGCGTCTGCGCTACATCGACCGCGCGGTGAAAATCAGCGGCCAGCACAAGGGACTCGCCCGCAAGGTGAGTTCCGAATGGGTGGCGGTGATGAAGGGCCAGCACTACCTGTTCGTCGTCTCGCGCACCAAGAGCGGCATGTCGCTCACCCACGGCGACCGCACCTACGACATCGTCAGCGACTGGAGTTTCGGCGACCTCATCTTCACCGGCACCGTCAACGGCCAGCCCATCTGCCTGCAAATCGAGCGCGAAAGCCTCGGCTACCGCATCAGCCACTTCGGCCTGCAAATCTCGCCGGTGGTGATGACGCCGCACTCGGCCTACCTGCTCTCCCTGATGCCGGAAAAAGCGCCGCCCGACCTTTCCAAGTTCCTCATCTCCCCCATGCCCGGCCTGCTGCGCGAAGTGGCGGTCACCGAAGGCATGGAAGTGAAGGCGGGCGAAAAGCTCGTCGTCATCGAAGCGATGAAGATGGAAAACATCCTGCGCGCCGAACACGACGTCAAGGTCAAGAAAATCGTCGCCCAACCGGGCGCGAGCCTGTCGGTGGATGAGGTCATCATCGAGTTTGAATGATGGCGGGGTCGTTGTAGTGAAAGCAAAAAGCCCGTCGTGAGACGGGCTTTTTGTTTGATGAAATCACTAAGTAGTTGGTAGTCAAATCTGAATGTATATCATCGTCTGCGCAAAGTTTTTCGTTTTCGCCGCAACAGGATAAACATGCCCTCTGCCGAATCTTTTTCCCGTTCCATCGCCCGCGCCGCGCAACTGTTGGCGGAGGCCGATGCCTTGATCATCACGGCGGGCGCGGGTATGGGGGTGGATTCGGGGTTGCCGGACTTTCGTGGCGAGGCGGGGTTGTGGCGGGCTTATCCGGCGTTGGGGCGCGCGCGGTTGCGCTTCGAGGAAATCGCCGATCCACGGCGGTTCGTGGATAAGCCGCGGCTGGCGTGGGGGTTTTATGGGCATCGCCTGAACCTTTACCGCGCCACCGCGCCGCACGATGGGTTTCGCATCCTGCGGGAGATGGCGGCGCGGCTGCCGCATGGCGCTTTCGTGTTTACCAGCAACGTCGACGGGCATTTTCAACGCGCCGGGTTCGGCGAGGAAAGCGTCGTGGAGTGTCACGGCTCCATCCACTGGTTGCAGTGCCTGCGACCGTGTGACGACGCGATCTGGCCGGCGACGGCGTTTCAGCCCGAAATCAACGAGGATCGCTGCGAACTGCTCTCGGCGCCGCCGCTTTGCCCGCGATGCCACGAGCTTGCGCGCCCGAACATTCTGATGTTCGGCGACTGGAACTGGAACGACCGGCGTCAAAGAGAACAAATGGCGCGCTTCAACGCTTGGCGAGCGGGCAAGCGCCGCCTCGTCGTGCTGGAAATCGGCACCGGGCGGGCCATTCCGACGGTGCGTCGGTTTGGCGAGGCGCAAGATTGCCCGCTGATCCGCATCAATCCGCGCGACGGTGAAGTGGAACGGGGCGAGGACGTGAGCTTGCCCATGAACGGGCTGGAAGGCATACGGGCAATCGCGGCGGCGGGGTGGTAAATCCGTCCCAAAGCGCGCCTCATGTGGACGTCTCCGCCATGTTCGCGCTGCTAGAATCCACCAAAAGGGTTTGAGGAGAGGAGACATGGACAAAAACGATCATACCCCGACGCATTGGGGAGAACTGGGCGGGCGCCAGCCCGCTTTGCGGATGATGCCGATGCCGGCCGACCTCAACCCTTACGGGGACGTGTTCGGCGGCTGGATCATGGCGATGGTCGACGTCGCCGGTTCGATTGCGGCGCGGCACCGGGCGCGTTCGCGCGTGGTGACGATGGCGGTGAATTCCTTCGTGTTCAAACAGCCGGTGTCGGTGGGCGATCTGGTGAGCTTCTACGCCGAGGTGGAGCGGGTCGGCAACACTTCGATCACCGTGGACGTGGAGGTCTTCGTCGAGCGCAATCCCGAAAATCCAGCAGCGCACAAGGTGACCGAGGCGCAACTGACCTACGTCGCGCTCGACCACCATGGCAACAAACGCACGATCCCCAAAGATTGAGCGCGAAAGTTGCTGAATTTTTTGCGGTAATCCACATATAATCGCGGCTTGTTTTTTGCGGGTGCACATTTGTCCGGTTGCAAAACCGAACCGCGCCCGGTCGTGTTCATGGAAGACAGGATCAAGGCATGATACGGATCAAACGCGGGCTTGATTTGCCCGTAGCCGGAGCCCCTGCGCAGCGCATCGAGGTCGGCAAGCCGGTCGACAGCGTCGCGCTGATCGGGTACGACTATCACGGCATGAAGCCGACGATGGCGGTTCAGGTCGGCGACCGGGTGAAACTTGGACAGGTGCTGTTCTCCGACAAGAAAACGCCGGGGGTGAATTTCACCTCGCCGGGCGCGGGCACTGTGAGCGCCATCAATCGCGGCGCGCAGCGGGTGTTCCAGTCGATAGTGATCGATTTGGACGGCGACGAGGCGGAGACTTTCGCCGCGTATTCCGACGCCGATCTCACCAAAATCGACGCCGCGCAAGTACGGGAGAATCTGCAGAAGTCGGGCTTGTGGACGGCGCTGCGCACGCGGCCTTTCAGCAAGACGCCGGCCATCGACGCCACACCCGCTTCTATTTTCATCACCGCCATCGACACCCATCCGCTCGCCGCCGACCCGGCGCCGATTATCGCCGAGCACACGCAGGACTTCCTGCGCGGCATCAAGGTGCTGGCCAAACTCGCGCCGCAGGTGTTCATCTGCGCCGACGCTGCCAGCAACGTACCGGGCGAGGGGCTGTCGAGCGTCAAGTTCGAACGCTTCTCCGGGCCGCATCCGGCGGGGCTGGCGGGCACGCACATCCACTTCCTCGACCCGGTCGACGCGCATCGCACGGTGTGGCACATCGGCTATCAGGACGTGATCGCCGTCGGCAAGCTCTTTTCCACCGGGCAGTTGTGGGTGGAGCGCGTCGTGGCGCTCGGCGGGCCGGTGGTCGCCAAGCCGCGTTTGCTGCGCACGCGGTTGGGCGCGAATCTGGCCGATCTCACTGCCGGAGAATTGCAGCCGGGCGACAACCGCATCGTCTCCGGTTCGCTGCTCGGCGGGCGCACGGCGAGCGGGCCGACCGGCTTCCTTGGCCGCTTCCACCTGCAAATCTCCTGTCTGCTCGAAGGGCGCGAGCGCGAACTGCTCTCCTTCCTGCGCGCCGGCTTCGACAAGCATTCGGTGCTGAACGTGTGGGCCTCCAAGCTCACCGGCAAGCGCAATTTCGCCTTCACCACCACCACCAACGGCAGTCCGCGCGCGATGGTGCCGGTAGGCAACTACGAGGCGGTGATGCCGCTGGACATTTTGCCCACGCATCTGCTGCGTTATCTGATCGTCGGCGACACCGAGATGGCGCAGAAGCTCGGCGCGCTCGAACTCGACGAGGAAGATCTGGCGCTGTGTTCCTACGTGTGCGCGGGCAAGTACGAGTACGGCCCCATCCTGCGGGACAACCTGACGCGGATAGAGAAGGAAGGCTAAACGATGGGATTGCGTTCTTACCTCGACAGCATCGAGCACCACTTTACCAAGGGAGGGCGGTTCGAAAAGTTGTTCGCCTTGTATGAGGCGACCGACACTTTCCTCTACCGCCCGTCCTCCGTCACCAAAACCACGGCGCACGTGCGCGACGGCATCGACCTGAAGCGCATGATGATTCTGGTGTGGCTCGCCACTTTCCCGGCCATGTTCTTCGGCATGTGGAACGTCGGCTACCAAGCCAACACGGTGTTCGCCGCTCACCCGGATTTGCTCGCGGCGTCGACCGACTGGCATCTGGCGATCATCAAACTCATCGCCGGTTTCGACCCCGGTAGCTGTTGGGACAACTTCATTCACGGCGCGGTGTATTTCCTGCCGATTTACGCCGTCGCCTTCGCGGTGGGCGGCACGTGGGAAGTTCTGTTCGCTGCGGTGCGCGGGCATGAGGTGAACGAAGGCTTCTTCGTCACTTCGGTGCTGTTCGCGCTCATCGTGCCGCCGACCATGCCGCTGTGGCAGGTGGCGCTCGGCATCAGCTTCGGCGTCGTCATCGCTAAGGAAGTGTTCGGCGGTACCGGCAAGAACTTCCTCAATCCGGCGCTGGCCGGGCGGGCGTTCCTGTTCTTCGCTTATCCGGCGCAAATCTCCGGCGACGCGGTGTGGCGCGCGGTGGACGGCTTCACCGGCGCGACCCCGTTGGCGCAGGCGGCCAGCGGCGGCGTGCAGGAAATCGTCGCGGGCGGCGTGAACTGGCTCGACGCGTTCTACGGCTTCGTGCCCGGCTCCATCGGCGAAGTGAGCACGCTCGCCATCCTCATCGGCGGCGTGGCGCTGCTCATCATGAAAATCGCCTCGTGGCGCATCGTCGCCGGGGTGTTCATCGGCATGGTCGGCCTGAGCCTGCTGTTCAACACCGTCGGCTCTGCGACCAACAATATGTTCGCGGTGCCGTGGTACTGGCATCTGGTGCTCGGCGGCTTTGCCTTCGGCGCCTTCTTCATGGCCACCGACCCGGTTTCCGCCGCGATGACCGATACCGGCAAATGGATTTTCGGCATTCTGGTCGGCGTCATGGCGGTGTTGATTCGGGTGGTGAACCCGGCTTTCCCGGAGGGCATGATGCTGGCGATTCTGTTCGGCAATCTATGTGCCCCGTTGATCGACTATTTCGTGGTTTCGGCCAACGTCAAGCGGAGGATGGCGCGCCATGTCCAGCAATAAGGAATCGACCGCGCGCACGCTCATCGTGGCCTTTGCGGTCAGTCTGGTGGCGGCGATTTTCGTCGCCGGCTCGGCGATATATCTCAAACCGGTGCAGGAACAAAATCGCCTGCTTGACAAGCAACGCAGCATCCTCGCCATCGCCGGCATCGGCGGCCCCGACCTCTCCGGCGCGCAGGTGCGCGATTTGTTCGCGCGTCGCATCAAGGCGCAGGTGGTCGACCTCTCCACCGGCGAAGTCGACGACCAACTCGACGCCGCCACCTTCGACGCGCTCAAGGCGGCAAAAGACCCCAAGACCTCCGCCGTCGTGCCGGGCAACGAGGACATCGCCCTCATCAAGCGCCGCGAGCAATACACCACCGTCTATCGTCTGGAGAAGGACGACGGCAGCGGCCAGCTTGAGGCGCTCATCCTGCCCGTGCGCGGTTACGGCCTGTGGTCGACGCTCTACGGCTTCCTCGCGCTGAAGCCCGACCTCAACACCGTGGTCGGACTCGGCTTCTACCAGCACGGCGAAACGCCGGGGTTGGGCGGCGAAGTCGACAACCCGAAATGGAAGGCGCTGTGGCCGGGCAAGACGCTGTTCGACGCCGAGGGCAAGCCGAACATCGCCATCGTCAAGGGCGGCGTGCAGGCGGGCGACGCCGACGCCGGCCACGAAGTCGACGCGCTGGCGGGAGCGACCCTCACCAGCAAGGGCGTCAATCACCTGCTCACCTACTGGCTCGGCCAGCAAGGTTTCGGCCCCTACCTCGACAAGCTCCGGCAGCGCCCGGACGGCGTTTGAACACGGCAAGGACGGTCTGAATCATGTCTAAACAAGCAAACGCGAAAGAAGTCCTGTTCGATCCGGTCTTCAACAACAACCCCATCACCCTGCAAATCCTCGGCATCTGTTCGGCGCTGGCTGTAACCGGCAAGCTCAACACCGCGCTGGTGATGTCGATTGCGCTCACGCTGGTGACGGCGTTCTCCAATCTGTTCATCTCCCTCATCCGCAAGCAGGTTCCGTCCTCCATCCGCATGATCGTGCAGATGGTCATCATCGCCTCGCTGGTGATCGTGGTGGACCAAATCCTGCGCGCCTACGCCTTCTCGCTCGCCAAGCAGTTGTCGGTGTACGTCGGACTCATCATCACCAACTGCATCGTCATGGGGCGCGCCGAAGCCTTTGCGATGCAGAACCCGCCGGGGCTGTCCTTCCTCGACGGCATCGGCAACGGACTCGGCTACTCCGCCTTGCTGCTGTCGCTCGGCTTCGTGCGCGAACTGTTCGGCTCCGGCAAGTTGTTCGGCCACGAAATCCTGCCGGTGGTCAACGACGGCGGCTGGTACGTCCCCAACGGTCTGCTGCTGCTGCCGCCCTCGGCCTTCTTCCTCATCGGCCTGTTCATCTGGGCGCTGCGCACGTGGAAGAAAAAACAGCAGGAACCCGCGCCTTTCAAGCTCGCGCCGCAGGTGAAGGAAGACTGACATGGAACATTTATTGAGCCTTTTCGTCCGCGCCATGGGGCCAGAGAACATGGCGCTCGCCTTCTTTCTGGGCATGTGCTCGTTCATCGCCATCTCCAAGAAGGTGGAAACGGCCATCGGCCTCGGCATCGCGGTCGTCGTGGTGCAGGTGGTGACGCTGCCGGTCAACAACCTCATCTACACCCATTTGCTCAAGGAGGGCGCGCTGGAATGGACGGGGTTGGGCATCGACCTCAGCTTCCTGAGCTTCCTCACCTTCATCGGCGTCATCGCCGCCATCGTGCAAATCCTCGAAATGACGCTGGATAAATACGTGCCGGCGCTCTACAACTCGCTCGGCATCTTTCTGCCGCTCATCACGGTGAACTGCGTCATCATGGCCGGCTCGCTGTTCATGCAGGAGCGCGACTACAACTTCTCCGAGAGCGTGGTGTACGCCTTCGGCTCCGGGCTGTCGTGGGCGGTGGCGATTGCGCTCTTGGCCGGCATCCGCGAAAAACTCAAATACTCCGACGTGCCCGCCGGGCTGCAAGGGTTGGGCATCGTTTTCATCATCATCGGCTTGATGTCTCTGGGCTTCATGTCGTTTTCCGGTATCCAGCTTTAAGGAGCCTCGATGAACATGCAGGAATTCATCATCGCCATCGCCATGTTCACCGCCGTCGTGCTGGTGCTGGCGGTCGTCATCCTGCTCGCCCGCGCCTGGCTGGTGAGCAGCGGCGACGTGACGATAAACATCAACGGCGAACGCGACATCGTCGTGCCTGCCGGCGGCAAGCTCTTGCAGACGCTGGCGACGCAGAACATCTTCCTTTCTTCGGCCTGCGGCGGCGGCGGCACCTGCGGTCAGTGCAAGTGTCAGGTGTTCGAGGGCGGCGGCGACATGCTGCCCACCGAGGAAGCCCACTTCACCAAGCGCGACGCGCGCGCCGGTTGGCGGCTGTCGTGTCAGACGGCGGTGAAGCAGAACATGAAAATCGGCATTCCCGAAGAAGTGTTCGGGGTCAAGAAATGGGAATGCACGGTGGAGTCGAACCCCAACGTCGCCACTTTCATCAAGGAACTCACCCTGCGCCTGCCCGAAGGCGAGGACGTCAATTTCCGCGCCGGCGGCTACGTGCAACTCGAATGTCCGCCGCACACCGTCGCCTACAAGGATTTCGACATCCAGCCCGAATATCGCGGCGACTGGGACAAGTTCGACATGTGGCGCTACGTCTCCAAGGTGGACGAGTCGACCATCCGCGCCTATTCGATGGCCAATTACCCGGAAGAAAAGGGCATCGTCAAGTTCTGCATCCGCGTCGCCTCGCCCCCGCCGGGACGCGACGACATTCCGCCGGGCAAGATGTCCTCCTACGTCTTCAGCCTCAAGCCGGGCGACAAAATCACCGTCTACGGCCCCTTCGGCGAATTCTTCGCCCGCGACACCGACGCCGAGATGGTCTTCATCGGCGGCGGCGCCGGCATGGCGCCGATGCGCTCGCACATCTTCGACCAACTCAAGCGCCTCAAGACCAAACGCAAAATCAGCTTCTGGTACGGCGCGCGCTCGCTGCGCGAAGCGTTCTACATCGACGAGTTCAACAAGCTGGCGGAAGAAAACCCCAACTTCGAGTGGCACCTCGCCCTTTCCGAACCGCTGCCGGAGGACAACTGGACAGGGCCGACCGGCTTCATCCACACCGTCCTCTACGAGAACTACCTCAAGAACCATCCCGCGCCGGAAGACTGCGAGTTCTACATGTGCGGGCCGCCGATGATGAACAAGTCGGTCATCGACATGCTGCTCAGCCTCGGCGTCGAACGCGAAAACATCATGCTCGACGAGTTCTGAGCGCCACGTAAAGCACACAAAAGGCACGGGATGAAAACCGTGCCTTTTTGTTTTGGGAATATGAAATCGGGAAACTTGGACAAATTGTAAAGTCCGCTATACAATTTGTCCAAGTTTTCGGCGAGTTCCCATGTATTCCCGTCAAATCCTCCCCATCCTCGAACGGCGTCTGGCGCAATTCCCCGTCGTCGCGCTGACTGGCCCGCGTCAATCGGGAAAGACCACGCTGGCGAAATTCGTCGCCGGGCAGCGTCCTTACGTGTCGATGGAAGACCCCGACGTGCGCGATTTCGCGCTCGAAGACCCGCGCGGATTTCTGGCGCGGTTCGGTGACGGCGCGGTGCTCGACGAGGTGCAACGTTGCCCGCAACTGTTTTCCTATCTGCAGGGCATCGTCGACGCGGACAAGCGTCCCGGACTGTTCATTCTTACCGGCTCACAGCAATTCGGCATGATGGAGTCGATCACGCAATCGCTCGCTGGGCGCGTCGCGCTACTGCAATTGCTGCCGTTTTCGCTCGGAGAATTGCAGGCCGCCGACGTGGCGCCGCCCGACGTGGATACGCTGCTCTACAAAGGGCTTTTCCCGCCGCTGCACGACCGCGACATTGCGCCCGCCGACTG
>JAISSY010000047.1 GCA_031272995.1 Azoarcus sp.
CCGCGCCTCGCCGCCGAGCCGGCGTGGGAGTGGTGGCCGCTCGACGGCTTGGCGGACGCCGCGTTGCCGACGCCGGTGCGGCGCTTGCTCACTTGCCGATGCAAAAGCGGCTGAAAATCGCGCCGAGCAAATCGTCGGCGCTGAATTCGCCGGTGATTTCGGCGAGCGCGTTCTGCGCCAACCGCAGGTTTTCCGCAAACAGTTCGAGCGCCGGCGGCGCGGTTTCAAGTTCGGCGCGCGCGGCGGCCAGGTGAGTCGCGCCCGCTTCCAGCGCCTGCAAGTGACGGGCGCGGGCGATGAAGGTGTCTTCGGAATCCTGCCAGCCGGCGATTTCCAGCAGCGCCTGTTCCAGCGCCTCCATGCCGGCGCCGGTTTTGGCGGAGAGGGCGACGTGGGTGGTGTCGCCGTCGTGGGTGAGCGCGGGCGGCTCTGCGGTGAGGTCGATTTTGTTGCGCACCACCAGACGCGGCATGTTCGGCGGCAGTTCGGCGAGGATGGCGCGGTCGTCGTCGGTGAGTCCGGCGCGGGCGTCGAGCAGCAGCAGAGCGAGGTCGGCTTCGCGCACCGCTTTCCAGGCGCGGGCGATGCCGATTTTTTCCACTTCGTCCTCGGTGGCGCGCAGGCCGGCGGTGTCGACGACGTGCAGCGGGATGCCGTGGATTTGAATCGACGATTTGAGCGCGTCGCGCGTGGTGCCCGGAATCGGGGTGACGATGGCAAGGTCGTCGCCGGCCAGCCGGTTGAGCAGCGAGGATTTGCCGACGTTGGGCTGTCCGACCAGCACGACGGACAGCCCGGCTTGCAGCAGCTTGCCCTGACGCGCTCTGGCGCGCACTTCGGCGAGGCGCTGGTCGAGGCGTTCGAGGCGACCGAAAGCGTCGGCCTGCTTGAGAAAGTCGATTTCCTCTTCGGGAAAATCGAGCGTCGCTTCGACCAGCAGGCGCAAATCGGTGAGTTCGTCAACCAGCGCCCGCACCGCGCGCGAGAACTCGCCTTGCAGCGAGCGCACCGCGCTGCGTGCGGCGGCGGCGGTGGAGGCGTCGATGAGGTCGGCGACCGCTTCGGCCTGCGCGAGGTCGAGCTTGCCGTTCAGGAAGGCGCGGCGGGTGAATTCGCCCGGCTGCGCCAGCCGCGCGCCCAGTTCGAGGCAGCGCGCCAGCAGCAGATTCATCACCACCGCGCCGCCGTGGCCGTGCAGTTCGAGCACGTCTTCGCCGGTAAACGAGGCCGGGGCGGGGAAATACAGCATCAGTCCGCTGTCGAGCGTCGCGCCGTCGGCGGCGCGGAAATCGGTCAATTCGGCGCGGCGCGGCGTCGGCGCGCGTCCGGCGAGAGCGACGGCGAACGGCGCGAGGTTGCGCCCCGACACGCGCACGATGCCGACGCCGCCGCGTCCGGGCGGGGTGGCGACGGCGGCGATGGTGTCGGGCGCGGGCGACGGGGCGACGGTCATGCCAGCAACGCCTCGTCCATCTGTTTGCGCAGCCGCCCCGGCGTCAGGCGCACCACGCGATTGCCCCTGCGGGAAACGATGAGCGCGGTTTCGGTTTGCAGCGCCACCCGGCGCGCGACGGCGGCGGCGCGTTTCAGGGCGAAGTGCGAGGCGCGCACTTCCTCGTCCGGTATGGCGTCGAGGTCGGTGTAGGTGCGCGGACGCCAGGCCGGGGCGTAGGAGGGCGTCGTCGTCAGGCGGTGCTGCCATGCGGTGGCCGACCAGCCGGTGGTGACGACGCGGGTAGGGTTGTCGCCCAGTTCAATCAGGCGCGGCACGTCGGCGAGATTGTCGAACTTCACCCACACGTCCACGGCGTCGCGGTAATGACGCTCGAAATTGCGCCGCCCGGTCTCGAAGCGCCGCCGCACGGTTTCTTCCGCAATCGGCTGACCGCCCTGCCGCACCTGCTCGGCGACGCGGGCGAGCGACGCCTCGACGCTGCCCAAATCGAGAAAGTAAAGATGGACGCGGTAGCCCGCCTGCTGCCATTGCGAAATCAGATGCAGATAGCTCAAGCCAGCGAGCGTCGACTCGAAAGCGAAGGATTCGCCGCGTCGGGCGCAGTCGTGAATCTCGCGCAGCGCCAGCCGCGCGGCGCGTTGCGCGGCGGCCTCTGGCGCGAACGGCGACAGCCCCGCCGCAATCAGGTCGGCGTTGATGAAGCGCGGGCAGGCGGCCTCGGCGGGCAAAAACTCACGCGCGAACGTGGTTTTTCCCGCGCCGTGCGGCCCGGCGAAGATGACGACCTTCTTGGACATCCGCTTACGGCAGCGTCGGGTAATCCGTATAGCCCGCCGCGCCGCTGGCGTAGAACAGTTCCGGGCGCGGCTCGTTGAGCGGCGCGTTGTGTTTGAAGCGCGTCACAAGGTCGGGATTGGCGATGAACGGCACTCCGAAAGCGGCGGCATCCGCATAGCTGGCGAGCAACTGCGTCGCCGTCTCGACCGTCAAGCCCTGATTGGCGATGAACACGCCGCCGAAGCGTTTCTTCAACTCAGGGCCGAGCAGCCCCGGCCCCTGCGCTTCACGCGCGAAGATGAAGGCGATGCGACGGCGACCGAGTTCGTCAGCGACGTAGCCGAAAGTGGCGGCGGGGTCGGAATCGCTCATGCTGTGCGAATCGCTGCGCGGCGCGAGATGCACGCCGACGCGCCCCGGCCCCCACACGTCGATGGCGGCGTCGGTGACTTCCAGCAGCAGGCGGGCGCGGTTTTCAATCGGGCCGCCGTAGGCGTCGGTGCGTTTATTTGTGCCGTCCTGCAAAAACTGGTCGATGAGATAGCCGTTGGCGGCGTGCACTTCCACCCCGTCGAAACCGGCGGCCTTGGCGTTGGTCGCGCCTTGCCAGAAAGCGGCGACGATGCCGGCGATTTCGTTGGTTTCCAGCGCGCGTGGCGTCACGTAGGGCTTCTCCGGGCGCACGAGGCTGACGTGTCCCTCCGGCGCGATGGCGCTCGGCGCCACCGGCGCTTGACCGTCGAGATATATCGGGTCGGAAATGCGTCCGACGTGCCAAAGCTGCATGAAGATGCTGCCGCCTTTCTTGTGCACGGCTTCGGTAATCGGAAGCCAGCCCTCGATTTGCTCCGCGCTCCAGATGCCCGGCGTGTCGGGATAGCCGACGCCTTGCGGCGTGACCGCGGTGGCTTCGGTGAGAATCAGTCCGGCGTCGGCGCGCTGTTCGTAATACTTGCGCATCAACGCCCCCGGCACCCGGTCAGGTTCGGCGCGGCAACGGGTGAGCGGCGCCATGACGATGCGGTTGGGGAGGATGAGGTCGCCGAGTTGCAGGGGGTCGAACAAGGTGGGCATGACGGACTCCTTCTTGCGCTTTCAGGCGGCTATGGTTCCACGCGTTCGCCTCCGAGGGCAAGTCCGCGCGTTGTTTTTGCCGGTCAGCGCCGTTGCAGCAGCAACCCGGCTTCGAGGTGGTCGGTATAGGGAAACTGGTCGAAGGCCGCTGCCGCCGCGATGCGATGGGAATCGGTAAGCGCGGCGACGTTGGCGCGCAGGGTCGCCGGGTTGCAGGAGATATAGAGGACGTTGGCGAAGCCGCGCGCGAGTGCGAGCGTCGCCGCGTCCAGCCCGGCGCGCGGCGGGTCGACGAACAGGGTCGAGAAGCGGTAGGCGTCGAGGTCGATGTCCTTGAGGCGGCGGAACCGGCGCACATGGGCGAGCGCGGCGCTCACCTCGTCGGCGGCCATGCGCGCCAGCGCGACGTTGGCGACGCCGTTGGCGGCCAGATTGTGCCGCGCCATCGCCACCGAAGGTTTGGCGAGTTCGGTGGCGAAAACTTTTGTGAAGCAGGGCGCCAGCGCCACGGTGAAATTGCCGTTGCCGCAATACAGTTCGAGCAGGTCGCCGCCCAGACCCATCGCCTGCCCACGCGCCCAACCGAGCATGTGGCGATTGACCTCGCCGTTGGGCTGGCTGAACGCGCCTTCGATTTGACGATAGAAAAGGCGACGGCCGTCGACGACGATTTCTTCCTCCAGCCAGTCGCGTCCGATGACCACTTTCTGCTTGCGGCTGCGCCCGACGACCTGCACGCCGAGGTCGTCGGCGAGCGCGCGCGCCGCTTCTTCCCATGCCGCGTCGAGGGCGCGGTGATAGACGAGGACGACGAGCGCCTCGCCTTTCAGGGTGGCGAGGAATTCGACTTGAAACAGCCGTTGGCGCAAGGTTTCGCTGCCCTGCAAATGTTGGCGCAGCCAAGGCATCAGCGAGCGGATGCGGGGAGCGGCGGGGGGAAAATCGTCGACCGGCACGGCGCGGCGCGGGTCGGCGGGGTCGAACATCGCGTAATCGAGGCGCGCGCCGCTATGCCAGATGCGAAACTCGGCGCGCAGCCGATAGCCGAGCGGCGGCGAGGAATACAGCCGCAGTTCGGGCAGGACAAAGTCGGAGAAGCCGCGCCGGAAGCGTTCGGCCTTGGCGGCGAACTCGACGGCGTAACGGGTGGGGTCGATGCGGGAGAGCGGCATGGGCGTTCAGGCGCGGGCGGCGCGCGTCCGTTTCCACGTCCATGCGCGGCGCGACAGGACGATCAGGGCGGCCAAGACCAGCAGCGGATCGAACAGGTAATCCCACAAATTGGTCGATTCCAGCGCTTGCAACCGCCACGCCGCCAGCGCGACGACGAGCGCCAGCGCGGTGATGCGCCATCCGGTCAGCCATGCCGCCAGCGCCGCGACCCCGACCGCGAGCGGCAGGACGAGCGCGCCGCCGTAGCCCCATGCGTAAGGATCGACCGATCCGATGCCGAGCGCGAAGGGATAGAACAGCACGACGGGCAGCGCGGCGAGCGCCGGCAGCCAGCGACGTTCGCAGTCGGCGAACGGGCTTTTGCCGCGGATTCGGCCAATCGCCAGCGCCGCGAGCAGCGACAGGCTCGAAATCGACAACCCGGCGAACAGCCCGCGCAGGGCGTCGAGCGCGCTCGTGCCGGCAAAAACCGGCGCGCACAACGCGGCGGCGAGTATCGCGACGAGCGCGGCGGTTTGCCAGCGCCGCAGCCGGGCGACCGCCGCAAGGTTCGAGAGCGTCAGCCACAGCAGCAAGGTCCAGCCGCAGAGATCGAGCGCGCCGGCAATCATCGCGTCGCCTCCAGTTTCGCTTGCAGCCAGACGGAGTTGAAACGGACGTGGCGGATGAACGAACGGTTCCATGTATAGACGAGGTGAAAATCGCCGTCGGCGGCGCGAATCAGGTAGGGGTAGTCGTATTGCCAGTGACAGGCTTCGTCTTTACAGGTGTTGCGCAGCACGTCGGCGACGACTTCGTTTTTCGCCGGATGCGCCGGCCCGATGTCGTCGACGTCGGCTTCCAGCCGGGCGCGGAAATCCGTCTCCGGCATGCTTTGCGGCGGTTGAGTATCGCGATCCTCGAAACGGTGGACGACATGCCAATGGTGGCCGCGATCCGCGCTCACCAGCAGCGTCAGGCGCAGGCGTTTGTTCTCGGTGTCGTTGGCCACCGCCAGCAGACGACCGTCGTCGAGGCGCACGGCGGTGAGCGCCGAGTTCGGGTTGGGCAAATCGGTAGCCTCCAGCGCGCTCCAGCTTTGTCCGGCGTCCGCCGTTTCGCTGCGCCAGACGCGCGGCGGGGCGGCGCTGGCGTCGCGCAGCAGGGCGACGGCGTGGGTGGCGTCCTCCACCAGTACGACCGGTTGCAAGGTGCGGCGGCCATGCGAGATGCGAATCTTGCGCCGCACCTCGCCGTCGGGAGTCAGCACCAGCAATTCGCCGAACTTGCCCGCCAGTTCGTGATAGACGGGCAGTCCGACGTCGCCGTCGGCGAAATGGATGGCGGGCGTCTTGACCAGCGTGCTCATGTTGAAGAATGGCGACGTGACCAGACGCTTGGGAGTCGTACCGACGGCGCGCAGCAAATTGAGCTGGCTCGTCGCCCAACCGCTGAAAGCGCTGACGTACACCATCCAATTCTCGCTATCGCCGTTGCCGAACACCACCGGATTGCCGAGTTTGCGCACCAGTCGCCGCAGTCCGGCGCCGGTCGCTTGCGGCGTCGCGACGGCGCCGGACGACCGCCAAATTGTGTCGCCGTCGGCTTGCGGCGCACCTTCGGCGCCGATGATGCGCACGTCGCGCGCGCCTTCGCGTGAGCCGCCGAACCAGACGGCGGCGAGACGGCCGTCGGACAGTTCGGCGACTGCGGCGGCGTGCACTTGCGGTGGCTCTACCTCGTTGATGAGGGCGGAACTCAGGCGCGGCGCTTCGTTCGCGCTCGCGCGCGGCGGGGTTGGGACGACGAAATGGGGAGCGGGCGGCGCTTGCAAGCCGGGCCAGATTGCCCATGCCGTTGCAGCGACGATCGCCGACGCGCCAAATATACGGATGCGACGTCTCAAAGCCCCGGCTCCGGCGGCGTCGGCTTGACGCGCAGCAGATAGGCGACCGACAACTCGTTCGAGCGCGTGTTGGGGTCGAGGAAGCGCCACTTGAGGCGATAGACCGGGTAGTTCGGGCTGTAGGCCAGCACCTCGACCGGCAGCGCGCGTTCCTCGATGCGCTCGCGGCCTTCGGCGGTGACGAACAGCACCGTCGGGGCGCTCGACGCTTCGAGGTCTTCGAGCGTGATGGTAGGCGTGATGCGACGGGTGGCGACATCGAAACTCGGCGGATTTTCGTCGCCGTCGAGGAAGCGGAGGTCGGTGGGCGCGATATGAAGCGAAACCGCCGCTTCGCCCAGTACCGTGCCGGCTTGATAATCGAGCAGGCGCGGATAGAAATTGAGATTGAGCAACATCCAGAACGCCGCCGTCATGCCCACGGTCACCGTCACCAGTTGGGCGGCGTGCCCGACCCAACGCGGCGCCACCCAGAAACCGGCCACCGGCAGCGCCAGCGCGACCAGCACGGTCAGCCAATCCCAGTCGCGCAGTGGGAACGCCCATCCGTTGAGCACCACCGCGCCCGCCACCAACACCACGAACACGACGATTTGCACCCGGAACAGCCATTTGCGGGTCGCCGCGCGCGCCAGCCGCGCCGGCAGCCAGCGCGCGAGTTGGATGGCGAAAAAAGGCAGCAAGATGTTGAGGCAATAAAGCAGATGCAAATCCCAACAGGTGAAGAAGATGAAGGAAACCACGACGACGCCGGTGGTGACCGCATCGCCGCAGGCGCGCGGCCAGTAGCGGTCATTGGTGAGCCGCAGCGCGCTGGAGGCGAAAGACCACAGCGCCAGCAGCGACCAAGGCAGGAAGACCCACAGGAAGGTGTGGTAGTAGAACAGGCGGTCGCCGTTCTCGCTGGAGCCGAAATGGCGTGGCAGCAGCGGTTCGATGTTCTGCATCCACAGCACGTCTTGCATCCGTTCGGCGCCGAATTGCTGGTAATAGGCGTAGAGCACCGGCGCGGAGAAAATCAGCGCCGACAGCGGCAGCAGCAGCCATGCCGGGTCGAACAGGCGTCGCCATTCGAGCTTGTAGACGAGATAAAGCAACAGGGCGACGAGCGGCGGCAATACGCCGAATATTCCCTTGGTGGCGAAACCGAGCGCCAGTCCGGCGCCGGCCACCATGATGTGCTGACGGCGCGCCAGTTCGCTGCCGTCGCGATAGGCGGCGGAGAAAATCAACTGCCAGGTGGTGAAGGCGATGGCGCCGATGAGCATCGCGTCCATGCGCACGTCGTTGTTGACCAGCAGGAAGGCGAAAGCGCTGCCCATAATCACGGTGGCCAGCCGCCCCGTCGTCTGGTTGTGCAACAGGGTGGCGAGGTGGAAGGTGGAATACACCGCCAGACACGCGAACATCAGCGAGGGCAGGCGATAGGCGACGGCTTCGACCCCGAACACGGTGAAAGAGGCGGCGGAGAGCCAGAACAGCAGCGGCGGTTGGCCGGTGTAATCGCGACCCTGCGAGACGAGGCGCGTCCATTCGCCGGTGTCGGCGATGCGCAAGGCCACCGCCGCGTGGTGCGCGGCGTCCACGTCCATCAGCGGCACCGCCAGTCCGCCGAGATAGGCGAACAGCAGCATCGCGTAGCAGGAAAGCATGGCGCGTGGGCCGAAAACCCGCATGTTTACACTCCGTAATAGGCGCGATACCACGCCACGAACCGTTTTACCCCGTCGCGCACCGACGTGGCCGGTTGGAAACCCGTCCAAGCGTCGAGTTCCGCGGTGTCGGCGCAGGTGGCAGGCACGTCGCCGTCCTGCATCGGCAGCAGGTTCTTCGTCGCCTTCATGCCCAGTTCGTCCTCGATGGCGGCGATGAAATCGAGCAGTTCGACCGGGCTGTGGTTGCCGATGTTGAACACTCGGTAGGGCGCGCGCGAACGTCCGGGGTCGGGACGGTCGGCGTCGAAGCCGGCGTCCGGCTCGGCGGCGCGGTCGAGCACGCGCAGCACGCCTTCGACGATGTCGTCGATGTAGGTGAAATCGCGCCGCATCTTGCCGTGGTTGAATACGTCGATGGGCCGCCCTTCCAGAATCGCCTTCACGAACAGGAACAAGGCCATGTCGGGGCGTCCCCACGGCCCGTAAACCGTGAAGAAGCGCAGCCCGGTGCTCGGCAGGCCGTAGAGATGGCTGTAGGTGTGGGCCATCAGTTCGTTGGCTTTCTTGGTGGCGGCGTAGAGGCTCACCGGATGGTCGACGCTGTCGTGCTCGGAAAACGGCATTTTGGTGTTGCCGCCGTAGACGCTGGAACTGGAGGCGTAGACCAGATGTTCGACGCCGTTGTGGCGGCAACCTTCGAGGATGTTGGCGAAACCGACGAGATTGCTGTCGACGTAGGCGAGCGGATTCGTAATCGAATAGCGCACCCCGGCCTGCGCGGCGAGATGGACGACGCGGACGAATTTTTCCTGCGCGAACAAGCGGTTGACGCCGTCGCGGTCGGCGACGTCCATTTTGACGAAACGAAAGCCGGGCTGCGCCGCGAGCCGCGCCAGACGGGCTTCTTTCAGGCGCGGGTCGTAGTAGTCGTTGAGATTGTCGAGTCCAACGACTTCATCGCCGCGCGCGAGTAGCCGCGCGGCGGTGTGCATTCCGATGAATCCGGCGGCGCCGGTGACGAGTACCTTCATGGCGGCGATTATCGCATGAGCGCACCGGGCGGGTTTGCCGACGCGACCTGTCGAGCGCTTATACTTTCGGCGTCGCTTTTTCGTTTCTCGTCCATGCCGCCTTCCGTGCTCCAGCGCCTGTTGCTTTTGCCCTACAACCTGTTGTGGTTGCTGGCTTTGCCGTTCGCGCTGCTGCGCCTCGTTTGGCGGGCGCGCAAGCAACCGGCCTATTTGCAACACGTCGGCGAGCGTTTCGGCGGCTACGACGTGCGCGCGCCGGGCGCGGTGGCGTGGGTGCATGCGGTGTCGGTGGGCGAGACGCGCGCCGCCGAGCCGCTGATTCGCGCCATCCTCGCCACGCGACCCGAACACACCGTCGTGCTCACCCACATGACGCCCACCGGACGCGCCACCTCCAAAACGCTGTTCGCCGACGAATCGCGCGTGCTGCGGGTTTATCTGCCCTACGACTTTGCGCCGCTGGTGGCGCGCTTTCTGCGCCATTTCCGCCCCGCTTTCGGCGTCGTCATGGAAACCGAGTTGTGGCCCAACCTGCTCGCCGCCTGCCGTGGGCGCGGCGTGCCGGTGCTGCTCGCCAACGCGCGATTGTCGGAGCGTTCGGCGCGCGGTTATGCGCGCGTGCCGGCGCTGACCCGCATGACGTTGGGAGCGCTGGCCGCCATTGGGGCGCAGACCGCCGCCGACGCCAACCGCCTGTCGGCGCTCGGGGCGCGTCGCGTCGTCATCACCGGCAACATCAAGTTCGACAGCGAACCGCCCGCAGCGGCGCTGGCGTTGGCGCGACGCTTCCGCGCCCGTTGCGGCGCTCGTCCGGTCATTCTCGCCGCCAGCACGCGCGAGGGCGAGGAAGCGGCCATCGTCGACGAATTCGTCCGCCTCGTCGCGCGCGGCAAGGCGACGAACGCTTTACTGGTGCTGGTGCCGCGCCATCCGCAGCGCTTCGACGCGGTCGAGGAATTGGTGCGCGCCCACGGACTCACGCTGGCGCGGCGCTCCGCCGACGTCGATCTGGCCGACGCGGACAGCGCTCCCGCGCCTCTGCCGGAGCAAACGCAAGTCTGGCTCGGCGATTCGATGGGCGAGATGTTCGCCTATTACGCCGCCGCCGACGTGGCGCTGATCGGCGGCAGTTGGCTGCCTTTCGGCGGGCAGAACCCCATCGAGGCGTGCGCCGTCGGCACGCCGATTCTGCTTGGGCCGCACACCTTCAATTTCAAATACGTTGCCGAGGAAGCCGTCGCCGTCGGGGCGGCGCGCCGTTACGAGAACGCCGACGAAGCGATGCGCGCCGCTTTCATCCTGCTCGGCGACGAGGCGGCGCGCGCCGCGATGGCGGCTGCCGGGCGCGAGTTCGCCGCCGTCAATCGCGGCGCTACCGCGCGCACGATGGCGCTGATCGAAGAAATCGTCGCCGACTGACGTTCAGCGCGGCCGGACGTGAAAACCGCCGCCGAAACCCATGCCGCCGTGCCAGTGGCCGCCATGCCAATGATGTCCGCCGCCCCAATAGAACGTGGGGCCGAACCACAGGAAGGGGACGAAAGGATAGTAGTAGTACGGGTACCACGCCCGGTCGTCCTCGCCTGCGGCGTAGAGGACGGCGCGTTCGGTGGATTTCACCTTGTCGTCGGCGAAATACACGTTGAACAGCCCTTTACGACGGCGGAAGCGCACGCTCCAGTCCCACACTTCTTCTTTCGAATCGGACAAGACGCGCTCGGAGCGGTGCGCGCCGAGGATGCGCGAGACTTCTTCCTTGCTCATGCCGAGTTTGACGCGGGCGAGATTCTGCGGCGTCAGCGCGTCCCACTGCCGCAAGACTTTGCCCTCGGCGTCGACCTGCACCATCAGGCAGGTGGTGCCGTCGGGTTGGGTGGAGTATTCGAGCGTGGTGGAGCCGTCGTCGTTGGCCCATCGCGCCACCGGCTCGCCGCGCTTGGAGAGCACTTCTTCCTGCGTGGTGAAATTGGGCGTCGTCGTGGCGCAGCCGACCAACGCCAGCACGACGGCCAGCGTCATTGCTTTGCAAAGATGGATAAGGGCGTCTTTCATGTCTGTCTCCTGACGGTTGCCCCCCAAGCGATAGTGTGTGCCTTGTGGGCGCCGTACTCAAGCGCACAAGTTGCGCCGCGAGTGTGACGAATGTCCGCTTTCGCCATGACATGCGCCATGGTCGTAAAACCGGCGCGGGATAAAATTCGGGTTACCGAAGCCTTCCTTTCATGAGCGAAACGATCATGCTGAGTTACGCCGCCCCGCGAGAACGTCGTCTGGATCGCCGTATACCGGTCAATTGCGCCGCCTTCATTCAGGCGCGCGACGGCAACAAATACGAAGCGGAATGCATCGAATTGAGCGTCGCCGGCATGACCCTGCGCGCCGACTACGTGCCCGGCGAAGGCGAGGTGGTCGACGTGGCGATTTCCTCGCCCAACGATCAAGTCGAACGTCCGCCGCTGATGACCCGTTTGCGGGTGACGCGCTGCCATCCGGTGTCCGACGGGCGCTACGAGATCGGTGGCGCCATCGTGCGCGTCGTCGGCTAGGCGCGGCGCAGAATCAGCCACAGCGTCACGACGGTGACGCCGACGAAGGTGATCAACCCCCAATTGGCGATGGACAGCCCCAAGAGCGTCCACTCCACCGCGCCGCAATCGCCGAGACTTTCGTAGAACTCCGGCCACCACTGCGCGAACGGCAGATCGTTGACGAAGCGCGAAAGTCCGGGGCCGCAGGCGAGGGCTTCGGACGGATACAGTTGCAGCCAAGTCTGACGCACCGCGACGCCGACGCCAAGCAGCGCGACGACGACGACCAAAGCCCCATAAATGCGTCCGGCACGGCCATGCACGGCGGCGACGAGCGCGACCAGTCCGATGCCGGTTAGCGCATAGCGCTGCATGATGCACAGCGGGCAAGGATAGACGTGCACGACGCCTTGCAGATAGAGCGCGCCGAAGCACAGTTCAAAGACCGCAAGCGCGACGAGGGCGCAAAAGTAAAGCCGGAACGGCGGACGCAGCAGCGCTTGCAAAGAGGACATGGCGATCACCGGAGGAAAAGTTGCGGCAATTATAGGCGGCGAACGCCGTCGCCGCGCCGGGGACGGCCATAGTCGCGAAAGCGCGCCAGCGCCTCGTCCATCTCGGCGGCGGTGAGCAGCACCGGCGGGCCGATCTGGCAGGTGCGCCAGTATTGTTCGCACAGGGCTTCGAGTTCGACCGCCTTCGCCAGCGCGTCGTCGAGATCCTGTCCGTAAACGACCATGCCATGATTGGCGAGCAGGCAGGCGCTGCGCCCGGCGAGCGCCGCGAGCGCGTGGCGGGACAACGCCTCGGTGCCGAAAGTGGCGTAAGCGGCGCAGCGCACGGTGTCGCCGCCGAAGCGGGCGATCATGTAATGGAAGGGCGGAATTTCGGCGCGCTGGCAGGCGAGCGCGATGGCGAACGGCGAATGGGCGTGGATGACCGCGCCGGCAGTCGGCACGCTGGCGTAGATGTCGCGGTGGATGCGCCATTCGCTGGAGGGGGCGAGGGCGCCGCGCGCGTCGCCGGTCATCGTCATCGTCACCATGTCGGCGGCTTCGCACGCTTGCGGCGCGAGTCCGCTCGGGGTGACGAGAAAGCCGTCGCCGCAACGCACGCTGACGTTGCCGGAAGCGCCGACGTTCAAGCCTTGCGCGGCGAGGGCGCGCGAGACTTCCAGCAGCCTGAAGGCGAGACGGGCGTCGTCGTTCATGGTGCGAGGCTCCGCAAGAATTCGACCACGCGCGCCGGTTCGACGATGCCGCGTTCGGTGATGAAAGCGCTCACCAGCGCCGCTGGCGTCACGTCGAACGCCGGGTTCGCCACTCGCGTCGTCATTGGCGCCAGCCGCAGGCGCGCCGGGTGGCCGTCGCCGTCCAGTCCGGCGATGGCGAGCACTTCGTCGGCGGCGCGCTCCTCGATGGGAATCGCCGCGCCGTCCGGGGTGGCGGCGTCGAACGTCGACACCGGCGCGGCGACGTAGAACGGCACCCCCGCCGCGCGCGCCGCCAGCGCTTTCAGATAGGTGCCGACCTTGTTGGCCACGTCGCCGTTGGCGGCGATGCGGTCGGCGCCGACGACGACCGCGTCGACTTCGCCGCGCGCCAGCAGCAGCCCGGCGGCGTTGTCGGCGACGAGCAGGTGGGGAACGCCGGCGGCGGCGAGTTCCCATGCGGTGAGCAGCCCCTGCTGGCGCGGACGGGTTTCGGAAACGACGACCTCGATGTCGACGCCCGCCGTGTGCGCGGCGTAGATCGGCGCCAGCGCCGTGCCCGCCCCCGAAGTGGCGAGCCAGCCGGCGTTACAGTGGGTCATCGCTCGCAAAGGCCGCCCGGCGCGCGGCGGCAAGGCGCGCAACAACGCGAGGCCGTGCGCGCCGATGGCTTCACAGCGTTGCGCGTCGTCGATGCGGATGGCTTCGGCTTCCACCCACGCCGCTTCGGCGCGCGCGGCGAACGGCAGCGGTCGCAGACGTGCCGCCATGCGCTCCAGCGCCCAAGCGAGATTGACGGCGGTGGGTCGCGTCGCGCGCAGCGTGGCGAGCGCATGGTCGAGCGTGGCGTCGTCCGCCGCGTTTGAAGTCAGCGCCAGCGCGACGCCGAAAGCCGCCGCGCAGCCAAGTAGCGGCGCGCCGCGCACGCGCATGGCGGCGATGGCCGCGGCCACCTCGTCGAGCGTCGTCAGTCGCCGCTCGACGACGCGCCAAGGCAGTTCGGTCTGGTCGAGGACGACGAGCGCGTCGCCGTCGCGGCGCAGGGTAGGTATCGGTTGGACGAACATGAGTCCATCTGCGGTAAAAGCGTGCGCGGACTGTGCCAGCCGGCATGTCGATGCGCAAGCCTCGATGCTAGACTGCCGGCTCGTCATCGCGCATTCATCTCCGGGGTTTGGCGTGTTCCTCAAGCTGATATTGATCGTTCTCCTTCTCGTCCTGCTCATCGGTTTCGGCGTGTTGGGCATCGTGCTGCGCGGCCTGTTCGGTCTGGCGACGATGCTGCGCGGCGGCGCCAGTCATGACGCGCGCGTGGGAAGCGCGGACGCGAGCCGCGACGCCAACGTGCCGGAGCGGGTGATCGCCTGCGCGCGCTGCGGCGTGCATGTGCCGGAGAGCGAAGGCGTCTACGCCGGCGGCGAATTCTTCTGCTGCGAGGCGCATCGTCGCGGACGCGAGGACGCGAGCGGGCAATGAACACTGCTCTCTCTGCGGACGCGGAACACGACCCGGCGCGTCGCAAGGCGCTGCGCTATTTCAACGTTTTCCGTCTCGTCATCGCGGGCGTCTTTTTCGTCCTCGGCGCCAGAATCGGCCTCGGGTTCGAGGCGCCACGCCTGTTCTTCGCGACCTCGCTCGCCTACGTGCTGATCGTGTTGGCGCTCGGCTTTCCCGACGCCGAACGTCGGCTCGGCTTCGGGCGGCTGATGATCTTGCAGGGCGTCGTCGACGTGGCGATTCTCGCCGTCGTGATGTGGACTTCCGGCGGCTATCAAAGCGGCATTCCGGTGCTGCTGATGATCGTGCTCGCCGGTTCCGGCTTGGTGACGGAAGGGCGCATCGCCTTATTCATGGCCTCGCTCGCCACCATCGCCGTGCTGAGCGAAAACCTCTGGCGCGCCTATGTGGACGGCAAGGCGGAGGCGGGGGATTTCTTTCAGGTCGGGCTAACCTGCCTGTCGTTCTTCGGCATCGCCCTCGTGGCGCGGCTGCTGGCGCAACGGGCGCACGCCAACGCGACGCTGGCGGCGGCGCGCGGCGAAGCGCTGGCGCGGCAGGAGGCGATCAACGCGCAAATCATCCGCGACATGCGCGACGGCGTCATCGTGGTGCGCGCCGACGGCATCGTGCGTCACGCCAACCCGTCGGCGAGCACGCTGCTCGGGGTGGCGCGCATCGAAGGCCGTCCGCTGCAGGAAATCGACCCGGCGCTAGCCGAATTCTGCCGCGCCGACAACGACGAATTTGGCCAGATGATGACGCTCGGACAGGCGCGCCGCCTGTTGCGCTGCCGGGTCGCGGGCGGCGGCGGTGGCATCGGCGTCGAGGGCGATTCGCTGATTTATCTCACCGATTTGGAAGACATCGAGCGCCACATGCAGCAGTTGAAGCTCGCCTCGCTCGGGCGACTCACCGCCAGCATGGCGCACGAAATCCGCAATCCGCTCTCGGCGGTGACGCAGGCGGCGGAACTGCTGCGCGAGGAAAAGCGCGGCGACATGCAGGCGCGGCTGGCGCGCATCATCAACGACAACGCCAAACGCATCGAGCGCATGATTCGCGACGTGCTGGCGCTCGGTCGCCGCGAGCACACGCAGCCGGAAGCCTTGGCGCTGGCCGAATTCATCGCCGAGTTGTTCGAGGCGCAGGGCTTGGGCGACGAGACCGAACGCGCCATCTTCGCCGCCGAGGTCGCGCCCACGCTCACCCTCGGCATCGACCGCGCCCATTTGCACCAGATTCTCGACAACCTGCTCGGCAACGCGCGCCGCTATTGCAGCGGCGCAGCTGGCGCGGTGCGCGTCGAAGCCGAGGATACCGGCGACGGGCGCGTACGCGTGCATGTCGTCGACGATGGGCCGGGGCTGGATGCCGAGGCGCGCGCTCACCTTTTCGAGCCGTTTTTCACATCCCACGCCAAGGGCACCGGGTTAGGGTTATACATTGCGCGCGAACTGGCGGAGGCCAACGGTTTCAGCCTCGAACTGGCCGACGACGACCCCGCCCGTCCGGGCGCGCATTTCATCCTGACCGGCCGAAGCCAACCATGACCGTGCCCGACCGTCGCGCACAGGCCGCGACCAACGACGTGCTCGTCGTCGACGACGAGGAAGACATCCGCGAACTGCTGGAGTTGTCGCTCTTGCGCATGGGGCTCGGCGCCGACACCGTCGGCACGCTCGCCGAAGCGCGCGCCCGCGTCGACGCCAGCCGCTACCGCCTGTGCCTCACCGACATGCGCTTGCCCGACGGCGACGGACTCGAACTGGTCGAGCACATCCAGCGCCAGCAGCCCGCCTTGCCGGTGGCGGTCATCACCGCCTACGGCAGCATCGAAACCGCCATCCGCGCCCTGAAGCTCGGCGCGTTCGATTTCGTCACCAAGCCCATCGAACTGCAAGTGCTGCGCCGTCTCGTGCTGCACGCCCTCAAACTGCAGGGCCCGGCGACGGCCTCCAACGCCCCCGGCGACGCCGCCGCGGTGTGGCGCGATTTGGTCGGCCACGCCCCAGCCATGCTGCAATTGCGCGCCCAAATCGAAAAACTGGCGCGCAATCAAGCCCCGGTGTTCATCCACGGCGAATCCGGCACCGGCAAGGAAGTCATCGCCCGCCTCATCCACCGCCTCGGCGCGCGCTCGGTCGGCCCGTTCGTGCCGGTCAATTGCGGCGCGATTCCGCCAGAGTTGATGGAGAGCGAATTCTTCGGCCACCGCAAGGGCAGCTTCTCCGGCGCCATCGCCGACAAGGACGGCCTTTTTCAGGCCGCGAGCGGCGGCACCCTGTTTCTCGACGAAGTGGCCGACCTGCCGCTCGCCATGCAAGTCAAGCTGCTGCGCGCCATTCAGGAGCGCGCCGTGCGCCCGGTCGGCGCGCAAGGCGAGGAAGCCGTCGACGTGCGCATCCTCTCCGCCTCGCACCGCGACCTCGCGCAACTGGTGGCGGAAAACCGTTTCCGGCAGGATTTATATTTCCGCATCAACGTCATCGCCCTGCGCGTCCCGCCCCTGCGCGAGCGCAGCGAAGACATCCCCGACCTCGCCGCCCACGTCCTCGCCCGCCTCGCCGACCGCGACGGCACCCCGCGCCGCGTCCTGTCGCCGGAGGCGCTCGCCGTCCTGCTTCAATACCCCTTCCCCGGCAACGTGCGCGAGTTGGAAAACCTGCTGGAGCGCGCCTGCGCCCTGTGCGAGGGCAACACGATAAGCGTCGCCGATTTGGGCTTGGACGCCGCCGCCCTCGCCGCGCCGCCTTTCATGCCGCCGCCTCCCGCCCCGGAAGAACCCGACGACGAGCCGGAAGTCTCCGAAGACGAACGCGCCCTCATCCTGCGCACCCTCGACGAAACCCGCTGGAACCGCTCGGCGGCGGCGCGCAAATTGGG
>JAISSY010000151.1 GCA_031272995.1 Azoarcus sp.
TCGCTCCATTCGGCGTCCTTGCCGCATTGCGGGCAGCGGACGAGGCGCTTTTTGATCGGGGTGGAGGGCGACTCGCTCACAGGCCGCAGAAAGTCATCTCGAACGGCAGGTCGCGTTCCAGCGCGCGCGGACGCGATTGCGTGTCGGGCAGCATGAAGCGGATGTTGAGCGCGTATTTGTTGGCGCTCACTTCCGGCACCGCGGCTTCGGCGCGGGCGACGCGGATGCGAATCATCTGCGCGGTGCTGCCGCTCATCGTCATCTGGTAGGAACCGGCGCGCGCCACTTGCTGTTCGGGGCGACCGCTGGAGCGCAGCAGACGCAAGACGATGGCCAAGGCTTCCTCGATGGGCTTGATCGGCTTCACCCAACTTTCGAGATCGGCGCGGCGGGTTTGGGCGTCGCGGTTGAGCCAGTAGTGATAGGACGGCAGGTCGAACTCGCAGGCGCCGCCGGGAATCATGGCGCGGCCGCGAATGCTCATCAGCCATTCGTTGTCGCGCAGATTCTGGCCGAAACGGCCGGTGAGCGAGAGCAAGGCGGCCGAAGCCTGTTCGATTTCCTTGAGCGCGTCGTGCAACGCCTCCTCGGAGATTTCCGGGTTGTCGCGGAAGGACATCAGGATTTGGCGCTGGCGTTCGAGTTCCTGCACCAAGTCGACCTTGAGGTCGGCGCGGCCGGCGACTTCGAGCGTCTCGAACAGGGCAATCAGGGCGACGTGGTGATGCAAAGGCTCGTCGCTGTCGCGGAAGTGGGCGCATTTCTGGAGCAGATCCTCCAGACGCAGCAAGGTGCGGATGCGCTCGTTGAAGGGGTATTCGTAGGTAATCACTCGTGTTCCAGAAGGAAAGAGGATGAAGAAGTGCGCGGATGATAGCACGCCAACGGCAAAGGGGAATTCACGCCGATTTGCTTGCCGATGGCATTGCGAGTTCGAGATAGCGCGCGTGCAGCGCGTCGACCTGCGCGTGCAGCGCCGCCAGCGTGCTGGTGTTGTCGAGCACGTCGTCGGCGACGGCGAGACGTTCGGCGCGGCTGGCCTGCGCTGCGACGATGGCTTCGATTTCGGCGCGCGAGTGGCCGTTGCGCTCGGCGACGCGGTCGATCTGCATTTCCACCGGGCAATCGACGACGCAGACGCGGTCGCAGCGCGCCCGCCAGCGCCCGGTTTCGACCAAGAGCGGCACGTCGACGACGACGTAGGGGCTGGCGGCGGATTCGCATTGGCGCAGGCTTTCGGCTTCGATGAGCGGATGCAGGATGGCTTCGAGCCGCGCGCGCGCGTCGGGTTCGGCGAAAACGAGGGCGCGTATGCGGGCGCGGTCGAGTCCGCCGTCGGCGGCGATGGCGGTCGCGCCGAAAGCGCCGCGCACGGCCGGCAGCGCCGCGCCGCCGGGGGCGGTGAGCCGGCGGGCGATGGCGTCGGTGTCGACGATGACGATGCCGTGATGGCGAAAACGCGCTGCCGCCGCGCTTTTGCCGCTGCCGATGCCGCCGGTGAGGCCGATTTTCAGCGCGCCGCTCATCACCGGCACGGCTTGTGGCGGGTGGCGAACGGCTGCCCTTCCAGCGCCTTCTCGGCGCGCACCGGGATGGCGGTGGCTTCGACGCGGTGCTCGGAAACGTTGCGCGTGGTGATGGTGGCGTTGTGCGCGCCACGGTTCTTCACCGTTTCGAGATAACTATCAGCCGCCGCTTGGGTGTCGAACTGGTTGAGCACGATGGTGAACTTCTTGGGGCCGTTTTCCTCGATTTTGAGATTCGTGCGGTCGATGCCGTCGCTCAGGTTTTCGGCGAGGATTTCGGCGGCTTCGCGTGTCGGCAGCGCCGGCAAGCTCACCTTGAAGGTGGCGGGCACTTCGACGTCGCGCGTGCGCGCCTGAATGCCGACGTTGCCGAGCAAGGAAATCAGCCGGTTGTTCTGCACGTCGGTCAGTCCGGCCCACGCGAGACAGGTCGGCGTGTTGGCGCTCTGGGCGGGATCGGCGGGCGGCACGCCGCCGAGCAGGGCGATGCGTTCCGGGTAGACCTGTTTTTCGATGCGGTGGGGGTCGGTTACGTCGGGCGGGTCGGCGTCGCCGAACCAGCCGCGCAGACTGCCGAACACCAGCACGTTGAGCAGCAACAGAACAATGAACAGGAAGCGAATGTGAGTCATCATGATTGAGTCAGGCGGCGCGCGCGATGCGGTGCAGGCCGTCGAGGACGAGGTTTTCCACGCGCTGGAAGGGAATGTCAAGCAAAGCTTCGATTTCGTCGGCGGCGCCGCCGCTCAGCAGACAGGCGGCGCGCGGGTCGTCGAGTTGGCGAAAGACGCGCTCGATGGCGCCGGCCTGCGCGTTGAGGCAGCCGGAAACGATGGCGTCGGCGGTGTCGCGCGGGCGGGTGCGGTAACGACCGCCCATCAGCGGAAGCTGCGCCGTGCCGTCGGCGAGCAACTGTCGCATCAACCCGACGCCGGGCAGGATGTGGCCGCCGACGAAACGCCCGTCGGCGCTGAGGATGTCGAGCGTCGTCGCGGTGCCGGCCATCACCACCAGCACGTTGCCGGCATGGTGGCCGCGCGCGCCGATCAACGCCGCCCAACGGTCGGCGCCGAGGCGGGTCGGGTGCGTGTACATGTTCTGCACGCCGCAGCGTTGCGCGCTGGAAGCGAGCCATTCCACCGCGAGTCCGCGCCGTGCCGCCAGCGCCGCCAGCGCCTCGGCGCGCGCCGGGCCGGCGACGTTGCAGCCGAGCACGCGCGTGATGCCGGGAGTTTCCAGCCGCGCCGCCAGTTCGCCGGTGGCGTCGTGCGTGCACGCGCCCGCGCCGAGCACGCCGTTTTCCGCGACGAGCCGCCACTTGATGCGGCTGTTGCCGGCGTCGATGAGCATCATCATGATGCGGGCCGCAGGGAAACTTCGCCGGCGAGGACGCGACGCGCGCCGTCGCCGGTGCGCACGAGCAGCGCGCCATCCTCGTCGACGCCGAGGCAGATGCCGACGATGTCCTCGCCGTCGCCCTCGCCGCTCACCCGCACCGGCAGGTTGGCGAAAGCGTTTTTCTGCTGCCACGCCCCGCGCAGCAGGCCGAAGCCGGCGGTCGCGTAGGTGACGAGCATCGGATGCAATTCGGCGAGGATGGCGGCGAGCAGCGCCTCGCGCGGCGGCGGCGCGGCGGCGGTCTCGCGCGCCAGGTCGGTGACGCCGCCTTCCTGCCCCGGAATTTCCACCCCGTCGGGCAGTTGCAGATTGAGTCCGATGCCGATGACCGCCGCCTGCGCGCCGCTGCGTCCGGGCATCAATTCCACCAGAATCCCGGCGATTTTCGCCCCGTGCGCCAGCACGTCGTTCGGCCACTTGAGCGCCACGGCGGCGACGCCGATTTTCTCCAGCGCCTTCGCCAGCGCCAACCCCACCGCCAACGACAGTCCGGCGGGCACCGGCGCGCCGGGCGCGAACCGCCACAGCAGCGAAAAAGTCAGACTCGCCCCCGGCCACGCCAGCCATTGCCGCCCGCGCCGCCCGCGTCCGGCGCTCTGGCGCGTCGCCACCAGCACATGCGCGCGCCCGTCGTCCTCCGGCGGCGAATCCAGCAAGGCCGAATTGGTCGAGGCGCATTCCTCCACCCAACGCACGTCGTACGCCGCCGCGAGCGGGCCGAGCGCCTGCGT
>JAISSY010000153.1 GCA_031272995.1 Azoarcus sp.
TCCGCGCCCATGCTCGGACGCAGGTCGCGCCTCACCGCGTCGGGGCCGGCCACGGCGACGGCGGCCTCGAAACAGCGCGCCGCCTCGGCGGCGTCGTTGATGGTCGGCGGATAGCTGCCCGGCTGCAATTCGAAGTCGATTTTCACCCCGAACGCCGCGCCGACGCCGGCGCAAATCTCGCGCAGTCGCGTCAGCGCCCGTTCGCGCACGGCGGGCGTGAAGGCGCGCAGGGTGCCGGCGAGTTCCGCTCTGGCCGGCAGCACGTTGAAGGTGTCGCCGGCATGAAAGCAGGTAATCGACACCACGGCGGCTTCCAGCGGGTCGAGCGCGCGCGCCACCACCGCCTGCGCCGCCTGCACCAGCGCCGCGCCCGCCAGCACCGGGTCGGCGGTGAGATGCGGCATCGCGGCGTGGCCGCCGACGCCTTCGATGGCGATGCGAAAACGGTCGGTTCCCGCCATCGCCGCGCCGTCATGGACGGCGAACGTCCCCGCCGCCAGCCCCGGCCAGTTGTGCAGGCCGTAAATCGCCCGCATGGGGAAAAGCTCGAACAACCCTTGCTCAATCATCACCCGCGCCCCGCCCGCACCCTCCTCGCCGGGCTGGAAAATCAGGTACACCGTGCCGTCGAAATCGCGCTCGCGCGCCAACACCCGCGCCGCGCCGAGCAGCATGGCGGTATGGCCGTCGTGCCCGCAGCCGTGCATCCGCCCGGCGCAGGTCGAGCGATGCGCGAACTCGTTGGCCTCGACGATGGGCAGCGCGTCCATGTCCGCCCGCAAGCCGATGGCCGCCGAACCGTTGCCGGCGCGTATCGTCCCCACCACCCCGGTGCCCGCCAGCCCGCGATGCGTCTCGATGCCCCACTCCGCCAGCCGCGCCGCCACCACGTCCGCAGTGCGCCGCTCCTCGAACGCCGTCTCCGGGTGCGCGTGCAAATCGCGCCGCAGGGCTTGCAGTTCGGGAAGAAAAGCGCGGATGGAGGCGAGAGCGGACATGGGCAAAGGGTTGCGGTGAAAGGGGAACAGTTTAGTCGATGAATCGTGCGGCCAATCGCTCGCCCAGCACCGCCGCCTGTTCGGCGAACTTTTTCGGATTGTTGTCCCGCAGTTGCACGAGATTTCGCAGCTTCCAGCGAATACCGGGGAGGTGTTCGAGGTGCGCGATGCCCAGCGCCGACCATTCCGGCTCGCCCGCGACCAGCGACAGGAGGAAACGACGCTCATCGTCGTCAAGCCCCCGCCGCAGTTCGCTCGTCATGCGCGCACGCGTTGTCATCAGCGCCTCCAACGCCACGGGTTCCGCAGTCATGCCCACGAAGTTGTGCTCGTACTCGTGGCGGATGTCGCGCGGCGGGGCGAACAGCACTTCATGCGGCGGCCGGTTGTGGCTGGCGAGATAAACCACGAAGGCGCGACGAATGCCGGGGGTGATGCCTTCGTGTTCGAACAATTGCATCACGTCGAACAAATCGCGTGGATGCTGGCGATCCATCGCCGCGACGAGTTTGCCGCCGTAGAGGTCTTCCAGCGACAGCAGCGGAATCTCCAAATCGGCCATCAACACGTCGCGGGCGCGGGGCGACAAGGCGGCGCGGCGCACGGGCCACACCGTTCCGCGTAAAACCGGATTGACCTCGATTTTGACCTCGACGCGACCTTGCCGCACAAACAGCTTTGTTTCCGTCATGTCAGCCGCGACGGGCAAGTACGTTTGAAAACCCCGCTTCGTCAAACGCTCCGCCGCCCGACGAATAGCGGCGTCGATACGTGTCAGCGCCTGCTCGCGCGGCAAAGTGCAGTCGGGAAGAACCAGATCGAGATCGACCGACAACCGCGGCATGTCGCGCACGAACAGATTGATTGCCGAGCCGCCCTTGAGGGCGAAAACTTCGTCCGTGAACACCAACGGCACGACGCGCGCCAGCAAACGAGCGGTTTCGAGATAGACCGGGTTCATGGCTTGAGCACCAGCAAACCATCCGGCGAACGACTCACCCACGGTTTGGCGCTGCCGGTCGGCAAGGCGGTGGGGTCGAGTTTCGCCGCCCACGGCGCGCCGGCATCCCGACCAAGCCGAAGACACAGGCGCACGGTTTTTACGCTGACGCAGCGTTGGAGCAAATCGCCAAGCACGTCGGCGCGCAGGCTGTAGGCGCTCTCGACGATTTCACGCGCTTCCTGCAACGGTTGGCGCAAGCCGACCTCGCTCAACATTTCGAGCAAGGCGCGCTCCGGAGCGGAAACCGGTGGCGTGTCGTTACGATTCTCGAACGGCGCGACGTGCAGCAGAGCATCCGAAGGTTCGGCGAACAAACGCTTGCGGCGATACTGCGCCGGGAAACGCGCGACGAACCATGCCGGCATGCGCGCCGACGCCCAACCGTACAGATGCAGCTCTGGCCGCTGCGCCACGTATTGCCGTATGCCATGCCAATCGAGCGCCGACTTGCCGCCGACGTGCAAACCGGCGACGCCACGTGCCAGCAGGCGAAGACTCGGATACAAGGCCACCGTGTCGTTGGGGCGGCAATACACGCCGCGCGCCAGCCGCAGGAGCCAACCCGCCCGCACGTAATGCACGGCCAGATCGGCGGAGATGCCCAAAGCCGCCAAATCGACCGACGTGAGCGGTTCGCCCGGCGTCAGCCGGGTGTAGAGGGAATTTAACTTGTTCTTTACAGTCGTAGCCATACTACGATTATTACGATTTATTCAAAAACAAGTCAAACGAAAAACATTGCCCCATTCCCCCGTAATCCTCCACACGCCCCGCCCTTCGCCCCGCCCTACAATGCCGTGAGCTTGGGGCGGAGAACGGCGATGGCGAAAATTTCCCTCGAAGACCTGAAGATTCAACTGGTCGAACCTTCGGCGATGCAGGCGGAAGTGGTGCGGCGGATGCTCGCGGAGACGGGGGTGACGCGCGTGCATCACTTCGCCGACGCCGGGGCGGCGCTCGCCGAGATGCAGGCGCTCAAGCCCGATGCGGTCATCAGCGCGCTCTATCTGCCGGACATGACCGGCATCGAACTGGTGGCGGCGATGCGCGCCGACGAGAATCTCGAATGGGTGCCGTTCATCCTGATTTCGAGCGAGACGCGCCCGCAGGTGCTCAACCCGGTGCGGCAGTCGGGGGCGTGCTGCATCATCAACAAGCCGTTTACCGCCGAGCAGATGAAGCGCGCGCTCTACGCGGTGGTCGACCAGCTCGAAGGCATCGCCGAAATCGACGGCGAGGATGTCGAGGATTTGAAGGTGCTGCTGGTCGACGACAGCGCCATGTCGCGCCG
>JAISSY010000056.1 GCA_031272995.1 Azoarcus sp.
AACCTCGCCCCCAACCCGCTGAACCGCTCGCTCCTCTCCCCGCATCCCGCCGCGAACACTTCGCTGCCGCCGGCTATCGTTACTTTTTGCGCCGCGCGCGTCACCGCGGTGTAGAGCAATTCGCGGCTCAAGACCTTTACCGCCTTGGCGGGCAGCAGGAAAAAGACTTCGGCGAATTCGGAGCCTTGGCTTTTGTGGACGGTGAGGGCGAAGGCGGTGTCGTGTTCGGGGAGGCGGCGGGGCGGGAGGGCGCGGTGGGTGGCGTCGGCGGCGGGGAACCAGACGCGGGGGGCGCCGTCGGGGTCGGGGAGGACGAGTCCGATGTCGCCGTTGAAAAGTTTGGTGATGGGGTCGTTCCGGGTGACGATGACCGGACGCCCGGGCCAGAAGGCGCCGGTTTCCGCGTCGACGCCGAGGGCGGCGCGGGCGCGGCGGGTCAGCAGGGCGTTGATGGCGTCGAGTCCGCGCGGGCCGTCGTGGATGGCGACCAAGACGCGAAAACGGTCGAAGGCTTTGAAGACGCGGGCGGCGCGGGCTTCGGGGGGTTCGCCTGCGGGGGATTCGCGCAACGCGGCGAAATAGGCGGCGTAGCCGGATTCGAGCGCGGCGAGGGTGGCGGCGGCGGGCGCTTCGGCGGCGTCCTCCATCCACGTCGCCGCCGGGTCGGCGGCGGCGCGCAGCCAGTCGAGCGCGGCAGCGCCTTCACCGGCGTTGATGTCGCGCGCCAGGCGACCGATGCCGGAATCGGCGCGGAAACGATGGCTTTCGGTGAGCCAGACGACGCAATCGGGCAGCGCGGCGGGGGCGTCCGCGCCGGAGCCTTGCGTCAGCGCGTCGACGGGCGCGCCGGTGAGCGCCGCCAAGCGCGCCGCAGTGGCGGGGGTGAAACGCCAGCCGGCGGACAAATCGGCGAACACCGCGCCGGCTTCGACGGCGGCGAGTTGGTCCTTGTCGCCGAGCAACACCAAGCGGGCGTGCGCCGGCAAGGCGTCGACCAGAGCGGCGGCGAGCGCCAAATCGAGCATCGAGGCTTCGTCGACCACCAGCAAGTCGAGCGCCAACGGGTTGTCGGCGTGATGACGGAAACGCCCCGGCGTCGGGGTGACGCCGAGCAGACGATGGACGGTGTGCGCCTCGGCGGGCAGGCGGGCGCGCACCGATTCCGGCAAATCGCGGGCGCGCGCCGCCAACGCCTCGCGCATCCGCGCCGCCGCCTTGCCGGTGGGGGCGGCGAGGACGATGCGCGTGCCGGGGTCGAGTTCGAGCAGGCAGGCGATGAGCGCGGCGGCTGCCGTGGTCTTGCCGGTGCCGGGGCCGCCGCTCACCACCGTCAGCCGCCGCATCAGCGCCAGCGCGGCGGCGACTTTCTGCCAATCCGGCGCGCCGTCGGGACGCGGCGGGAAACGCGCGTCGAGCGCGGCGCGTATGCGGGCTTCGTTTTCCGTCGCGCCTTCCATCGTCGCGTTCGCCAGCGCCGCAAGGGCGCGGCCAAGGCGGGTTTCGAGGTCGTGGTAATAACGCAGATAAAGCTGCGCGCCG
The DNA here is from genome assembly GCA_031272995.1 of Azoarcus sp. Classification (GTDB taxonomy): domain Bacteria; phylum Pseudomonadota; class Gammaproteobacteria; order Burkholderiales; family Rhodocyclaceae; genus WRNU01. Next base: position 1,540 of record JAISSY010000056.1, read on the forward strand.
TCGACCACCAAAGGCCACGCGCGGGCGGCGAGCAGAGGCGAGGCGGCTTCCACCGCCACTCCGGCGGCGAGCAGGGCGCGGCGCGTCTCCGCCGCGTCGCCGTCGACGAGACGCGCCAGCGGCAGGCAGACGTGACCGTCGCAGGCGGCGAGCGCCAATTCGCGCACCGCTTGCGCGACGCGCTTCACGTCGTCGGCGACGGCGTTCGCCTTCCCGGCCCAACGCGCGATTTGCGCCGCGAGTCCGTCGGCGAGGTCGTTGCGCGCGGCGCGCGGCGCGTGGCGCAGTTCCGCCGTCGCGTTCATCGTCCGCCTCCTCCCGCAAGAAGCGCGTCGAGCGAAGCCACCGTCTCCGGCGCGGCGCGGTGATGGAAAACCCCGGCGGGCGCGCCGTCCAGCCGCCAGCCGGGGCGCACGCCGCGCACGAACAGATAGAGCGCGCCGCCGAAATGACGCTCGTAGTCGTAGCCGGGCAGCGTTTGGCCGAGGTGGCGATGCAGGGCGACGGTGTAGAGCAGGTGCTGGAGGTGGTAGCCGTGCTGGCGCATCGCCGCCGCCAGATTCGCCGGGGCGTAGTCGGCGACGGCCTCGCCGAGGTAGTTGGATTTCCAGTCCAGCACGTAATAACGAGCGTCGTGCTCGAACACGAGGTCGACGTAGCCCTTGAGATAGCCGGAGAGGTCGCGCTCGGCCAGACGCGGCATCGGGTAATCGTGGCGGACGAGCCAGCCGTCGAGGGCGCGGGCGTCGAGGCGCGGCGCGGGCAGATAGAAGGAAAGCTCGGAGAGCCGGCGCGATTTCGGTACCGTCTCCAGCCGCAAGTCGCCGTCGGCGAGGAGCGGCGTGGCGAGCACGTCGGCGACGAGATTCGCCAACATGCGCGCGTGCGCTGCCGCGTCGCCGGGCAACGGATGGGCGGCGAGGGCGCGTTTGATGACGGCGGCATGGTCGTCGCGGCAGGTGAAATCGATGTCCTCGAAAACCGCGTGGATGCAATCCCCCGCCGCCGCGCCACGGGGGAAATGCAGCACGTCGTCGGCCATCGGCGTGGCGTCGTCGTCGGCGGGCGTTTCGATGTCGACGACCCGCGCGTCATGGTCGCGGGCGGCGTCCTCGTGGGTGGCGCCGGAAACGATGGCGCTGAAACTGCCGAATCGCCAACCGGGCGGCACGGCGGGCGGGGTCGGGGCGACGAAACGGGGCGGCGTGGCGCTGGTCGACAACGCTTCGCCCGCACCCGCCGGCAAATCCTCGATGGCGATGACGCCGCCGCTGGCTTCGGCGAGCGCGTGCCAGCGGGCGTCGACTTCGTCGGGGGTCAGGGCTGCGTCGCGCCAGTCGGCGGCTTGCGTCCCCTTGCCCGCCGCCATCCAGTTGAGCAGCGAATGCACGCCTTCCCTGTCGCTCGTCGATTTGCCGGTCTTGCGGGTATACGCGCCGACGGTCAGATAGCAGCGGCGCTCGGCGCGGGTGAGCGCGACGTAAATCAGGCGCAGCGATTCGGCGTCCTGTTCGAGGTCGAGACGAGCGCGAATCGCCGCGTCGTCGGGCGGTTCGTGCCGCCAATCCGCCACCTGCTCGCCGTCGTCGTCGTGCCACAGGCGCATCGGGCTTTTGTTCCTGCCGCCGCGCCTGCGACCGTCGAACAGGAAGGGGCAGAACACGACGCCGTATTGCAGCCCCTTGGAACTGTGCACGGTGACGATGCGCACGAGGTCGCGGTCGGATTCGAGCCGCAACAGGGCGTCGTCGCCGCCGCTTCTGCCCTCGGCGCGGCGACGGGCGAGAAAGCGCAGCAGCACGGCGGGGGCGGCGCGTCCGGCTTCGCGTTGCAGCAGTTCGGCAAGGTGAAACAGATTGGTGAGGCGGCGTTCGCCGTCGTCGAGCGCCAGTAGGCGCGCCGCGACGCCATCGTCGGCCATCCAGCGCCACAGCATGGCGGCGAAGCCCTGCCGCAGCCAGATGTCGCGCCAGCGCGCGAAACGGTCGAACTGGCGCACGAGCGCGTCGTCGTCCTGCGCCAGTCGTTCGAGCGCGGCGGCGTCGCGCCCCATCGAGGCGGTGGCGAGCGCGGTTTTCACCAAGCGTTCGCGGGTCGGGTCGGCGACGGCGCGCAGCACGCATTCGAGCGCCTCGGCTTCGCGCGAATCGTAGACGCTCTCCTGCGACATCTCGATGGCGGCGACGCCGTGCGCGGCCAGCGTCGCTTTCATCTGCGCGCCTTCGCGGTGGTCGCGCACCAGCACGGCGATTTCGCCGCTGCTGGCTTCGCCGGACTCAATCAAACGCACGATTTCGGCGGCGGTCGCCGTCGCGGCGCGCTCGCTGGCCGCCGCCTTGCGCAGACGCTCGCCGCCTTCGTCGTCGGGGATGCGCCACAGCCGCAGCGCCGGGCGGTCTTCGCGTCCGCTCGCCGCCTGCGCTTCGACCGGCTCGAAAGCCAGCCCCTTCTCCATGAACACGGCGGGATTGGCGGCGAACAGGCAGTTGCAGGCGTCCACCAGCGCCGGAGTGGAGCGGCGGTTGGTGGCGAGGGTGTAGCGGCGGTCGGCCTGCTCGCGCGCCTTGAGGTAGGTGTGCAGGTCGGCGCCGCGAAAGCTGTAAATCGCCTGCTTGGGGTCGCCGACCAGAAAGAGGCTGCCGTGACGCTCGGCGTCGGCGTAGAGGCGGGCGAAAATCGCCCATTGCAGCGGGTCGGTGTCCTGAAATTCGTCGATGAGCGCCACCGGATAGCGTTCGTGCAGCAGCGCCGCCAATTTGGAGCCGGGCTGCGTCAACGCCTCGTGCGCGTTCCACAGCAGGTCGTCGAAGGAGGCGCGCCGTTCGGCCTGCTTGCGGCGGCGCGCTTCCGGTTCGACGGCTTCGACGTAGCGCCGCAGCAGCGCCAGCCGCTCGGCGGCGAGCGCCTCGTCGAAGGCGGCGCGGACGTCGAGCAGGGCTTGCGCGGCGGCGAAGAACGGATGCGCGGGCGGGGTGCGGCCCTTGTTGGTTTTCGCCTCCAGCTTGGCAGCGGCGAAAAGGTCGAGGCGGGGTTTCTTGTCGAACGGCAGGCGGGCGTCGTTGGCGGCGAGCCACGTCGACCACTGCGAGAAGGCGGTGTCGATGGCTTCGGGTTTGTAGCTGGCTTTGTTGAGTCCGGGCAAGGCGTCGCGGATGGCGGCGAGCGGGGCGGAACCGTCGCCCCATGCGGCGAGGGCGGCGGCGTAGGCGGCGGCGAGTTCGGCGGCGAAGGCGGAGAAATCGACGCTTTCCGCCTCGTCCCAGATTCGCGTCGCCAACGGATGCGCCAACTCGGCGGCCAGCCAGGACGTCCACAGTTCGGGGCTGTCGCCGCAATCGACGAGGTGGTCGGCGAGCGCGGGGTCGATGGCGGCGACCTCGCGCCGCCAGAAGTCGCGCGTCGCTTCCAGCAGCAGGCCGCCGTCGTCGGCGGCGACTTCGACCTCGAAGGGCTGCGCGGCGGCGAACGGGGTTTCGGCGAGCGCGCGCTGGCAGAAGCCGTGGATGGTGAAGATGGCGGCTTCGTCGAAAACGGCGAGCGCGCCTTTCAGGCGGGCGCGGATGTCGGCGTCGGCGACGCCGGCCTGACGCGCGGCGTCGAGCAAAGCGGGAATGAAGGGGTCGCCGGCGAGCGCGACGCTTTCGTCCTCGCAGGCGCGCAGCGCGGCGGCGAGGCGGGCGCGGATGCGGGCGGACAACTCGGCGGTGGCGGCGCGCGTGAAGGTCATCACCAGAATCTGGTCGACGGCGCGGTTCTTCTCCAGCAACTGCCGCAGGTAGAGGGCGCAGATGTTCCAGGTCTTGCCGGTGCCGGCGGACGCCTCGATGAGCGCGATGCCGTCGAGCGGGCAGGCGAAGACGTCGAGCGCGTCCGTCATGGCGGGCGACGCGTCAGTACGCGTTTCGGCTGGCCATCGCCTCGCCCATGCGCACCGGGCGACCCGCCTTCCAGTCCGCCGCGAAACTGGCGCCGGGGTCGGAGAACAGCGCCACCACGGTGGAGCCGAGCATGAAGCGCCCCATCTCCGCGCCCTGCGCCAGTTCCACGGCGTCTGCTTCGGCGTAGTTCCAGATGCTCGGACGCCCGTGGCGCGGCGGCGTCACCGTGCCGTGCCAGACGGTGGCGATGCCGCCGACGATGACCGCGCCGACCAGCACGAGCGCGAACGTCCCGCCGGATTCGGACTCGAACAGGCAGACGACGCGCTCGTTGCGGGCGAACAGTCCCGGAATGCGCCGCGCCATTGTCGGATTGACCGAGAACAGGCTGCCGGGCACGTGAATCATGCGGGTCAGGCGACCGGCGCACGGCATGTGGATGCGGTGATAGTCGCGCGGGCTGAGATAAATGGTGGCGAACGCGCCGTTGGTGAAGCGCAGCACGCTTTCGGCGTCGCCGCCCAGAAGCGCCAGCGCCGAATAGCGGTGCCCCTTGGCCTGAAAGATGCGGCCATCCGCAATGGGGCCGCATTCGCTCACCGCGCCGTCGACCGGGCAGACGATGTCGGCGTCGGCCAGCGGTCGCGCCCCGGCGCGCAGCGGACGGGTGAAGAAATCGTTGAAGCTGGCGTAGGCGGCGAGGTTCGGCTCCTCCGCCTCGCTCATGTCGACGCCGTAGCGGCGCGCGAACGCCTCGATTGCGGCGCGCGTCGCCGCCCCGCCGCGCCATGACGCGAACGCGCCCGCGACGCGCGTCAGCGCCCGCTTGGGCAACAGGTATTGCAGCAAAACCTGCAAGGATTCGGACACGGCTCCCCTCTCCCCGGAAATGTGTGCCGATTATGCCCCATGCCAGCGCGCCGCCGCTGTTCCGGCTGCGCGAACCTGTTTAGTATTACCGCGTATTTTTCCGCCCTTCCCGACCGACGAAGCAAAAATCATGACTTCCTCCCCCAACTCCGTTTTCCGTCGCCTCGCGCTCGCCGCCCTGCTGCTGTTCGTCTTGCCAGTCGCGCACGCGGCGGATTGGCTGCTCGCCGCCCCCGAACCGCGCATCGTTCCGGGCAAACCTTTCGAGGTCGTGGTCATCGGCAAACCCGACGCGACGGGCTGGCCGGCGCGCCTGCCCGCCGTCATCGCCCTGCCCAACAACGGCCCGCGCCTGCAAGTCGAACTGACCGCGGCGGGACAATACGGCGACGACCCCACCCGGCAGCGTTACCTCGGCCAATGGCCCGCCGAAGTGCTCGGCTTCGCCACCCTGTCGCTGCCGGACGCCGCCAGCGCCCGCCTGCTGGTCGAAGCCGCCGCGCCCGCCGACCCCGGCGCCGAACCGTCGCTGGAAGCGCGCATCGTCTCCGCCGTCGAAGCCGTTACCTCTCCGGACAAAACGCCCGCGCTTACGGAAGCCGAAGCGACCGGTTCGGCCACCGCCGCCGACAACGCCCTCATCGCCCCCGCCACCGCCAGCGACGACACGGTGGCGCCGCAGGCGCTTGGTTTTCACGAGCCGATGTACCTCATCTACGGCGGCACGCATCCGCGCTCAGTGCGTTACCAACTCAGCTTCCGCTATCGCATCTTCGACAAACAGGGATTCATCGGCAAATTGCCGGTCATCGGCGGGCTTTACTTCGCCTACACCCAGATGGCGTTGTGGGACGTGGAATCGGAATCGAAACCCTTCCGCGACACCAATTTCCGCCCCTCGGTCTATCTGCAATGGAAAGCCTCCGACCCGGTCATCGGCGACTCCTTCACCGTCGCCGGCGGCTACGAGCATGAATCCAACGGCCGCGACGGCCCCGATTCGCGCAGCATCGACACCTGGTTCGCACGCGCCGACCTGCGCTATTACCTGACCGACAAGCGCACCTATATCGGCATCGAGCCGAAGGTGTGGTCGTACATCGACAAGGAAGACAACCGCGACATCCAGAAATATCGCGGCTACGGCCAACTCGGCCTGCGCATCGGTCGCGACGACGCGCTGATGTTCACGATGCTTTTCCGACGCGGCACCGCCGGCCACAACACCTATCAGTACGACCTCTCTTATCCGGTGAGAAAGAGCATCTTCTCCGGCATCGGCACCTTCGTGCACCTGCAGTATTTCAAGGGTTACGGCCAGACGATGCTCGAATATAACCAGCGCCGCGACGGCCAATTCCGCGCCGGAATTTCGTTGGTGCGGTAAGGCGGCGACACGGTAACCATTCGTTACAACGTCAATACAAATTTGTGGCATTCTGTCGCCTGCGCTTGTTGGCGCTGCGACTTCGATGAGATGCCCAATCATGAAACCCGCGATTCTTCTGACGTTGACGCTCGCGCTATGCGCTTGCAGCACGGAAATGGTCATCGACGAAAAACCTTCGATTCGGGATCAGCGCGGCTTACCCTCGATGGGCACCATTCTCAATCCGGAAGGCACCCTCGTCATCTTCGAATCGCCGACTCCCGGCGTCTGCGCTCCCTTCGTCCTGAACCGCGACGAAATCCTCGAATTCATCCGCAACGCCCGCCGCATCCCCATTTTCAAGCCGCAATATCGTCAGGTGGGCGAACCTCCCCTGTGCGCCGTCGCGTATCAGGCCACGACGCGCAACGGTCGTCAGGTTTCGCTGCTCATCGACGAAACGCGCCGCGGCGTGCTGCACTACGTCTACCCGTTCGACATCCCCGAAGAACACTATTACTGCAGCAACTGCAAGAGTCCGAAATACACCGTCCCGATGGACGATGCGCCGGAAGCGACCAAATAAAAAATGAGAAGCGGCAAACCGCGAACAACGGTCGTCTGCAAATCATTTCGTAAAGCTCGCGCTCAAAACGCATTCAATTTTTAATTTTCCCCTTTCGTTTCTTTACGGTAGAATCCTCCGCAAAGTTTCCCCGGACACTGCTTCAACTCTTTGTCGCGGCGCAAGCCGCCTTAACCGGACATGCCACCGCAAAAGGCGTCCACCCGTGTTTCTGGCACTCTCGGAGCAATAAAATGATCGACCTCGAAACTCTACCTCTCCCTGAATTGCGCACTCTCAAAGCGCAAGTCGAAGCTGAAATCCGTCGCCGTGGTTCCGCCACCCAACGGTTGGTCAAGAAGGTGCAAAAACTTGCCGCCGGTCAAGGCTTGTCGCTCGAAGACCTCGCCCGCCTCGCCAACGGCGACGTTCCCGTTGCCAAAACGGCGCGCACCGGCGGCACGATCAAATACCGCAATCCGGTCAATCCTAGCCAAGGCTGGACGGGACATGGCAGAAAGCCCGGTTGGGTGGTCGAATACCTCGCCAACGGCGGCACGCTCGACAAGCTCGCCGTATAAAACGCGGTTTCTCCGTATTGCAAAA
>JAISSY010000182.1 GCA_031272995.1 Azoarcus sp.
GTCGGGGCGATTACCGAATCCGACGTCAACCTCGCGCAAGCCTCCGGCGCGGTCATCATCGGCTTCAACACCCGCGCCGACGCGGGGGCGCGCAAGCTGGCCGAGAACTTCGGCGTCCAGATTCGCTACTACGACATCATTTACGACGCCGTCGACGAAGTGAAGGCGGCGCTCTCCGGCATGTTGTCGCCGGAAAAACGCGAAGAAGTCATCGGCATGGTCGAAATCCGGCAGGTGTTTACCATCTCCAAGGTGGGCGCGGTCGCCGGGTGTCAGGTGCTCGAAGGCGCGGTGCGGCGCGGCGCTTCGGTGCGGCTGCTGCGCAACCATACGGTGATTTGGGCCGGCGAACTCGAATCCCTCAAGCGTTTCAAGGACGACGTGAAGGAAGTCAAGTCCGGCTACGAATGCGGCCTGCAACTGCGCGGCTACAACGACATTCAGGTCGGCGACCAGCTCGAAGTCTTCGAAATCCGCGAAGTGGCGCGGACGCTGTAAGGCAAGCGGCGACGACGATGGCGAAAGAATTTTCCCGCGGCCAGCGCGTCGCCGAGCAAATCCGCCGCGAACTGGCCGAACTCATCCGTCAGGAGGTGAAAGACCCGCGCGTCGGGCTGATTTCGCTCACCGACGTCGAACTCACCCCCGACTACGCTCACGCCAAGGTGTTCTTCACCGCGTTGGGCGGCGCCGAGGCCGCTCCCGGCATCCTCGAAGGCTTGCGGCGCGCCTCCGGCTTTTTGCGCCGCGCCCTCGGCCAGCGCATCCACATCCACACCCTGCCGGAACTGCATTTCCAGTTCGACCCCTCGCTGGAAGAAGGCAGCCGCCTGTCGCAACTCATCGACCAGACCGTGCGCGAGGACGAAGCCCGCGCCCGCGCCACGGGTGAGCAAAACGACTGAACCCGCCCGTCGCCCGCCGCGCATCGCCATCGACGGCGTGCTGCTGCTCGACAAGCCGACGGGCGTCACCTCCAACGCCGCGCTGCAAACCGCGCGCCGCCTGCTCAACGCCCGCAAGGCCGGCCACACCGGCACCCTCGACCCGCTCGCCAGCGGCCTGCTGCCGCTCACTTTCGGCGAAGCGACCAAGTTCTCCCACATGCTGCTCGACGCCGAGAAGGAATACGTCGCGGGGGTACGTCTCGGCGTCGAAACCGCGAGCGGCGACGCCGAGGGCGAAATCCTGCAAACCAAGCCGGTCACGGCAAGCGCGGACGACGTGCGCCGGGCGCTCGCTCGCTTCGTCGGCGACATCGAGCAAATCCCGCCCATGCACTCGGCTCTGAAGCGCGACGGCAAGCCGCTCTACGAATACGCCCGCGCCGGCCTCGAAGTCGAACGCGCGCCGCGAAAGGTAAGAATCGACGAACTCGAACTGCTCGGCCTCGATGGCGAACGGTTCGACGTGCGCGTCGCGTGCAGCAAGGGCACCTATATTCGCAGCCTCGCCATCGACCTCGGTCGCGCCCTCGGTTGCGGCGCGCATCTCGACGCCCTGCGCCGCACGCGCATCGGCGCTTTCGACCTCTCGCAAGCGGTGACGCTGGAGCGACTGGAGGCGGCGGCGCCGTCTGAGCGCCCTGCCCTGCTGGCGCCGGTCGACGCGCTGGTGACGGCCTACCCCCGGCTCGACCTCGACGACGACGCCACGCAACGCGTGCTGCACGGACAGCCGCTGCAAAAAGAAAGCGCCGGGACTCCCGGCGCTTGCGTGCGTCTTTATGGCGCGAGCGGCTTTCTCGGCCTCGCGCAATGGAAGGACGACGGGCGCCTGTGGCCGAAGCGCCTCGTCGCCGCGCCGCCGGTCAGTTGACCTGCAGGCGTCCGCCTTTTCCGAGACCGCCTTTGACGTCCTGCGCCTTGTAGTTGCGCAACGAGACGACCATCTTGTTGTAGGCGTCGACGAAAGCGGCCACCGTCGCCTTGCCTGCGGGCGTTTTCGTGTAACCGTCCAGCGTGCCGCCCGCCGAAGTGCCAAACGCGCCCAGAGCCGCGCCGAAGTTGGTCGCGGTGGAACTGCCCTCGGAGGCCGAAATCTGTATCGCCGCGCGGATGTCGAACAAGGAAAGCGTCACCACCGACGCCTTCGATTCCACGCTACCCGCCAGATTGCCCAACGTGCGGTTCTTGGCGCCCAACAGGCCGCTCAAGGCGCTGCCGATGCCGCCGGTCGACTCGTTGCTGATGATGATGGAAGGCTCGAGAAAATAATCCGCCGCGACCCGCTGACCTTTCTCCTGCTTCGACCCGGCGCGGTATTCGCCCGATTCGCGCTGCTTTTGGGTGATGCTCGACAGACGGTCGTCGGTGCGCTGATTGCCGATCGAGGTGATGACGAAACAGTTGGATTGCTGCACCGCCAGCCGCAGCAAGGGTTCGATGGAAGTCACACCGGTATTGCTGCCGAATTGCCCGATCCAGTCCGAATTGCGCCCATCGTCGACGGCGAGCGTGCCCAGTGTTTCGGCGCAACGCTCCAGACCCGACGATGCGCCGACGCTCGCGCCGCCGCCCGCCGAACCCGTCACCGCGGTGGAATCGGTGCCCGTCGTGATACAGCCCGCCATGAAAGCGACGCTCGTCACGATGCCGGACAAACGGAAAAACGTTTCGTGTTTCATGATCGTGGAACTCCCTGAATTATTATCGACCGCGAACGGCGCCGGGGCTGATCGCTTCTTCCCGGCTTTGGCTACGGCCACGCCTGTTTCCATGTCCATGCCCGTCGCCGTAGTAAGGATAATCCGTCGATAACATTTGTTGTATGAGCGGTCGCCAGGTTTGCAGGAATTTGTACTCTGCATCCTCCGATTGACGCGCCGCTTCCGCTTCGGCGAGCAATTTGGCCGATTCCTTGTCGCCCCGTCCGGCGGCCAGTTGCAACCATGTTTGCGCCTCGCGCGCGTCGCGCCCTTGTTCAGCGAATCCGGTCAGATAGAGCCTGCCGAGCGCCTTTTGCGCCTGCAAGTCGCCACCCTCGCCCGCTTTGCGCAGCCAAACCACCCCCTTGAAACCATCGCGGGCGATGCCGTCGCCACGCAGATAGCGCAATCCGAGGTCGTACGCGGCGCGCGCATCGTTCTGCGCCGCTTCTTCGAGCGCGGCGATACGCCCGTCGACCGGCGGCAAACGTTTGAGATCCTGATTGACTTGTTCTCTGGGGCGCTCCGAACAGTTCGGATCGCACACGTTGACGGACGGCGTCGGCGGCGGCTGTACGCAACCGGCGGCCAACAGACAGGCGGAGGCGGCCAGCGCCATCCGGGCGGTGAAAACGCGCTTCATGGTTCCGTGCTCCTGTAAAAGTACAACATACGGATGATGCGCCTAACCAAAACCGCTTTGGCGGGGATCATTCCTTGAACTTCCTCCCGACATTGGGATAGAATTCGCCGCTTTCATCGAACCGAACCCAAAAGAGCAGGACACAGATGGCACTCGACATTGCAACCAAGGCGCAAATCGTCTCGGAGTATCAACGCGCCAAAGGCGACACCGGATCGCCGGAAGTCCAAGTTGCGCTCCTTACCGCGCGCATCAACGGACTCACCGACCATTTCAAGGCCAACGGCAAGGATCATCACTCGCGCCGCGGCCTGCTCAAGATGGTCAGCCACCGTCGCAAGCTCCTCGACTACCTGAAAGACCGGAACGCCGAGAGCTACCGCAAGCTGATCGAACGGCTGGGCCTGCGCAAGTAAACCCGCCCGGTGATCGGCACAACGACGCCCGCTCGCGCGGGCCGAATCCATGGAAGCCGGGGCGCCCCACGACGGGCGCCCCGGCTTTCGTCTATTTTCGGGCCAAGGTCGGCCCACGCGGTTGTAGTTCGCCGCACTAACGCATAAAGGAATTCACCTTGCCTACAGCAACCAAAAAAACCTTCGCCTGGGGCGCGCACACCGTCACGCTCGAAACCGGCGAAATCGCCCGTCAGGCCGGCGGCGCCGTGCTCGTCAACATGGACGACACCGTCGTCGTCGCTTCGGTCTGCGCTTCCCGCGACGTGCGCCCCGGGCAGGATTTCTTCCCGCTCACCGTCGATTACGTCGAGAAGTTCTACGCCGCCGGTCGCATCCCCGGCGGCTTCTTCAAGCGCGAAGGCCGTCCGACCGAGAAGGAAACGCTCACTTCGCGCCTGATCGACCGCCCGATTCGTCCGCTCTTTCCGGACGGCTTCTACAACGAGGTGCAGGTGATCGCCATCGTGCTGTCGCTGAACCCCGAAGTCGACGCCGACATCCCGGCGATGATCGCCGCCTCTGCGGCGCTGGTGATTTCCGGCGTGCCGTTCAACGGCCCCATCGGCGCGGCGCGCGTCGGCTACGCCAACGGCCAGTACATCCTCAACCCCACCGCCACCGAGTTGCAGACCAGCCAGTTGAATCTTGTCGTCGCCGGCACCGAAGCGGCGGTGTTGATGGTGGAATCCGAAGCGCAGGAGCTTTCCGAGGAAGTCATGCTCGGCGCGGTCGTTTTCGGCCATGAACAGGCGCAACACGCCATCCGCGCCATCAACGAACTGGTGGAAGTCGCCGGCAAGCCGGAATGGGACTGGCAACCGCCGGCCAAGAACGAGGCGTTGATCGCCCGCGTCACCGAACTGGCGCGCGCCGATCTCGAACAGGCTTTCGCCCTCACCGCCAAGCAGGCGCGCACCACGCGTCTGGCGGAAATCGAAAAGGCGACGCTGGCGGCGGTGGTCACCGACGCCGAGGACAGCCCGTCCGAGAACGACGTCAAGGAAATCCTCTTTTCGCTCGAAGCCAGCATCGTGCGCGGACGCATCCTTGCCGGCGAGCCGCGCATCGACGGCCGCGACACCCGCACCGTGCGCCCCATCGACATCCGCACCGGTGTGCTGCCGCGCACCCACGGCTCGGCGCTGTTTACGCGCGGCGAGACGCAGGCGCTGGTGGTCGCCACGCTCGGCACCGGGCGCGACGAGCAAATCATCGACGCCATCGCCGGCGAGTACCGCGAAAACTTCATGCTGCACTACAACTTCCCGCCCTTCTCCACCGGCGAAACCGGCCGTTTCGGCGGCACCAAGCGCCGCGAAATCGGGCACGGGCGCCTCGCCAAGCGGGCGCTGCTCGCGGTGCTGCCGAAGCCGGAAGATTTCTCCTACACCATCCGCCTCGTCTCCGAAATCATGGAGTCGAACGGCTCCTCGTCGATGGCATCGGTGTGCGGCGGCTCGCTCGCCCTGATGGACGCCGGCGTGCCGACCAAGGCGCACGTCGCCGGCATCGCCATGGGTCTGATCAAGGAAGGCAACCGTTTCGCGGTGCTCACCGACATCCTCGGCGACGAAGATCACCTCGGCGACATGGACTTCAAGGTGGCGGGCACCGAAAACGGCGTCACCGCCCTGCAGATGGACATCAAGATTCAGGGCATCACGCGCGAAATCATGCAGGTCGCCCTGTCGCAAGCCGGCGAAGGCCGCCGCCACATCCTCGCCAAGATGAAGCAAGCCATCGAAGGCGCGCGTGGCGAAGTCTCGGAATACGCGCCGCGCATGATCACGCTGAAGATCAACCCGGAAAAAATCCGCGACGTCATCGGCAAGGGCGGTTCGGTCATCCGCGCCATGCAGGAAGAAACCGGCACCGTCATCGAAATCGAGGATGACGGCAGCGTCACCATCTCCAGCGTCAGTTCCGAGGGCGCGCAGGAAGCGAAGCGCCGCATCGAGGAAATCACCGCCGAGGTGGAAGTCGGCAAGGTCTACGAAGGCACCGTGCAGCGTCTGCTGGATTTCGGCGCCATCGTCAACATCCTGCCCGGCCGCGACGGTCTGCTGCACATTTCGCAGATCGCCAACGAGCGCGTGAATAACGTCTCCGACTACGTGAAGGAAGGTCAAGTCGTGCGCGTGAAAGTGCTCGACACCGACGAACGCGGCAAGATTCGCCTGAGCATGAAAGCCTTGCTGGAACAGGCTCCGAAGGCCGAATCGTGACCGCTTTTCTTGACTGAAAAAGGCGCCGCCCTTAGAATGCGCGGCTCCATTCCTCGATAGCTCAGTCGGTAGAGCGACGGACTGTTAATCCGCAGGTCCCAGGTTCGAGCCCTGGTCGAGGAGCCATATTGAAGGGGGTGCGTATCGCACCCCCTTGCGCTTTCCGCCCCTCACGCGTTCCTGCCGTGTCTGAGTCCCGTGCAACGCCTTCGCGCCCGTTTCGTGTCGCCGTCAACGGCTATGGCCGCATTGGGCGCTGCTTCGTGCGCGCCATTCATGAGGTCGGGCTGACTGACGTGCTGGAGGTGGTGGCGATCAATGAACCGGCCGGACTCGCCAGCGTCGCGCATCTGACGCGCTTCGACTCCACGCATGGACGCTTTCCGGGTACGGTCGCGGTCGATGGCGACGATTTGTTGCTCGAAGGGCGACGTATCGCGGTCACGCACGCGCAGACGCCGGAGGGCGTCGATTGGCGCGCGTTGGGACTGGATCTCGTCGTCGAATGTTCGGGGCGTTACACCGTGCGCGAGCAGTTGCAACGCTTTCTCGACGCCGGCTGCCCACGGCTGCTGCTCTCCAACCCCGGCGCGCACGCGCAGGACGTCGACGCCACGGTGGTGCACGGCGTCAGCCGCACGACGCTGGACGAAAGCGTGCGACTGGTTTCCGCCGCTTCCTGCACCACCAACGCGGTGGTGCCGGTGCTGGCGCTGTTGCAGGAGGAAGTCGGCATTGAACGGGCGCTGCTCACCACCCTGCACTCGGCGATGAACGACCAGCCGCTGATCGACGGCTACCATCACCCGGAACTCGCGCGCACGCGCTCGGCGATGCAGTCGATCATTCCGGTGGCGACCGGGCTGGCGCGCGGCGTCGAACGGCTGTTGCCGGAATTGGCCGGCCGGGTCGAGGCCAAGGCGATTCGCGTCCCGACCCACAACGTCTCAGCCATCGACATGGTGCTCACCCTGCGCGCCGACGTCAGCGCCGAGCGGATCAACGACCTGCTGCGCGCGGCGGCGCAAGGCTCCTACCGTGGCCTCATCGACTGGTCGGACGCGCCGCACGCCTCAATCGACTTCAACCACGACCCGCACTCGGCCATCGTCGACGGCAGTCAGACGCGCGCCTGCGGGCCGCGCATGGTGAATCTGTTCGTATGGTTCGACAACGAATGGGGCTTCGCCAACCGCATGGTGGAAGTGGCGCGCAACTGGCTGGAAGCCGCCAGACCCTGAAAAAGCCCGCGCCAAAAGAAAAGCCCCCGAAAATCGGGGGCTTTGTCTGTGAAACGAATCTTCAGATTCAGGCACGACGACGGCGACGCGCCACTGCGCCGACCACCGCCAAACCGGCCAACAGCATGGCGTAGGTTTCGGGTTCGGGAACCGCGACCGCAGAGATGTCGTCCAGCGCCCAGTGACCGCCGGAAGGCGCCCAGTTCGGCGGGAAAACATCCGAGTTATTGACGAAACTGATCGAGAACGAGTCGATGTTCTGCCACGAACTGTCGAAGGTCACCAGATGCGCAGCGGTATCCGTAAAGGTCACGACCACATCCGTAGCGACCTTGGCGCCATCCTTGAAGCCTTCGATGGTGTAGGTGACGTTGTCCGACCACACGTTGCCAAGCACGAAAGAATTGAGGTCGAAAGCGTCGCCATAAACGTAGTTGAAGACCGACGGCTGATTTTCCATGTATGGGTACGCGACGTTCGAACCTTCCGAATACCCGCCCACGGCGTAAAAGCCACTGGAGGTATCCTGCCCGGCGCCATCGACGATACCGACCATATTGGTGTCGTACGTGAAATATGGAGCGGCGCTGCCGTTTTCGAAATTGACCACGAAGGCATCGTCGGCTTGGGCAACACCCATGCAGAACAACGCAGGCAGGGCGAACAGACACAGTTTCTTGTTCATGTCGATAATCCTGTAAAACAAGGCACACACTAAGACGAGCTTTAAAAGCATAATCCGTGCCTCGAAAACAGTCATAAAAATTGCGAAATTATTCAACCCTTTAAGGCGCACTCAGCAGAATCAAAACCGGGTCGCAAAAAACTTGTAAAAAAACCCGACACTTTTCTGTGAAAAACCGCCGCAGCGCGCCACGCAAGCCGTCCACCATAAGGAACATACGACACCATTGGCGGCATGTGACAAATTACGCGCATCGAATAAAACGGGAAGGCGATGCCTTCCCGTTCGTCGAGCCGACCCGACAAGCCGTCTTGTCGGAAAAATTTACAAACTCAGGCCGTCTTGCGGCGGCGGCTCAGACCGAACCCGGCCAGACCGACGCCAAGCAGCGCCAACACGCCCGGCTCGGGCAGCGGATGGTCGTTTTCATTGATCACCAGAGCGCCGAGGACGAATTGTTCGCCCCAATCCCCCGCGGCATAAAAGTCGGGGTCGTAGACGATGTCGCCGCCCTTCTCTACGACGAAGCGCGAGATGTTGTCCCAGTTCAATTCTTCCAATACCGCATCCAACCCCACGAGGGCGCTGTCTTCATAGAGCAGTTGCCCGTCGGCGCCGAAACCGTAGAAGTACAGGGTTTGCGTGCCCCACGCGGAAGCGACGGAGAAAGAGGTGAGGTCGAAGGTGCCGCCGACGCCGTCGAGGATGTACTCGAAACTCATCCCCGGCCCGCCGCCCCAGTTAATTGCGACCGTGGAATCGGGAGTAAGCGCGGCGACGTTGTCGTAACCGGAGGGTTTCAGCAATGGGCAGGCGTTCGCGTATTGTTCGCACCCGGCCGACACGTCGAGAAAGGTCGTGATGAACGTGCGCCCGTCCTGAACGTATCTGGCGGTCGAAAAGTAAGGCGCGGCGGAGCCGCCGTAACGGTCGTCGCCGGGAACGCCGAACGTCACCAGCGTGGCCTGCGCGGCGCTCGACGCCAGCACAAGAACCAAAGCGAGGGGAAGGGATTTTTTGTTCATGATTTCTTTCAATACTTAAACGATAAATTATTCGACGCCCTGATTAAGCATATTCCGTGCCGCGCATTTATTCGCATGAAATACACTGACGATTCATTGCTTTAGCCACGATTTGGCCGTAACGGCGCGCAAACGAAGCGCTAAGGTGTAAAAAAAACTGACGAGGCTTTTGGCATAAAACGGCAATGCCGACAACAAATCTGGATGCAGCCGAATTCAGCCGCGCGGGCAAAAACAAAAAGGCAAGAGAGGAAACCCCTCTTGCCTTGCTGTACGGCTGTCGCTTACGCGACGGACGAATCTGGAAAACCGGACGGGCGACGCCCGTTCAGGATTCCGGCGGCTGGCTTTTGAGCCAGTCGCGCATGATGGCGTTGATCCGCGTCTGCCACCCTTTTCCGGTGGCGCGCAGACCTTCCAGCACGTCGATGTCCATACGCAGCGAAACCATTTGCTTCACGGGTCGCGTATAGGGCGGACGTCCTCTCCGTGGTTTTACTACTTCCGGCATGGCTACAACCCCCCTTAGTTGCAGTTGTCTGGTTTGTCGTACCGCGACCCCTGTCGCGAGCCGTCAAAAATGTTACTGGTAGTATTTACAGAATTATAAGGCCAATAAAATTCAGCGACATGACAAAAAATGTAACTGTTGCGGCATGGTGCCATCATGGTCGTTTTTCCTCCGTGGTTCGATCTCCGGGCGCGACTTTCGGGGAAGCGTTCGCCCCGAAACCCATTTCACGCTTGGTACTTATTTAGGACACCCACGCCGGCAGCGTGTTCCCGCTAGATGCGAACCGCGCGATTATTCCAGCCAATTTGCTGCGGTTCGAGAATTTATCACGAATTCGACGCTCAACTTCCCGTGTCAAATGTCGTAGACAAACGTGACCCATCTCCAACAGAGACCCAACGATGATAAACGTCAAACCCATCCACACCGAGGACGACTACAACGCCGCCCTCGCGCGCGTGGACGAACTGTGGGAAGCCGAGCCGGGCTCGCCGGAGAGCGACGAATTGGAAGTGCTCGCGGTGCTGATCGGCAACTACGAAGAAGAACTGGCCGACTTCACCGCCACCGTGCAGGCGGATTCCATCGAAGCCATCACCTATCTCATGGAGCAGCGCGGCCTGTGACGACGCGCGCCGGCGGCGCTCAATCGCGTTTTTCCTCCGCTTCGACGAGCATCGCGCCGGCGACGAACGTTTCGGCGATTTGACGCGCCTCGTGGATGATCGTCTTGCTGCTCAACGTCTTTCGAGCCTCCGGCTGCGAAAGCAGCGCCGGCAACACGTAAAGCGCGACGCGATCCACCAGACTGAGTTCGTCGAAATTCATCAGTCCGTCTCCGCTTCCATCACCAACAGCAACTGCTTCGGGTCGTCGTGCAGCGGACGCACCTGTTCGGTGAGGCGAGCGAGGATGGAGAGCGCGCCCTCGATGGCGTCGCGGTCGGACACGTCGGCGGCGGGCAACTCACGCGCACGCTCGGCGAGCGAACTCATCACCCGGGCCGCTTCTTCCCAACGGCCCTCGGCGGTGAGCGCGCGCAATTCGGCGATCGCCTGCGCGAGCGCCTGATACGAACAAATTTTATCGGGAGGCATCATTTTTTCTGCTTGTCGGGATCGATCTGATTCCACGCCTCGTGGATTTCGCCGAGCAGTTTGAGCACTTCCTGCATGGCGTCGAGGTCGTTCTTCATGTTCGCGTACAGCAGCCGCGCGACCATGTAGTCGTACAGAGAGGCCAGACGCACGGCGAGTTCCCCCTGCCGCATGTCCAGACTCACCTTGAGTCCGTTGTTGATGATGTCGATGGCCTTGGAGATGCTCGTGCCGCGCTCGGCGATGCGCCCATGCTCCGCGTGCACTTTGGCGACGTTGATCGCCGTCTCGGCGCCCTCGAACAACAGCACGATCAGCCGGTGCGGACTGGCGGTGACGATATCGGACTCGCGCCCGAGCTGCGCGTACTCGCGCGCCGGATTGGTATGGCTGCCAAACATGACTGCTTCTCCCTCGTTGCCGGCCGCGCCCTGCGGCCGGCTCGTTTCCAGTCCGTTACGAACTGCTGCTGCTCAGCGACGCCAGTTGTTGCGTCAGGTACGAACTGGTCGAATTCATGCTCGCCATCAGCGTATCGAGGGCGCTGAACTGCGAGCGATAGCGCGCCTCCACCGATTCCAGCCGCGTTTCCAACGCCGTCTGGCGTTTTTCCAGATTGGTGACGCTGGTCTTCAGGCTGTCGGTGGCCGATTGCACCGTCCCACCGGTGGTGATGAGCTTGTCGACGCCGCTGTTGAAGCGCGAGCCGATTTCGCTGGTGAAATTCGCCACCGCCGCCGGATCGTTCGCCACCGCCTTGGCGAGCTTGTCGGCGTCCAGCGACAGCGTGCCGTCCGAGGTGAAGGTGATGCCGAGCGAGTTGAGCGACAGGCCGCTGGCGCTTTGTTCGTTGACCAGGCTGCGCAGCGCGGTCTGGGTTTCGCGCAGCACGCGATGGCCGTTCAGGGTGCCCGCCTCGCCGGTTTCGGAATCGTAGGAGCCGAGCGATTTGACGCTCGACACCACGGCGTTGAACGCCGTGACGAAGGCGTTGAGACTTTCCTTGATCTTGTCGCCGTAGTCGGCGGTCACCGAAACCGTCGTCGGCGAACCGGCGTTGGTCGCCTTCAGGTTCAGGGTCACGCCGGCGACGGCGTCCTTCACCGTGTTCGATTCGCTGGTGATGCTGATGCCGTCGAGCTTGAATTGCGCACTCTGCGCGTTCTGTATCGTCGTTTCCGTTGCGCCGGTCGTGGCGCCGCCGCTGACGGTGAAGTTGTTGCTCGCGCCTTCCTTGCCGGTCAGCACCAGATATTGATTGCCACTGCCGTCGTTGACCACCGTGGCGGAGATACCGGAGTCGGAACTGTTCACGGCGTTGGCCATCGACTCCAGCGTGTTGCTGGCCGCAGTGAAGTTGTAAGTCGTCCCGCCGACGGTGATGTCGAGTTGCTGACTGGCGTCGAGACCCTTAAGGCTGGTCTTTTGCGCCGTCGCCAGTTGCGACACTTCGAGGCTGTAGCTGCCGGCGATCGCGCCGGTTCCGGCCTCGACCCCCGCCACGCTTTCGTTGCCGACCTTGCCGGTGAAGGTGCCGAACTTGTCGAGCGCCGTTTGCAGCGTCGCCGGCTGCAAATTCTTCGCCGCCGTTTGCAGCGCCGACAACTTGCTGGTCAGCGTGCCGAGCGCGGAAATCTTGGTGTTGTAGGAGGAGAGCTGCGTCTTGAGCGTTTCGAGCGGCTGGCGCTCGACGTTCATCAAGCCGGTGACCAGCGATTCGAGATCCAGTCCGGACCCCACTCCGAGCGAGCTCCAGGTTGAGCTGACGGTTGCCATGTCGTTCTCCCCCTAATCAAATTCCAACGACGCCGAGTCCCGCCGACGCGGGCCGTTCGTGTGCTTCGGCGTCATGCTTCCTGTTCCACCAGCAGTCCTTCCGGTTTCTCCATCGCTTCCGACAACGCCTTGGCGATGGCGAGAATCTTGTCGGACGGAAACTGCTTGATGACCTCTTTCGTCTCGGTGTCCATCACCTTGACGACGAATTTCCCCGCCTCTTTGTCGACGGAGAATTGCAGCGCGGTCACGTAAGGGCTGATGAAGTCGTTGATCTTCTCCACGCTCTCCTCGACCGCCTGCTCCAGTTCTTTTTCGTTCGCGGCGCGCACCGCATCGCTGACCTGTTCGGCCCGACTCGGTTGACGCTGCTCGGGAACGCTCGCGGCGGTGCCGCTATCCGGTGTCGCGGGCGTCGACGCGGTAGCCGGCGCGCGGTAAGGCGTTGCCTGCCCCGCGACTGTGGTGCTTATAGTATTGATGACCACGATTCGGCTCTCTCTGATGTGGCGGAAGGGAGCGTCGCCCGATTGCCGACGCTCCCACCCTACTCGTTACGGCTGCAAACCGCCGTGACCGTTATCTCAACAGCGACAACACGTTCTGCGGCAGCGCGTTGGCCTGCGAGAGCATCGCCACGCCCGCTTGTTGCAGCACCTGAGCGCGCGCCAGCTTCGAGGTTTCTTCGGCGTAGTCGGCGTCCATGATGCGGCTGCGTGCCGATTCGGTGTTTTCATGCGCGGCGGACAACTGCGTCAGCACGCCTTCGAACCGGTTCTGGATGGCGCCCAACGAAGCGCGGTTGGTGTTGATGCTCTGAATGGCGGCGTCGAGCTTGGAGATTTCGCTCAAAGCGTTCGCCCCGGTAGAACCGGACAACGAACCCGCGGCCACGGAGACATTGGCGATCGAGATGGCGATTTGCGATTCGCCCGTGGTGGTCGCGCCGACCTGGAAGGTGACGCCGCTGGCGAAATTGCCGTTCAACAGTTGCTTGCCGTTGAAGTTGGTGGCGCTGATGACGCGGTTGATTTCGGACGCCAGTTGCTGGTATTCGGTATTGAGCGCGTCGCGGTTGTCGGAGTCGTATTGGCCGGAAGCCGCTTGCACCGCCAGTTCGCGCATCCGTTGCAGGTGTTCGCCGATGACGTTCATGCCGGCTTCGGCGGTTTGCGCCAGCGACAGACCGTCGTTGGCGTTGCGGATCGCGACGGTCATGCCGCGCGACTGGGCGTTCATTTTTTCGGCCACGGCCAAACCGGCGGCGTCGTCCTTGGAGCTGTTGATGCGCAAGCCGGAGGACAGGCGTTGCAGCGCGGTGTTCAACGAACCTTGCGAAGTGTTCAGATTGCGTTGCGCGTTCAGCGACGAGATGTTGGTGTTGATGATTTGTGCCATTTTGGTTCTCCTTCAGGGTAGACCTTGTTCGAGTCAGAGCGGAACGTTGGACGACTACCCGAGGCTTCGATGGTGTCCGCTGCTCGTCTGCTTGGATGCTGTAACGGCGACCGAACAAATTTCTTTAGCCCGCGAGCGGTTTTTGTGTCCGGAATCGTGGTTTTCCACAATGCGACGTGAAAAACGTCACGACAAACAAAGGCGCCCGCCCCGGGGTAGGCCGGGTCGGGCGGCGTCAAGGGCGAATAATCATTCGCCCCTACAGTTCGTGGTTCATGGCGGTTTTTGTAGGGGCAAATAATTATTTGCCCAAACCACGACCGCCCGAACCCCACCGCCATTACCCCTGCAACAGACTCAACACGTTCTGCGGCAAGGCGTTCGCCTGCGTCAGCATCGCCACCCCGGCCTGTTGCAGCACCTGCGCCCGCGCCAGCGCGGCGGTCTCGGCCGCGTAGTCGGCGTCCATGATGCGGCTGCGCGAGGCGGTGGTCGCTTCGTGCGCCGAGGCCAATTGCGTCAGCACGCCCTCGAAACGGTTCTGGATGGCGCCCAACGAGGCTCGATTGGTGTTGATCTGATTGATGATGCCGTCGAGCTTGCTCATCTCGGAGAGCGCGTTGCTGCCGGTCGCGCCGGAAATGCTGGCAAGGTTGTTGACGATGATTTGCCCGATGCTCACCGCGATTTGCGATTCCGCCGTCGTCGTCGGCCCCACCTGGAAGGTGATGCCGTTGGAGAAGGTGCCGTCGAGCAGTTTCTGTCCGTTGAAGTTGGTGGCACTGATGACGCGGTCGATTTCCGAGCGCAGTTCCTGAAATTCGGTATCCAGCGCGGCGCGGTTGTCGGAATCATACTGACCGGAAGCCGCCTGCACCGCCAGTTCGCGCATCCGTTGCAGGTGTTCGCTGATGACGTTCATCCCCGCCTCGGCGGTCTGCGCCAGCGAAATGCCGTCGTTGGCGTTGCGGATGGCGACCGTCATGCCGCGCGCCTGCGCGTTCATTTTCTCCGCCACCGCCAAACCGGCGGCGTCGTCCTTGGAGCTGTTGACCCGCAGGCCGGACGAGAGCCGTTGCAGCGCGGTGGTCAGCGACCCCTGCGAGGTGTTGAGGTTGCGTTGCGCGTTCAGCGACTGAATGTTGGTGTTGATGACTTGTGGCATTTTGTTTTCTCCTCCGGCTCCTTGCCGGATTTCCGTTGCTTCGCCCCCTGATGAGCACATAGCGTGCCAAGCGGATATGCCCGCCGCCCGGAATCGCGCCGAGGGTGACGAATTTAACGAATCCGTGAATTGCTGCCCTTGCCGAAAGCCGCGCCAATGGCGAGGCTTGCAACCATTACAAAAGCATGGCGAAAAAAGGGAGAGCCGCGTGTCCGTCAAGCTGAACCATTTGCTCAAGCGCGCCGAAAAGGCGCTCGACAAACACGACCACGCCAGCGCCGGCGCGCTGTTCGAGGAAGCGGTGACGCTTGCCCCCGCGGCGCACAAGGGTTGGTACGGACTCGGTCTGGTGGCCGCGAACATCGGGCAGGACGACACCGCCGCCACCTTTTTCGCGCAAGCGGCGGAATTGCAGCCGGACAACGTCGCCTACCGGCAAAAGCTCGGCGAAACCCTCGCCCGGCTCGGCCAGATACAGGAAGGACTCGCCCACCTGCAAGCCGCCCGCCGCCTCGCGCCCAGAGACGCCAACGTGCTGTGCGCGCTCTCCGGCGGCTACGTCAAGGCCGGCGACTGGCACAAGGCCAAGGCCGTGTTGCAGGAAGTCGTGCGTCTGCCGCATCCGCAAGGGGCGCACTTTTGCCTGTTGGGGCTGGCTTGCCAGCACCTCGGCGAACTCGACGAAGCGCTGCCGGCGCTGCAGAAAGCCACCGCGCTGGCGCCGCGCTTCGCGGACGCGTGGCTGTCGCTCGCCCATCTCTATGTAGACAGAAACCAACTGGACAAGGCAGACGACGCGCTGCGCCGCCTGCAGGAACTGGCGCCCGACGCCGCGACCACGCAGGCGCTGGCGGGCGACGTCGCTTGGGGACACGGCAACACCCGCGAAGCGGCAAAATTTTACGCACAGGCGGCAGAAACTGCCCCCGACAACGTCGACTATCGCGCCAAGCTCGCCGTCGCGCTCGTCATGTCGGGCAACGCGCTCGCCGCCATCGACGCCATGGAGGAGTGCCACCGCCTCGGCATGCCGGAGGACTGGATACTCGAAAAACTCGGCACCCTGTTCACGCTGAAGTATTGGACGCCGATGGCGCGCGAAAACCTCGAAATGGCGGTCGAGCGCAACCCGGACAACCTCGCGGCGTGGAACGCCCTGTTGATGACCTACGCCCGCAGCGGCGAGAGCGAAAACGTGCGCAAGGCCGCGAACGCCATCCTCGACAAGGAACCCGACAACCTCTACGCGCTGATGAACCTGACCACTTGGTACGACGATCAGGGGCGCCACGACGAAGCGATGGAACTCGTCGAGCGCTGTCTGAAAATCGCCCCCACCAATCGCGGCATTTACAGCAAGGCGCTGTGGGTGATGTTGAGTTCGTCGTCGGAAAGCGCGGCGGACATCCTCGCCATGGCGCGCCGCATGGACGAACTGTGCCTGCGGGCGCTGAAACGCGACAACGATTTCGCCACCCGCGACCGCAACCCGGAACGGCGGCTGAAAATCGGTTGGGTGTCGTCCGACCTGCGCCAACACCCGGTGGCGGCCTTCGTGCAGCCGTTCATGCCCCATCTCGACCACGAAGCGCTGGAGATCTTCGTGTATTACAACTTCACCGAGGAGGACGCCATCACCCGGCAAATCAAGCCGTGCGCCGACCATTGGCGCACCGTCGCCGGCATCGGCGACGACGCCTTCGCCGACCTCGTCGAAGGCGACGAAATCGACATCCTCGTCGACCTGAACGGCTTCACCGACAACGGACGCACCGGCGCCATCGCCCGCAAACCCGCCCCCATCGTGGCGGGATGGCTCGGCTTTCCCGGCACCAGCGGCATGACGGCGACGGATTACGTCCTCGTGCCGCCCGACGAGGTGCTGGAGCGCGGCGTATGGTGCTCGGAAACCCCGTGGCCGCTGCCGCACTGCTACGGCGTGCGCGAAAACATCGCGAACGTCGCCGTCCAACCCGGTCTGCCCTGCGAGCGCAGCGACAAGCCATTCACCTTCGCCTGCCTCAACCACTTCCGCAAAGCGAGCGTGCACACCATCGAACTGTGGAGCCACATCCTCAACGCCGTGCCGGAAGCGCGTCTGGTGCTGGTCGCCATCGGCGGCAAGGACGACGCCACCATCAAATACTTCCGCAGCCGTTTCGAGCGCCACGGCGCCAACCCCGATCAGGTGGAGTTTCGCGGCTACGTGGCGCGGCAAAAGTATTTCGACAGCTACAACGAAATCGACCTCGGCCTCGACCCCTTCCCCTTCAACGGCGGCACCACCGGTTACGACTCGATCTGGATGGGCGTGCCCTTCGTGACCTTGCCGGGCGAACATCTCTCCGCCCGCATGGGCAAAGCGATTCTGGAAAACGTCGGCCTGCAAGAATTGGTGGCGAAAAGCGCCGACGATTACGTAGACATCGCAGTAAAACTGGCGCGCGACCACGAGCGTTTGAAGGCGCTACGCGCCAACCTGCGCGAGCGAATGCTCGCCAGCCCGCTGCTCGACGCCCCGCTGATGGCGAAAAATCTAGAAGAAGCCTTTCGCGGCATGTGGCGGCGGTGGTGCGAGAAACGTCTCAGCGCACCGGCTCCAGATCGCTGAAATTGTTGAACTTCACCGCCCGATCCGGGAAGCGCGCGATGATTTCGAGTTCGCCGCCCATGGCCTCGACGTATTTGCGCAGGGTCGAGATATATATATCCGTGCGCTTTTCGAGCTTGGCGACGGCGGGTTGCTGGATGTGCAAGGTCTCGGCGACCTCCTTCTGCGACAACCCGCGCGCCTGACGCAGTTCGTCGAGGCGCATTTCGGCCAGTCTGGCCTGCGCCCACGCATGTGCCCTCTCCTGTGCCTCTGGCGGCATCTTTGCCACGAGTTCGGAAAATTTCTTAGCCATTTATCAATCCCTCTTTGCGAAGTTGTTCCAAATGTTCGTCATACAGTCTGTCCGCAATGGGCACGTAGGTTTTGTACCAGCGATCGTCACCGGTTTTGTCTCCGCCAATGAGCAAAATCGCGGAACGACGAGGATCGAATGCGTACAGCGTCCGATAAGGCCGCCCGGAGAACTGTGTCCGCAACTCGCGCATGTGCGAATGCTTCGATCCTTTTATCCCGCTGCTATCAGGGAAGCCCAAATTCGGCCCAAGCGCCATCAACAGTTCGACCGATCCCTCAATGGCCGTTTGTTCGCTCAACGTCAGGCTTTCCCACCAAGCCTCGAACTCGTCCGTGTACTCAACGTCCCAAGTCATCTCAAGCATAGCCTCCCAAAAACATTCCGTCAAAGGAATAAACGAATCGGAGCGCGATAATGCGCCATCAAGACGTAATCATATATTCATTTAAGTTTTTGCATATATTTTTATGATGTTTGTAAACATGACTCATTATGCGAACACATTTCAAACCACCCCCAACCGTTACCTATTTCCTTGCCCGTGACTTAGTACGCGCCTAGTCTCATTTCATATTCAGGCACTTCAGGCGTGCCGATATGCGCTCCCCTACGTTTTGCGGCTCGACTACGGTCGCGCCGCCTGATTCCGTTCGACCGCCGGAGAAATCATGGAGATGGCAAGCACCACCCCCTGGCGCAAACAGCCCTACCTCGACGTTTATCGCAACCACCATGGATTGGTTTCCCACAAGTGGACGCAATTCCCGTTCATCTACGACCTCATCCTGCAAGCGCGGATCGAGGCCGGACGACCGCTGACGCTGCTGGAAATCGGGGTGCAGAACGGCGGGTCGCTGGAGATATGGAAAAAATATCTGCCGCCGGGGTCGGAAATCCACGGCATGGACATCAACCTCGCCTGCCTGACGCTGAAGTTCAGCGACGGCATCCAATTTCATCTCGGCAGCGCCACCGACCTCGAATTCGTCAATGCCATCTTCCGCGACACCCGTTTCGACGTCGTCCTCGACGACGGCTCCCACATGCAGGGAGACATCGTCTCCACGTTTCTCAATCTGTTCAAAAAGCTCAAACCCGGCGGGGTCTATATCGTCGAGGATTTGCAGACTTCCTATTGGCTCGAATACGGAGGCGCTCTGGGCAGACACGACAGCGCCATCGAATTCTTCAAACGCATGGTCGACGGCATCAACGGCGATTATTCGACGGGACAGGCTCCCAAAGCCGGAACGGACGCCATTCCGTTTCTGTCCCTGTATCGCGAGGAAGTCGCCAGCATCGCCTTCTACGACTCCGTTTGCGCCATAACCCGCTATCACGCGCCCAAGCGCGAGCGATTCGCCATGGTGGCGGCGGGAGAAAACGCCAACGTCGCCAGCTTGCCGCCGGAGCAAACGGTCGAGAACCGCGCGCCGCAACTTGCCGTCGCGCAGGCGGTTTTCACCGGCGAGGACGCGCCGTCCGACCCGGTGAGCGAATTCGAAAGGCTGCTCGGTCGGGGCATCGAGGCGGTGCATCGCGATTGCCTCGAACAAGCGGCGGCGATTTTTTCCGAGTTGCTCTACCGCTACCCGCAAGACCCGCTCCCTCCGGCTTGGATGGCCATCGTCTGCGCCGGTTTCGGACTCGCCGACGGCGCGCAGGATTTCATCTCCCAAGCCCAGACGCTGGCGCCGGAACGCGCCGACCTGAAAGCGGCGCTGGGCGAGACGTTCCTGAAAGCGGGCAACCCCGAACTCGGCGCGCAATATCTGCGCGACGCGCTGGCAAACCAACCCGACCTTTGGGCCGCTTACCCGGCGTTGGCGCAAAGCCTGTTCGAAACCGGCAACGACGACGAGGCTATCGCCGTCCTCGAAAGCGCCGTCGCGGCAATCCCGCCCGCACAGGCTGCCATCCGCCAGACTCTCGTCGAAATGCTGCCGGGAAACGGCGAAATCGAGTCGCCGCAGTGATGGCGAACACATAGCAAAACGTTATCTAGTTCCTTGTACCCGTTTTTTGCAAGGCATAGTCTCGTTTCATATTCCGGCACTTCAGGCGCGCCGAAATGCTCTCACCACGCAAAAATATCTACGTCACTCGGCCGTTGTTGCCGCCGCTGGAGGAATTCGTCCCCTATCTGGAGGAGATATGGGCGAGCCGCTGGCTGACCAACGGCGGACGCTTCCATGAGGCGTTGGAACAGGAACTGGCGCGCTACCTCGGTGTCGAGCACCTGAGCCTGTTCGCTAACGGCACGCTGGCGTTGATTACCGCCTTACAGGCGCTGCGCATTTCGGGCGAGGTCATCACCACGCCCTATTCCTTCGTCGCCACCTCGCATTCGCTGCTGTGGAACGGCTTGAAGCCCGTATTCGTCGACATCGACCCCGACACACGCAACCTCGACCCGGCGCGCATCGAGGAAGCCATCACCCCCGCCACCAGCGCCATTCTGCCCGTGCATTGCTACGGCATTCCCTGCGACACCGAAAGCATCGGCCGCATCGCCGACAGCTACGGCCTGAAAGTGATCTACGACGCCGCGCACGCTTTCGGCGTCCAGCGAGACGGCAAAAGCATTCTGGCGAACGGCGACCTCACCATCCTCAGTTTCCACGCCACCAAGGTCTACAACACCTTCGAAGGCGGCGCCATCGTCTGCCCTGACGCCAAGCTCAAACGCCGCATCGACTTCCTGAAAAACTTCGGCTTCGCCGACGAAACCACCGTGGTCGCCCCCGGCATCAACGGCAAGATGAACGAGTTCGCCGCCTCGCTTGGCTTGCTGCAACTCAAGCACATCGACGCGGCGCTCGCGGCGCGCAAGGCGATTTTCGCCCGCTACATGGAACACCTGAAGGACGTGCCGACGCTGGAAACGCTGCGCGTCCCGCATGGCGTGAAGTGGAATCACGCCTACTGCCCAATCTTCGTCAGACCCGACCATCCCCTCAGCCGCGACGAACTCGACGAGCGCCTCAAGGCGGAAGGCATTTACGCGCGCAAGTATTTTTATCCGCTGATTTCCGAATTTCCGATGTATCGCGGCCTGCACTCGGCACGACCGCGAAACTTGCGCGTCGCGCACGACATCGCCGCGCGCGTGTTGTGCCTGCCGATCTATCCGGGGCTGCGCCTCGACACGGTCGACCGCATTTGCCGGGTGCTCGCGCAATCGGCCGTTTGCATGGAGGGGGCGGCATGACTCACGACGACTGCGCGGCGGACGGCACCGCCGTACTCGTTTTCCCGGCGGGAATGCCCAAAGCGCTGGCGTATCTTGCCCGGGCGCGGGAAGAAGGACGCCGCGTGATTGGCTCGTCGTCGCTAGGTTACGACCCCGCCCGCGCCAACTATCCGGAGTGGGTTTCCCTGCCATACGTCACCGCGCCCGATTTTGTCGATGAAATGAGCCGCGCCATCGACGAACTCAAAATCGACACGGTTTTCACCCCCAATCCGGTGGTGTGGAACTATCTCAACCGCTGGCTCAGGGAAGCCTTTGCGCAGGTTGATTTGGAACCGGCGACCCCACCGGTCGAAAACGATGCCGCGCCCTACCGCCGGGCGAAGGATTTTGCCGCGTCGCTCTGCGCCGACCCGTTGCCCGTCGCGGCGCGCTCTTTGCCCATAAGCATGGTCTCCGCGCTGGAAATCGCCGCCCTCTTTCATCATTCCGAGAACATCCCCGGCTCTTGCGACCATCAGAAGATACGAGCGCTGTGCGAAATTTTCCGTTACGCGCCGGAAGGCGACATGGTGGAAATCGGCTGCCTGTTCGGCAAATCCGCCTTCGTGTTGTCGCGGCTAGCCGGTTTATACGCAAGAGGCGCGTTGTTGTGCGTCGATCCGTGGTCGTCGGAATTCCTGCCGCAAAAAACCGAATGGGTCGACAGCACGTCGAGCCAGCGCGACTTCGAGGAAGTGCTGACGGCGTTCCAAATCAACCTGCTGCCCTATGCGCAGGGCACGGTCAATTATCTCCGCCTCCCCTCGCTGGAAGCGGCACAGGTTTACCGGCGCGGCACGGTCGTGGAAACGGCGGAATTCGGTGAAACGCGCTATTCGGGGCACATCGCCGTGCTGCACATCGACGGAAATCACGAGTACGAAAACGTTCGCAACGACATGGCCGCATGGGCGGAACTCGTCCAACCGGGCGGCTGGATAGTGGTCGACGACTACAAATGGCCTTACGGCGACGGCCCGCGCCGCGCCGCCGACGAATTTCTCCAGCGCCGCCAATGCCAATGCGCGTTTTTCACCGGCGGAGCGTTGTTCATCCAGACATGAAATCGAACGCCATGAAACTCGAGTTCATGCACCCGCGTTCGACGAGGTTGGCAGTGATGCAGCCCTACCCTTTTCCGTACATCGGCTATTTCGAGCTGATGGCGCGGGTGGATCGCTGGGTGGCGCTCGACATCGTGCAGTACACGAAACTGAGTTGGATGAATCGCAACCGCATCCAACATCCCGAACACGGCTGGCATTACTTCACCTTGCCGGTGAAGAAGGCGCCTCACACGACGCCTGTCAATGAAATCCGGCTGGCCGACCTCGAAGCGTCGAAACACAAACTGCTGGCGCAATTACAGCACTATCGCAGGCACGCGCCACATTACGGGCAAGTCGTGGATCTGGTGCGTGACGCGTTCTCCCGCGTCGACTCGGATCGCCTCGTCGATTTCAACCTCGCCAGCCTGCGCGCGAGCGCCGAAAGGTTGGACATCGCGACCGCGCTGGAGCCTTGTTCGCGTCTCGGACTCGACCTCGGCGGCATCGAACATGCCGGCCAATGGTCGTTGCGAATCGCGCAACAGCTTGGCGTCGACAGCTATCTGAACCTTCCCGGCGGCCGCGGGATATTCAGGCCGGAGGAATGGAAAGCGGCGGGCGTCGAACTGGCTTTCACCGAAATGAACGACCTCGTTTACGACTGCGCCCCTTACGTTTTCGAGCCGAACCTTTCCATTCTCGACGTGCTGATGTGGAACGACGCCGACGATATTCGGGACTGGTTGCGAAAACGATCCGGGGACGACGACCACATCCACGTCGGTGAAAAGGTCGCCTGACGATGTCCGCCCCGCTCCCCGCCATCGGCGGCTATTTCGAGTTGGAGCTTGCGCGCGGTGAAAGCGAATTTCATCGCCGCGCCCGGCGCTATCAGTCGGCGCGCGCCGCCTTGCTGGCCTTGTTGCGTGCCGGTCGTCCCGCCGCGCTCTGGCTGCCGTGGTACATCTGCGATTGCATGTTGGAACCGCCGGCCATGGCGAATATCCCGGTTCGGCGTTACGCGCTGGACGAGTCATTGCGCGTCGTGGACGCGCAACCGGACGCCGACGACTGGCTGCTGTACGTCAATTACTTCGGCATTTGCGGGCGCAACGTCGCGGAAACCCTGCGACGATTCGACCCCGCACGAGTCATCGTCGACAACTGTCAGGCGTTCTTCGACGCCCCCGCGAACTGCCTCGCGACGCTTTATTCCCCGCGCAAATTCCTCGGCGTGCCCGACGGCGGGTATCTGTATTCCCGGCTGGAGGCGCCCGAACCGGACGAGACGGACGACGGTTCGTTCGCCCGCTGCGCGCACCTGCTGAAACGCCTTGGCGGAAATCCCGAAGCGGGTTACGCGGATTTCGTCGCGGCGGACGCCAGCCTCGCCGGTCAGGAACCCAAACGCATGTCGCGGCTGACGCAAACCCTGTTGAGTCGTCTTCCCTATTCCGACATACAAGCCCGCCGCACCGCGAACTTCGCATGGCTGCACGAACGGCTGTCCGAAGACAACGACTTTCCGCTCGACCCGCAAGGCGATGAAGCGCCGTTGTGCTACCCCTATCGTTCCCGTGACGCCTGCGCGCCGGAAACACTGCACGCCCGACGCATTTACGTCCCGCGCTACTGGCAGAGCGTTGCGGAATCGAAAAACGTCCCGGCTTTCGAGTCCGCATTGGCGCACGACACGCTCTTTTTGCCTTGCGACCAACGCATGACGACCGCGCAGCTTGAAAGGCTGCTGGATGTTCTTCTGGCACGGACAGGGCGCATGAACGCCCTGCGCTGCATGGCCTGAGCGTAAAGGGGAAACGGCCATGGAAAAAATTGCGATTTTCGGCGTCCCGCGTTCCGGCACCTCATGGTTGAGCGCCATCTTCAACAGCCACCCCGACGTGGCGATGCGCTTTCAGCCCCTGTTTTCCTACGAGCACAAAGGTCGGCTCGACGAACGCTCGACCGGCGCGGAGATTGATGAATTCTTCGCCGAAATTCTCGCTTCCCGCGACGAGTTCGCGCTGATGCACGCGCCCTACCACAAGAACTATCCGCGCTTCGCCAAATCCGCATCACCTTCCCATATCGCCTTCAAGGAAACCCGTTATCTCAACATCGTCGCCAACATGCTGGCACAGAACCCGGGGGTGAAAGTCGTTGGCATCGTCCGCAATCCTCTGGCGACGCTCGCTTCATGGATACAACTGCCGAAGGAATTCGACCCGGTCTGGAATCTGGCGGACGAATGGCGCGCCGCGCCGGGCAAGAATCAAAACCGCCCGGAGGAGTTCTTCGGCTTCGACAAATGGAAGCGAAGCGCGCTGGATTTTCTCGACTTCGCTGCGCGCTATCCGCAGCAATTCAAATGGGTGAGCTACAAACGACTCCATGACGATCCGATGGGAGCCGCCACCGAACTGCTGGAGTTCTGCGGACTGAAAACGCATCCGCAAGTCGTCGAATTCATCGCTCAAAGCGGCGTCAAACATGACGGCGACGACCCTTATTCCGTTTATCGCGCCAAAGCGGACGACACGCGCTGGCGCGAGATTCTGCCCGGCTTCGTCGTCGACGAAGTGCGCCGCGAACTGGCGGCTTCCCCCTTGGAAGATTTGCTTTCGGAGTGAACCATGAACCTGCATACGCAAAATTTCAGCGTCACCCGCGCCGCCCGCGAGGAACTCAACGGCCACAAAGGCATGGTGGTGTGGTTCACCGGGCTGTCCGGCGCCGGCAAGAGCACGCTGGCGAACGCGCTCGAAAAACGCCTGCACGCGCACGGCAGGCACACTTACCTGCTCGACGGCGACAACGTGCGTCAGGGGTTGAACAGCGATCTGGATTTCTCCGTCGCCGGGCGCGCCGAGAACATTCGCCGCGTCGGCGAAGTGGCGGCGTTGATGGCCGACGCCGGGCTGATCGTCATCACCGCCTTCATTTCGCCGTTCCGCCGCGAGCGCGAAATAGCGCGCCAACGCGTCGGCGACACGCGTTTCTACGAAGTTTTCGTCGACGCGCCGCTCACCGTTTGCGAGGCGCGCGACCCCAAGGGGCTGTACCGCAAAGCGCGCGCCGGCATCCTGACCGACATGACCGGCATTCAAAGCCCGTATGAAAGGCCGCGCCATCCCGATCTGACCCTCGAAACCGCGCTGCTTTCGGTATCGGAATCGGTAAGCGAACTGCTCGCCGGCATCGAAGTCGCCGGGTGTCTGGAAATGCCCGAATACGCCCTTTGAGCGAGAGCCGACATGCCCAAAGTCACTATCGTCCTCACCTCCCTCAACCACGGGCGCTGGCTGCGCGAAGCCATCGAAAGCGCGCTGCGCCAAACCTTCGACGACTTCGAGATGTTCATCTGGGACGACGCCTCGGAGGACGATTCGTGGGCGATCATCGAGAGCTACGAAAAGGCCGACGCCCGCATCAAGGCTTTTCGCAACCCCGAAAGGCGGCGCGGGATTTATGCCTACAACAACGCGATAAAAATCGCGCAAGGGGAATACATCGCCATCCACTCGTCCGACGACGTATGGGAGGCGGACAAACTCCAGAAGCAGGTCGATTTTCTCGACAGGAATCCCGAATACGGCGCCGTATTCGCGTGGCCGCTCATCATCGACGACGATAGCCGCCCCATCGCCGTCGGGAACGATCTGGAAAGAAGTTTCGCCCAACCCAACAGACCCCGCCAACAATGGCTGCGGCGTTTTCTGCAAGCCGGCAACGCGCTCTGCCATCCTAGCGTTCTCATCCGCAAACAGTGCTATGCCGACTGCGGCCCGTACAACCCCGCCTTTTGCCAGCTCGGCGATTTCGACATGTGGGTTCGGCTGTGCCTGCGTCATGAAATTTACGTGCTCCCCGAACTTCTTGTGCGCTTTCGCTGGCATGGCGACGGCAGCAACACTTCGGCGCCTAACCCGGCGACGAACAATCGCCACGATTTCGAGTCTTTGTTGGCGCTGGAAAACTTCGACCGTCTCGACGATCTCGACGAGGTGCTCGCGATAATCCCGGAAGGGACGAAATATCTCGGCGAGGGGGACTCCGACCCCACCTACGTGCTAGGTCGGGCGCTCGCCGACATCTGCCCTTTCGGCTTTCGGCGCTTTTACGCGCAGAAGCTGCTGTTCAAGCTCCTTGCCGACCCGGAACGCGCCGCGCGCATCAAGGCGCTGCACGGCTTCGGCCCCACTGAATTGCGGGAAATAATCGGCGCGGGAGTCGTTTTCGCCCACCCGGCGTCCACAGCGGCGGAAGCGGCCGGCGCCCCCAAGCAACCGGCTACGACGCCGGGCGAAAACGCCACGATGAACTCACCGCAAAACTTCGGGTATTACAGCGACGACCCGCTATCGGACGGCATCGCGGCCTTCAATGCCGGAGACTACGCCCACACCATCGAATATCTGGCGCAGGCGATGCAGCGAGCGCCTGAGGATCCGCTGCCGCCCGCTTATCTCGCCTTCACCGCCGTGCAACAGGATTTGCTCGCCGAGGCGCAGGACTTTTTCGCCCGCTGCATGCAGTTGGCGCCGCAGCGCGCCGACTTGAAGGCCGCTTTTGGCGAATCGCTGCTCAAGGCCGGACACGCCCGCCTCGCGGCGGATTATCTGCTCGAAGCCGTCGACGCCCAACCCGATTTGTTGGTCGCCTACCCGGCGCTGGCGCGCAGTCTGTACCTGAGCGAACGCGCACCGGAAGCGATTTCGCTGTTGCAGGGCGCGGCCGGAATTCCGTCCGCCGCGCAGGAAACCATCCAAAGCGTCTTGCTGGAAATTCTTGCCGAAAGCGGCGATTTGACCGAATTCACCCACTACTGCCAGAAATACTCCAAGGGCTTGTCCGACGATTTGTTGGCGGTGAAGTGCCTGATGCGCTTCGAGCAAACGGGCGAGACGCTGCTGCAGACGCTCGCGAACGTTCAGGCACGAATCGAACGCGAGGGCGAATTGGCGCGGCTGGCGCGTGAATCCGTCGAAGCGACGCGTCTGGCGAAGCCTCGCGCCGACAACGAAAAAAAGATTGTTTTCATGGTGCGTGAGCACGCCAACCTCGAACGCCTGCAACAGTTGCATACCGTCATGCTTGGACTGCCGCCGGAACGTTTCATCACGTCGCTGATTCTAGGCGGTCGGGCATGGCTCAACCACGACGCCTTGCAAGCCTGCGGACTCATCGCCGACGAGGTGCTGGTCATCGCCGACGAGAACAGCGAACAAACGGCGCGCAACATCGGCGCCATGGCGCCGGACATCCTGATCGACATGAACGCGTACGACCCTACGGATTGGCTGGAAGCCTTTCTGGCCGCCGCCGCGCCGCGCAAACTGCTGTGGGGCGAAACGCCTTTGCCGCCCATCGCGCAGGGCGTCGCCACGTTGGCCGGAGAACGTCTGGGACTGGCGGAAATGTTTCCCACCGTGACGCTGCCGCAAATGGGCGAGTATCTGGCGCTGCCGGAGCTTGCCTTCACGAACGACGAGGCGCGAGCGGCGGACGAAGCCGCTTTCGCTTTCGCCTGCCTGACCCCCGCCAACCGCATCGGACGCGACGGCTGGCGTCTGTTCGCCAACGTGTTGCGCGCCTGCCCCGGCAGCGTGCTCACCCTCAATCTGAAGGATTTGGGCGCGGCGGCGCGCAGCTTCATCGCCGCCCGCTTCGAAGCCGCGCAAATCGACCCCGCCCGCCTGCGCTTCGTGCAAGCGCACACGATGGAAGAACTGTGCCGCCTCTGGGTCGCCATCGACGCCGGACTGGCGGCGCCGGTCGACGGCGGCGGCCTGGCGCTGCCGACCTGCCTGTGGATGGGAAAACCCTATGTGGCGTTGGCCTCGACCCTGCCATGGTCGCGCCGCCCGGCGGCGTTGCTGGAGACGGCCGGCGCCGCCAACCGGGTGGCGGCGGACGAAGCGGCTTACGTGGAACAGGCGCGCACCCTCGCGGCAAACGGCAAAGTCGCGCCCGACCCGGCCTTGCGCGAAAACCTGCGCGCGGCGGGATTGAACGACGAAGCCGCTTTCGTGCGTGGTTTCACCGCCGCCATCGACGGCGTGCTCCAGTCCGAGTTGGCGGCCGCCTGACGCATCCGGAGAGAACGCGATGAAAGAACCTTTCTTTTCCATCGTCGTCTGCAGCATCGACCCGTGGAAATTCGCCCAGACGCGCGCCTGCTACGAACGGCTGCTGGCCGGTTACCGGCACGAAATCCTCGGCATCCACGACGCCCGTTCGCTGGCCGAAGGCTATGGGCGCGGATTGACGCGCGCCTGCGGCAACATCATTGTCTTTTCGCACGACGACGTGCTGTTTCTCGACCCCGATTTCGGCGCCAAAATCGCCGCCCGCATGGCCGATTGGGACTTGCTCGGTTTCGCCGGCGCGACGCGCGTGACTCATCCGGCGTGGTTCGGCGCCAACTGGCCCCATTTGCGCGGCGCGGTTTGCCATGCCAGCCAACTTCACCCGATGGAACTGAGTCTGACGGTTTTCGGCGTCGACGACTGGCCGGTGTCGGGCGGCATTCATGTGCTGGACGGCCTGTGCATGATCGCCCGCCGCGAGGTGGCGGAACGCGTCGGGTTCGACGCCGACACTTTCGACGGCTGGCACCTTTACGATTGCGATTTCAGTTTCGCCGCCCATCTGGCCGGATTCAGAATCGGCGTGTGCTGCGACATTCCTTACATTCATGCGTCGGGAAGCGTGCAGACCGAAGAAAACGTTTACGCGTCGAGAGACTATCTGAAATATGGCCGCCGTTTCGTCGAGAAATACGCCGCCTACGGCGCGTCGATGCCCGACGCCATAAAAGCCGCCCACGCCAACGGATGCTGCGTCAGGGACTACGGCGCGTTGACAGAAATGTGGACGGAAGCCGTATTTCGCCGCACTGCGGTCGTCGTCGCCCGACAGGCGGCCTGAACCGGAAAAACGCCATGAACGCAAGCAGACGACCTTTCTTCACCGTGGCGATATGCAGCATCGACGCGTGGCGTTTCGCGCAGGCGAGCGAATGCTACAAGGCGCTGCTGCGGGATTTTCCGCACGAAATCGTCGGCATCCACGACGCCCGGTCGCTCGCCGAAGGCTATAACCGCGCGCTACGCCGGGCGCGCGGCGACATTGTGGTTTTTTCCCACGACGACGTCCTGATTCTCGACCCCGCTTTCGCGTCGAAAATCGCCCGCCGCTTGGCGGACGGCGCTTTCGACATGCTTGGCTTCGTCGGCACGACCCGGTTGGTCAACGACGCATGGTGGGGCGCGGGCGGCAACTGGCTCAATGGCGCCGTGTGCCATTACCACACCAAAAAAATGACGCTCAACGTATGGAACACCGACCCTTGGCCGGTCGTCGGCGGCATTCAGGCCATCGACGGGTTGTGCATGATGTCGCGCCGCGACACGGCGGAAGAAATCGGTTTCGACGAAGAAACCTTCGACGGTTTCCACCTCTACGACCTCGATTTCAGTTATTCGGCGTGGCGCGCGGGCAAGAAAATCGGCGTCTGCTGCGACATACCCGTGATTCACGCCTCGGCCGGACGATACGACCGCGTTCATGAAGCATTCGGTCGCCGCTTCCTCGCCAAACATCGCGACGCCCTGCCGAGCGACGCGCAAGCGGTACCTCGCATCGCCGGGCCGGTAGGCGTTTTTTCCACCGACCGCATCATGCTCGAATCGTGGCGGCAAGACGTTTTCCACCGCGCCAGCTTCGCCCTGCGCCGTCAGGTCGAGGCGCGGACGGGAGACGTGGCAGGCTCACCGATGCTCCCTCGTTAAAGGCCCCCGGATTCACGCCCGCGACGCCCCGCCACCAGTTCCATTACGGCTCGCGCCGCAAAAACTTGCGAGCGAAATCGCGCCCGATGTGAATACTTCACGCATGGCATCGGCTAGGCATATTCATGTGCGTACTCCTTCGGAAGCGGCATTGATACGCGCTTCGATTTCCCGACATTGGTTCATGACTTGTGCAAACTCCGGCGCTCCCCGCGCCAACAAACCGTCTTTGAGCATCGCCGCGTAGTCGCGCCCGAGAGCGGCAAGTGCCTCGGCTTCCGGCACGAGTTCGATTGCGCCTGAAACCGCACGAAAATAGTCAATCTTGTCGCCCTGCGCATCCTTGGCGGCAAAGAAAGCGGTTTTATGTTCGGCCACCTGCCGCGCCAAAGCGCGATCCGCGAGCGCGGAGGTGAAATACGGCGACACGGCGATGGCGGTCAAGTCGTACCAGTGACGCGAATAGCGTTCGCCGCGCAGCCGGCCTTGCAGGCAATAGACGTGCATGGCGGTGGCCTTTTCCCAGAAGGTTCGCTCGGCGGCCATGACGGTCGGCGTCGCCGTCGGAAAGCTGACTTCCGGGATCTCCGCCGCAATGTCGCAAGCGACGGCGTATGCCTTGTGCGGCTCGCCTGTGGCGCGCGCGCCGAATTCCAGTTGCACGTTCGCTGCCGCGTAGCCGGTGCCGGTTTTGAGCGCCGGGTAGACGAGCAGAAGTTTTTCGTTTTCGCTGCCGGCGACGGTAAGCGTGGCTTCCTGCCCGCTCGCCGCCAGAGCGGCGCGGAGGACGGGCGTGACGTTGGCTTCGATCCAGCCGGGCAGCCGGTTTCGCACGGCGGCGCTAATCTTTTTTTCTTGACTGCCGGTGGCGGGAATCGGGTTGCCGTCGCGCAGCAAGTCGGGCACCAACTCCCGAATGTCGCAGGTGAGGTCGACATCCTCGGAGAAGCGGTCGATGAGGCGATAGACCTTGGAAAGCGAGGTGCCGCCCTTGAAGGTGAGGGATTTGCCCACCGGCGCACCGTAAAGCGCGGCGAGCGTCCAAACCACCCAAATATCTTTTTCGAGCAGGTGCGCGGGACGTCCACACCGCGCAGCGGCGACCTCCAGCGCCTCCGCCCGGTCGCGCGCGCCGAGCCAAAACCACGCCTCAGCCAATTTGCCCGCCTTCCGCGCTGACAGCACGTGCCATCCATGTGGGCATGGACGCTCGCACCGCTTGCATGGATTTCCATTCCTCGGCGGACAATTTCGCGCGCAGTTGCCGCAGCGCGGCGGGGCCGTGTTCGGGACCCAACCATGCCAGCGCCCGGATGGCGCGACCCGCCGGGCGCTGGCCGAGCAGCAGTTGCACCTTGTTGCCGTGGCGAAGTTCGACGTTCCGATTGCCCAACCTGAGCGTGCGCGAACGTCCGGAGGTGATGAACACTTCGCGCGTCGGCACCTGCGTGGACAATCCCAGAGCGTTGGCCTCCGCCGCGCCGTTGGCGACGATGGCTTCGCCGGTGGCCGCCTCGATGGCCGCGACGACGGTTTCCGTTGCCGGCGGACGCGCGCCGAAACGCCCGACGACCGGGGCGGCGTAAAGCCCGCGTCCGACGCGCAACAACGCGCCTTCGCCCACCAGCCGTGTAAAGGTTTGGTCGACGGCGGCGCGCGAGGCGAGATGGAGAAATTCCTTGGGCAAGAGCAAACCGCCTTCAGGCAAGGCTTGCGCGGCGGACAGGATGGCTTGGGCAAGGCGACTCATGATCGTGCGGCGGAAATATTTGTCAGAATTATAATCTATTTTCTGACAATTGCACATCATCAAAATTGGGCTAGCGGCATCTGACCACCCCCGTTTCGATTTGCTTTTACCCGGGGAAACCCGAAAATAAAAAAGCCGGAAAACCTCGCTATGCTTGGCTTTCCGGCTTTTATGACATTCGAATGGTGGACCGAAAGGGGATAGAAGAAAGCCGCGTAACCCGCATGGTTGCGTGCTTTCAAGATTTCATTTTTTTGATATGCCCCCAAAAATGCCCCCAACCGTGAAGCGTTGCCGGTTCGCTACAAACTTTCCAATATTCCGTCTTTCCTCGCGCGCGCGCGCGTTTACGTGTCTGAGTTGGTTACTTTCCTGCGTGGGCGCGTGCTACCAAGGCCATGAACTTATCGCGTGATATGGGTATGCCGTTGCGCACGAGTTTATCTATATCAACCCAACGCGGCGGGTTAGTATCCCAGCGTCTACATCCAGACGTAGCACTGAACGACAATGGTATGTCGTTACCCTCAAGGTCGAAGAACCTCGTAGACTCGTCGAATTCCGGCAATGATGGTGCGGTCATAGGTGACACCTCCAGTTCCATTGTAGGCCAGAGACGGAATCATTTTGCCGCCTTGGTTGCTTCTCTCAGGGTTTCCGCCCTCGTTGCGCCGTCTTGCTGGCAGGCTGCCAGCGTCAGCGCGATGGTTTCGGGGTCTTGCTCGCCGATGCTCGCCAGCCA
>JAISSY010000034.1 GCA_031272995.1 Azoarcus sp.
TTGGCCTTGTTCGACACGGTCGCCTACCTTCACGTCGATGCGCGACAGGTGCAGGAAGTTGGAACTGACGCCGAAGCCGTGGTCGAGTAGGAGGGTGCCGCCGGTGAGGTATAAGTCCGGCGCGGCGAAGGTGACGACGCCCGCTGCCGGCGCCTTGACCGGCGTGCCTTTGGCGGCGGCGATGTCCATGCCGGAGTGGGGCGATTTCGGCGTGTCGTTGTAGATGCGCTGATTGCCGAAACGCCCGCTGATTCGGCCTTTTACCGGCCACACGAAGCGTTGCGCGAAATCCTCGCGGTCGTCGTCGCGCTGACGCGCCGCGCTTACGCCCGCCTGTTCGCGCTCGATGCGGGCGGCGATTTCCGGCGGCGGGTTCACCGTTTTCGGCGGCACGCCGCGCAGGCGCTCCACCGGCCAGTCGCGCGGCGTCACCTCGATGCTGACGCGCTCGACGCCGCCGTCCGGCTGCGTCACTGCAACCGCGAGTGGCCCCTTGGCGTCGCGCCCGACGCCGAAGGTCACGATGCCGTCGTGACCGACGCGCAGCGTCCTTTCCCCGTATTCCACCTTGCTCCCCGGCGGCACCTTGCCGACGATGAGGGAGCCTTGCTGCACGCTGGCGGGAAAGAGCACGAACGGCATTCCCTGCGCGAACGCGGCTGGCGCGACGGTGAGGCAGAACAGGGCGAGGAGGGCGGCGAGGCGGGGGCGAGGCATGGCGTTTTCCTTCGGGGTTGCGATGGCGAAGTTTCGGGTTTTGGAGGGGGCTTTGGCAAGCCGTGCCACGTTGGCGGGCGCTTATGAACTTTCTCGATATAATCCAGCAGTTTTTTTCATATAGGCGCCGCCATGAGACTCGAAACCCTCGCCATCCACGCCGGTTACACCCCGGAGCCGACCACGCACGCCGTCGCGGTGCCGATTTATCAGACGACTTCCTACGCGTTCGACAACACGCAACACGGCGCGGATTTGTTCGACCTCAAGGTGCCGGGCAACATCTACACGCGCATCACCAATCCGACCAACGCCATCCTCGAAGCGCGCATCGCGGCGATGGAAGGCGGCGTCGGGGCGCTGGCGGTGGCTTCGGGAATGGCGGCGATTACTTACGCGATTCAGACCATCGCCGAGGCGGGGGACAATTTCATTTCGACGGCGACGCTCTACGGCGGCACGCAAAATCTGTTCGCGCACTCGTTGCCGCAGTTGGGCATCGAGGCGCGCTTCGCCGATTACCGCCAGCCGGAGAGCTTCGCGGGACTCATCGACGAGCGCACCAAGGCGATTTATTGCGAATCCATCGGCAACCCGCTCGGCAACATCACCGATTTCGAGCGTCTGGCCGCAGTGGCGCACGCGGCGGGGATTCCGCTCATCGTCGACAACACGGTGCCGTCGCCCTATCTGTGCCGGCCTTTCGAGCACGGCGCCGACATCGTGGTGCATTCGCTCACCAAGTATCTGGGCGGTCACGGGAATTCGCTCGGCGGCGCCATCGTCGATTCCGGCAAGTTTCCGTGGACGGAGCACAAAACGCGCTTCCGTCGCCTAAACGAACCCGACCCCGCCTATCACGGCGTCGTCTACACCGAGGCGCTCGGCGCGGCGGCTTACATCGGGCGGGCGCGCGTCGTGCCGCTGCGCAGTCAGGGCGCGGCGCTCTCGCCGTTCAACACGTTCCTGATTCTGCAAGGCGTCGAGACGCTGGCCGTGCGCATGGACCGCGTTTGCGAGAATTCCCTTGCGGTGGCGAATTTCCTCAAGGGGCACGCCAAGGTGTCGTGGGTGAATTACGCCGGCCTGCCGGAGCATCCCGACCACCCGCTGACGCAGAAATACATGGGCGGCCGCGCCTCCGGCATCCTCACTTTCGGCGTCAAGGGCGGCATCGAAGCCGGCGCGCGTTTTCAGGACGCGCTGAAGCTCATCACCCGCCTTGTGAACATCGGCGACGCCAAAACGCTCGCCTGCCACCCGGCCTCCACCACCCACCGCCAGTTGAACGCGGAAGAACTGCAAAAAGCGGGCGTCTCGCCCGACATGGTGCGGCTGTCCATCGGCATCGAGCACATCGACGACATTCTGGAAGACCTGAATCAGGCGCTGGCGGCGGCGTGAATCCGGCTCGCCGCGCTCAAAAGGCCGCAGGCCATTGTCGCGCGGCGTGCAGGATGCGCAGAATCGAAACGGTGGCGTCGGTTTCGGCGTACACCACGATGTAGTTCGAGCGCACGACCATCTCGCGCGTACCCGCGACACGCCCGGAGCGGTAGAGCTTCGGGTGTTTGCGCAGGTTCTCCGCCTTGGATTCGATTTCGTCTTTCAGGCGCTGCGCGGCGTCTGGATTATCGTCGGCTATGTACTCGATGATTTCCAGCAAGTCGGCGCGCGCCGTTTCTCGCCACTCAAGCGCGTGCATGGCGCTTTTTGTCGATGATTGCCTGCGCCTCGTCCATGACCTGCCGGTGGGAAACCGGCGGGCGCGTATCGGCGAGGGCTTCCTGAACCTTGGCTTTGAACCATGCGTCGTAGGCTTCCTTGTCTGCCGTAAGCCCTGCGGGCAGCGCGCCTTCGCGTGCGACGCGGGTCAGCAGGATGCGCACGGCGTCGGAGATGGTCAGTCCGAAGTTGGCGAGTTTTTCAGCGGCATCGGCCTTGAGTCTGTCGTCGACGCGAACGTGAAGCATGGAGGTTTGGGCGGTCACGGGATTCTCCTGTCTGATGCGGTGGATTATGTGTCTCGAACGAGATACAGACAAGGGAATTCGTTGCCGTTCGCTTTCACCCCTTCGCCAGCTTCCTCACTCGCGTCGACATGTGAATCTTGCCGTCGCGCGCATAGGCTTCGACGTTTTCTTCCAAATCGTCGAGGTCGTAGAGGTAGTTGACCATGATGCCCCACGATTGCGCGTAGCCGTTGTCGGAGGCGTCGGCGTGCCAGTTGACGCGCTCGATGCGGGCGCCGTTGCCGAGGTGGAAACGGGCGACGGAATCGAACGGGCGCTCGTTGCGGCGGGCCTGGGTGAGGTAGCGGGCGGCCAGTCGCAACAGGGGTTCGCGCAGGGCGTCGGCGAGGGCGGCGTTCTGCGTCCATGCGGTGTCGCCGGCGAGCAGGGCGGCGAACAGCGCCGGGGCGTCGGCGCGCTTGACGCCGGCTGCGGTCAGCTTTTTCCAATCGTCGGCGGCGACGGCTTGCTCCAGCGCGGCGGGATTTTGCTTCGCCCAACGGATGAGGCCCGGAATCGGCGACAGGGTGGAGAAGGTACGCAGGCGGGGAAAATCGCGTTGCAGGTCGCCGATGACGCGCTTCAGCAGGAAGTTGCCGAACGAGACGCCGCGCAGGCCGGTTTGCGACGAGGTAATCGAATAGAAAATCGCCGTGTCGGCCTTGGCGGTGTCGCCGAGCGGGGCGTTTATGTCGAGCAGGCGTTGCACGTTGTCGGCCAGCGCCTCGGTGAGCGCCACCTGCACGAAAATCAACGGCTCCAGCGGCATACGCGGGTGGAAAAAGGCGTAGCAGCGGCGGTCGGAATCGAGACGGTTTTTCAGGTCGTCCCACGAACGGATGGCGTGCACGGCCTCGTACCGAACCATGCGTTCGAGCAGCGCGGCGGGGGATTCCCACGTGATGCGCTGCAATTCGAGGAAGCCGACGTCGAACCATGCCGCCAGCCGCGTTTCGAGTTCGCGGTCGAGCGGTTTGAGCAGCGGGTCTTCGGCGGCGAAGCGCAGCAGGTCGGCGCGCAAATCGACGAGGAACTTCACGCCCTGTGGGATGGCGTTGAACTGCGTCAGGATGCGCAGCCGCCGCGAGCGAATCGCCGCGCGCAATCGCGCCTCGGCTTCCCATTGCCCGTCGCTGCCGACCGCTTTCTGATAAGCCTCGTGCGCCTTGGCGACGGCGGCGGGGTCGGGGCCGAAGTCGAGCGCAATCATCTTCAACATCG
The DNA here is from genome assembly GCA_031272995.1 of Azoarcus sp. Taxonomy (GTDB): domain Bacteria; phylum Pseudomonadota; class Gammaproteobacteria; order Burkholderiales; family Rhodocyclaceae; genus WRNU01. The sequence goes on from JAISSY010000034.1 coordinate 3,951, forward strand.
CGTGCCGACCGGCGTCGTCCAGTCGCAGATAAGTCTCGGCCAACCGCGCCGCGCGCTGACGGGTGGAAACCTCGCCGCCACGTCCGGCGGCGCATTCTTCGAGTTGGCGGTGGATGCGTTCGAGCTGCTTTTCGGTCGGCTCGCGCTCCTTGCGTGCCGCGCCGGACACAATGGCGCGCATCCGGGTCAGATTATCTCTGACCAGTTTCTTAATCATGGGTCGTCTCCTGCGGGGTGGGCGCCATGCGGTTTTGGAGATTCGCATGGGCAAGCCGAATGTATCCGGGGTGACAAACCGTATGGAATAGGGAATTACCCTATGCCAAAGTCCTTGCAGGAATTGGGGTTTTCAGTGGAGCAGGGAACGGATTTCTTCGACGGAAAGGCCGGTGGCTTGGGCGATTTCTTCCAAGGGACGGCCCAACTTGAGCAGGTTTTGGGCGACGGTCAGGATGGTCTCCTGCCTGACGAACTTCTCCCGCGCGTACTGGTCGCGCTTCGCCTTCAGCCGCGCCTCGTACACCAAGCGCGCCGTCTCTTCGGCGGATAGCTCCTTGAGCCGCACTACGGCTTTCTTCACTTCAGGGTTGTTGTCGGAGAGCATCTCGTACACCTCTACGCTGTCGGTTTTCAGGAACTCCAGCCAGTCCCAACTCGGTGTCCCGTCCGCATTATCCGGCAATTTGGGCAACTCCAGCGTGTTCACCTCCATCAGGTCGGTGAATTCCGACCCGGTGACCGAATCGCGCAGGCGGTAGCGGTTGTGGTACTGCCGGTTTTCCAGCACCAGTTCGAAGTTGGTGATGAGGATGCACACCGAGGGTTTGATTTTCTCGTACTCCTCGCCCTTGCCGATT
>JAISSY010000066.1 GCA_031272995.1 Azoarcus sp.
GTCGAAGGCCCCATCGGCGCGGGCAAGACTTCGCTCGCTCACCGTCTGGCCGACTACCTGCCCGACACCACGCCGCTGTTCGAGCGCCCGCAGGAAAACCCCTTCCTCGCCCGCTTCTACCAAAACTCCGAGCGTTGGGCCTTGCCGGCGCAGTTGTCCTTCCTTTTTCAGCGTCTGAAGCAAATCAGGGAACTCAGCGAGGAGGCCGCCGCCGAAGCCGCCAAGGACGAGAAGAAGGAAAAAAAGGAAAAGCTCATCGTCGCCGACTTCCTGCTCGAACGCGACCCCATCTTCGCCCGTCTCAATCTCTCCCCGGAAGAATTCGCCCTCTACGAGCAAATCTACGCGGCGATGAAACCGGCCTCCCCGCCCACGCCCGATTTGGTCATCTACCTGCAAGCGCCCACCCCGGCGCTCATCGAGCGCATCCACAAACGCGGCATCGACGCCGAGCGTCGCATCACCGAGTCCTACCTCGAGCGCGTCGCGCAACGCTACGCCGACTTCTTCTTCAAATACGAAGCCGCGCCGCTATTCGTGGTCGACGCCGCCGTGCTCAACCCGGTCGACAACGAGGACGATTTCAAACTCCTCGTCGAACGTTTGAAGGAAATGCGCGGGCACAGGGAGTTTTTTGGGTACGCGGGGTGAAAACCGGTTCGCGGATGGGGGAAACCGTGACAAATCGTCATGGGTTGATTCACTTCGGTGTTTTGAATGCAGGCGTTCAAACGGAGATGGCCTAGGGTCTTGGTAGTGGAAACTCAAAGGACGGCTGATTGGCGAGAGGTTTCAGTTGCTGACGAATTGTCAGCAACTGTTCTCTGAAAAGGTTATTAGTGGTCTGTTTCTCGTACCACGCCAGTACCATGCGTTATATCTGCTTTAATCGCTCATATCCCTTCCGAATGACACGCGCCATGAGAACGCGACGCGCTGCAAGAAAGTCGTTGTAACTCATGTTCTCCCATCCTTCCGGCAAGGCATGAACCTCATAAATAGCAGCCTTTTCACCTTCAGACATAGCAGCAAGTCTATCTTTCATGTAAACAGCGGGACTTGTATCAAGAATCTCTAAATTGTCGTGCCACTCAATAAATGCAAAATTAGCAATCTGGTTGCGGTCACGGTTATCTTCAATGCCAATGCTTTTGAGATACGCCTTCGGGAATAGATGGTGCTTTTCTAGCGCACTTTTGGTTCCACTTGAAGCAAAGGAAAACAATTCCCTTGTGTGGAGCGTAGAAAACAACCCCGGCACGTCAAGAATATTCAACGCGGCGCAGTATCCAAACCACGCAGGGCTATTTGAGGCGGACGACGTAAAACCACCTGCGCCGGTCGGGAGCGTGGTCTCAAAGTAGTCATTTGTGAAAATAGAGGTAATTTTAGATTCGAGGAATGAGACAAATTGCCCTCCGTCCTTGACGTTGCGGAGGTCAGCCAAATCAGTTTCCATTTTCGATTCCGGCGAGTCCGTGTAGTAACCGGAAACAGAAGTCATGAAAAACCATTTAGCAATCACTTTACGAAGTGAGCTGTTGTCAAGGTGATAGTTATGCTTCCCAATCAAATACATTGCGTATGAATAGATAAGTGCATTCTCTGATGAAATTAGTTTATTTGAAATAAAGCCCGCCGCCTCCGCACACTTGATAAAGTCATGCCACGTCTGGACATTAAGAACTTCGTCAAGAACCGTCTTCAATTCTGTGAACTTCTGAATACGTAAGCTCTCTGAGTAAATACCCTTATCAAAGTCTCGACCACGGAGCAGCATATATGCATAACGCAGCGTTGCTCGCTGAAATCCGTACGCCATTGTCACTCGGATAATGTGCGTCGCCTTCGGTGCAATCAGATGGTTGAACGCCGTTCCCGTAGCGGGGACAGTTGCACTTTCGCAAAAACGCTCTATCTTCTGCCTGCCCTCCTGCCAGTACACGGAAATGAGCGTCAATATGAAGTCGTTCTCATTGAGCTTTTCGCCGCCGGAGTTGACGCGAACGAAGATATCCGAAATGCTTTCCTCATCTGTGTTGTCGCTGATTTCGAGCGTAGGGACGATGTACTCGGTAAGGGAGATTAAATCAGTGATATTGGTCGAGATTTTCTCCTCCTCGGCATCATCCAAAACGCCACCAACTTTTGTGCGACTTAGCTTTATCGTATCAATAATACCGTTAATATAGGCGCGAATCTTATTCTTGTTTTTGAATACTTCGCTAATGTCATATATCCATTCAGCCGCCCGATTGGTGGCGCTATCACCAACACGGAACGAACGTGTCACGGGGTTGAATGAAATGTTGATACGTTTCTTTTTAAACTTTGAATCTTTGACTTCAATTCCACGCATGACTGCGAACAAAGATGTGAGGCGCTGTTGACCGTCAATGATTAGATACTTCGGCGACTCGAACTCTTTATTGTCCGAACCAATCTGCTTGCTTTTGTCTGGGTCATCTGGCGAATCCCACAACATGAGGAAGCCAATCGGATACCCTTTCATCATGGAATCGAAAAGGTCACGAATCTTCGTGTTAGGCCACACAAAGGGGCGCTGCAAGTCTGGCAAGCCAAGCTTACCGCTCTCAATGTCGAGGATGAGATTCTCAAGTTTGTAATTTACGTGTTTATAGAGCATTCCGGCCATCAGTTATACCTCCCAGAAATTCACTTGCTGTCTAGACACGTCCTGTGAAAAGTCCATGAAACCGGCAAAGTTGCAATCTCACGCACCAAGAGTATTGGAGACAAACCACCAATAACCCTCTGGTGCCAATCAAGCCGGCACTGCGTGCAATTTCAATCCCAACGCAGCCAGAACGCGAGCGATGGTTTCAAACCGAGGCTTCGCACCCGGACGCAGCGCCTTGTAAAGCGCCTCGCGCCCGATGCCCGCCGCTTTGGCGATGTCGCTCATGCCACGAGCGCGGGCAATGTCGCCCAACGCAGCGGCGAGCAGCGACGGATTGTTTTCTTCAAGGATGGCGTCGAGATACGCCGCCATGTCTTCCTCGCTTTGCAGGTATTCCGCCGGGTCAAATTCCGGTAGTTCGGAAATCTTGATTTTGTCCATGTCTTGCCTCGTTCAGTCTTCGAGCCTTGCGGCCAGTTTCTTGGCGCGGTTGATGTCCGCATCCTGCGTGCGTTTGGTGCCGCCCGCCAGCATCACAATCAACACTGAGCCACGTTGAATGAAGTACAACCGCCATCCCGCGCCGAAGTGCTCCCGCGCTTCGGACACCCCTTCGCCCACCGGCTTCACGTCGCCGAAGATGCCCATCGACATCTTCCGCATCCGTGCGGAAAGCCGTTGCTTGATTTGACGGTCTTCGAGCGCGTCGAACCAGGCTGTGAACTCTGGAATGGGTTTGATGGAGTACATGGGCGTATTGTATTCGTTCGAATACAATCGGCAAGCGAAATTTGCCCGCTTGAACATCGCCCCGCTTTGGCCGACACTTCGCACCCCGAAAGGAGGCCACCGCCATGAGCTATCTCCAGAACGACAAACCCGTGACGCTGTTCGAGTTGGGCAAGATGCGCGCCGAGGGGCGCAAAATTGCCATGCTTACCTGTTACGACGCCAGTTTCGCGGCGCTGTTCGACCGCTGCGGCGTCGATACCATTCTGGTCGGGGATTCGCTCGGCAATACCATGCAGGGACAGTCGACGACGCTGCCGGTGACGCTCGACCATATGGTCTATCACACCGAATGCGTGACGCGCGGGGCGAAACGCGCCTTCGTGTTGAGCGACCTCTCCTTCGGCACCTATCAGGAAAGCCCGGAACAGGCGATGCGCAGCGCGGCGCGGCTGATGGCGGCGGGAGCGCAGATGGTCAAGCTCGAAGGCGGCGCGTATATGGCGGAGACGGTGCGCTTTCTCGTCGAGCGCGGCGTGCCGGTGTGCGCGCACATCGGGCTGACGCCGCAATCGGTGCATCAACTGGGCGGCTATCGCGTGCAGGGTCGCGGCGACGCGGGCGCGGCGCGGCTCAAGGCCGACGCGCTGGCGCTCGAACAGGCGGGCGCGGCGCTGATGGTGATGGAGATGGTGCCCGCGGCGCTGGCGGGCGAGATTACCGCCAGCCTGTCGTCGATGGCCACCATCGGCATCGGCGCGGGAGCGAAGTGCGATGGGCAGGTGCTGGTGATGCACGACATGCTCGGCGTGTTTCCGGGCAAGACGGCGCGCTTCGTGCGCAACTTCATGCAGGGCGCGAGCAGCATCGAGGAGGCCGTGTCCGCCTACGTCGCGGCGGTCAAGGACGGCAGCTTTCCGGCGCCGGAACATTGTTACGAGGGATGAAGCCCATGCAAGTCCACCACACCGTCGCCAGCCTGCGCGCCGCGCGCGCCACGGCGGGTCGGGTCGCGCTGGTTCCGACGATGGGCAACCTGCACGACGGCCACATCGCCCTGATGCGCGAAGCCGCGCGCCACGCCGACACGGTGTTCGCCAGCATCTTCGTCAATCGCCTGCAATTCGGCCCCAGCGAGGATTTCGACAAATATCCGCGCACGCTCGAAGCGGACTGCGAAAAGCTGGAAGCGGCGGGCGTCGCGCACGTTTTCGCGCCGAGCGAGGAGGAGATGTATCCGCAGCCGCAGCGTTATCACGTCGACCCGGCGCCCGAACACGTCTCCATTCTCGAAGGCGCGGCGCGTCCGGGGCATTTTCGCGGCGTGGCGACGGTGGTGCTCAAGCTGTTCAACGTCGTGCGCCCCGACGTGGCGCTGTTCGGAAAGAAGGATTATCAGCAGTTGATGGTGCTGCGGAACATGGTGGCGGAGTTGGCGCTGCCCATCGAAATCGTCGCGCAGGAAACCGTCCGCGCCGCCGACGGACTGGCGCTGTCCTCACGCAACGGCTATCTCTCCGCCGCCGAGCGCGCCGAAGCGCCGCGTCTGCACCGGGAACTCGCCGCCATCGTCGCCGCCGTGCGAGCCGGCGCGCGCGACTTCGCCAAACTGGAAGCCGCCGCGCTCGCCGAACTGGAGAAGAACGGCTGGAAGCCCGATTACGTCACCGTCCGCTGCCGCGCCGACCTGCAAACGCCGCAGGGCGGCGACGAACCGCTGGTCGTGCTCGCCGCCGCGAGGATTGGGGCGACGCGGTTGATTGACAACGTGGAAATCTGATGGGCGCTGCAAAAGTCGACTAATTTCACATCGGAAGTGAAATTAGTCGACATTGCCGATGCTGGCGGGGACTACGCCACCGGCAGCGCCTTTTCCAGCTTTTCTATCGTCGCCGGGATGCCTTTGAGGGCTTTTAGCGCCAGTTTGGCGGCCTTGTTTTTGGGGTCGAGCGTCAGCGCCTGGTCGAAACACAGTTCGGCGTTTTCGTATTCGCGCAAGGCGCGGTAGCAGTAGCCCATGTTGAGCCACGCTTCTTCCTTGTCGCAGGAACGGTCGATTTCGATGGCTTTTTCGTAACAGGCGATGGCTTTCTTGAATTCGCCGAGCACGGCGAGATTGGCGCCGCGAAACACCCACGGCCAGCCCTCGCGCTTGCCGCAGTAGTCGGTGGCGGCCTTGTGCCATTTCTTCGCTTGCCGGGGGGAGACGTATTCCTCCAGCAGACGGGCGATGCGGGAGGCGACGTGGCCGCGGGCCTGTTCGGGCGACTTGTCGTAGGCGGTCATCAGGATGGGCAGGGCTTCGCGGGCGCGTCCGATGCCGAGCAGCGCGTCGCCGAACAGCGTCCACGCGTGACGGTGACGGGCGCTGAACACGTGTTTGGGATGCAGTTCGAGGTACTGGCCGAGCAATTCGACCACCTGCGCGTCGTGTTCTTCCTTGGCGAACTCCTCGGTCGCCAGACGGTAGATGGCTTCCAGCGCCTCCCGCTTATCCATGCAGCATCCTCCTCGTCATTGCGCGCATTCTACTACCTTGTCGACCGCGGCCAAGCCTTCATGCCAACGCCTTGGCGACGATTTCGGTCACGTCCGGCGACAGGCCGGCCTGGCGGCTCACCCGTTCGAGTTGGGCGCGGATGCTTTCCTGTAGCGCCGGGGTGTAGCGCCGCCAGTTTTCCAGCGTCCGCGCCATGCGGGCGGCGACCTGCGGATTTCTGGCGTCGAGCGCGACGACCTGTTCGGCCCAGAAGGCGTGACCGCTGCCGTCGGGGGCGTGGAATTCACCCGGATTGCCACGGAAGAACGCGCCCAACAGGGCGTAGACCTTGTTGGGATTGGCGGCGTCGAAGGCGACGTCCTCCATCAATTCGCGCACCCGCTCCAGCGCCGGACGGGCGTCGTCGCTCCAGCGCCACGCGCCGGCTTGCAGGGCGAACCACTTGTCGAGCACGAGGTCGTCGTCGTCGAAGCGTTTGCGGAAGGTGGCGAGCGCCGCGTCGCGCGCGGCGTCGTCGGCGTCGGTCATCAGCGCGGCGAGCGCGCCCATGTATTCGGTCATGTTGGTGGCGGTGGCGAAGCGCGACAGGGCGAGTTCGACGCCGCGCGCGTCGCCGCCGGCGACGAGCAGCCGCAACGTCAGACTGGCGAGAGCGCGGCGTCCGGCGTCGATGGGGTGATAGCGGTACGGGCCGCTGACCCACAGCGAATGAGTGACGGCGCGGCAATCGTCGGCCAGCGCCCGCCCCAGTTCGCGGGTGACGGCGACGAGCGCGGCGCGCAGGGCGGCGGGATTCGCCGGACGCATCCGTTCGAGCAGATAGGCTTCGGCGGGCAGGGTGAGCGCCTCGGCGCGGAAGGCGGGGTCGAGCAGTTCGTCGTTCAACAGGGCGCGACAGGCGTCTATCCACGCCGGGGGCAACGCGGCGGCGGAGTCGGCGGCGCGCGCCAGGATGACGCGCTCGCTGTAGCGTTGCGCGGCGTCCCAACGGTTGAAGGGGTCGGAATCGTGCGCCATGCGGAAGGCGAGACGCTCGTCGTCCTCGTCGATGTCGAGAATCACCGGCGCGGAGAAGCCGCGCAGCACCGAAGGCACGGGAAAAACCTCGACGCCGTCGAAGCGGAAGGTTTGCTCGGCGCCGTCCAGCACCAGCACGCGGGTGGTTTCGGCGCTGGCGGCTTGCTCGTCGGCAAGGCGCAGCGGCAGGTCTTCGCCGTCGGGGCCGATGAGTCCGACGGCGACCGGAATCACCAGCGGTTCTTTTTCCGGCTGCCCCGGCGTCGGCGGCGTGCTTTGCGCCAGCGTCAGGTGATAGCTGCTGCTGGCGGCGTCCCAATGCCCTTCCGCTTTCAGTCGCGGCGTGCCCGCTTGCGAATACCAGCGCATGAAGCGCGACAAATCGACGCCGTTGGCGTCGGCCATGGCGGCGACGAAATCGTCGCAGGTGACGGCGTGGCCGTCGTGGCGCTTGAAATAAAGGTCCATCCCGGCGCGGAAACCCTCGACGCCGAGGAGGGTGTGCAGCATACGGATGACCGCCGCGCCTTTCTCGTACACCGTGCTGGTGTAGAAGTTGTTGATTTCCTGATAGCTCTCCGGGCGTATCGGGTGCGCCATCGGGCCGCTGTCCTCAGGGAACTGCGCCGCGCGCAGGGTGCGCACGTCGTCGATGCGCTTGACGGCGCGCGCCGAATCCGCGCCTTCCTTGCCCACCGCGCGCGCCAGCATGTCGGCGGAGAACTGCTGGTCGCGGAAAACGGTCAGCCCTTCCTTCAACGTAAGTTGGAACCAATCGCGGCAGGTGACGCGATTGCCCGTCCAGTTGTGGAAGTATTCGTGCGCCACCACGCCTTCGATGCCTTCGTAATCGGCGTCGGTGGCGGTTTCGGGCTTGGCGAGCACGTATTTGGTATTGAAGATGTTCAGCCCCTTGTTCTCCATCGCTCCCATGTTGAAATCGGCGACGGCGACAATCATGAAGCGGTCGAGGTCGAGTTCCAGCCCGAAGGTCTCCTCGTCCCAACGCATGGCGTTGACCAGCGAATCGAGCGCGTGTCCGGCGCGGTCGAGGTTGCCCTCCTCCACCCACACTTGCAGCAGCACCTTGCGACCGGAGGCGGTCTTGACCTTGCGCTCCAGCGGCGCCAGCCGCGCCGCCACCAGCGCGAACAGGTAGGAGGGTTTCGGGAACGGGTCTTCCCAGCGCGCGAAGTGCCAGCCGTCCTTGAGCGCGCCGGTTTCGACCAGATTGCCGTTGGAGAGCAGCACCGGACAATGCTCGCGCTTCGCTTCCAGCGTCACCGTGTAGCGCGCCATCACGTCCGGGCGGTCGGGGAAATACGTGATGCGGCGAAAGCCCTCCGCCTCGCATTGCGTGAAGAAGCCGCCGTTGGAGAGATACAGCCCGGTGAGCGCCTTGTTGGCCTGCGGGTCGATGCGGGTGACCACCTCCACCACCGGCTTGTCGCCTTCCAGACAGATTTCCAGCACGCCGTCGACTTCGCGCATGGCGGCGTTCTGGCCGTCGACGAAAACCGAGACGCGCGTCGCCGGGTCGCCCCACAGCCGCAACGGGCCGTCCGCGACGCCCGGATTGCGCGCGCAGGTCATGCGATTGGTGACGAGGGTGGCGGACGGTTCGAGATGGAAGTGCAGTTCGACCTGCTCGACCGTCCAGGGAAGGGGTTGGTAATCCGTGCGGCGCACGGTGACGGGATGGTCTGTATTCATATATTTCTGTTTTGGTTGGGGCGTGTAGCGACGGCCATAGTTTACGATGCTCCCCTCTCCTCCGAAAGCATGAAATGAAGATATTCCGTATTTAAGTTGGGCGAGCGCATTGCCAGCGCGCGCCGGATGTCCGAAACTTCCGCCATCGGGACATCGCACCGAACTCACACTACAAGGAAGGGAACCATGACGCCTAGCTCTGTACACGACATCCGCAACGTCACCCTGCTCGGTCAGACCGGCAGCGGCAAAACAGCCCTGTTGAAGGCGCTGCTCGCCGCTGCCGGCATCGAAGACGCCTCCGCCGCCATCGCCGCCGTGCCCGCGCACACGCTCGCCGCGTCGCTCTCGCACGTGGAATGGGCGGAACACTGGATAAACCTGCTCGACACGCCGGGGTTGCCCGACCTCGCCGGACGGGCGCTGGCCACGCTTGAAGCCGTGGAGACGGCGGCCATCGTCATCGCCGCCGGCTCCGGCGTCGACCGCGGCGCGCGCCGCATGATGGCCGCCGCCGAAGGCAAATGCAAAATGATAGTGGTGAACAAAATCGACGCCGGGGCAGATTTCGGCGCGCTGATGGAATCCATCGTCAGCACCTTCGGGCGCGAATGCCTGCCGCTCAACCTGCCGACCCCGGACGCCAGCGCCGTGGTCGATTGCTTCTTCGCCCCCAAAGCCGACGCCGCCACCGCGTTCTCCAGCGTGAACGCGGCGCACGAAGCCATCGTCGACCAGGTCATCGAACTCGACGAAGACCTGATGGCGCGCTATCTCGAACAGGGCGAGGCGCTGGAGCCGGAGCAACTGCACGCCCCGTTCGAGGCGGCGCTGCGCGACGGCCATCTGATACCCGTCTGCTTCGTCTCGGCGCAAACCGGCGCCGGGGTGCGCGAACTGCTCGACATCCTCGGCAAACTGATGCCCGACCCCACCGAAGGCAATCCGCCGGTGTTCCTCAAGGGCGACGGCTCCAACGTCGAACGCGTCACCGTCAACCCCGACCCGGAACGCCACGCGCTCGCGCACGTCTTCCAAATCAGCAACGACCCCTATCGCGGCAAGATTGCGCTTTTCCGCGTCCATCAGGGCACCATCGCGCCGGGAGCGTCGCTCTTCATCGGCGACGGGCGCAAACCCTTCAAGGTCGCGCACCTGCTGCGCATTCAGGGTCAGAACACCACCGAAACCAAACTCGCCGTGCCCGGCGACCTCTGCGCCGTGTCGCGGGTCGAGGAATTGCACCATGACGCCGTGCTGCACGATTCGCACGACGAGGATTTGTTCCATCTCGTGCCGCCCGCCTATCCGCGTCCGGTTTACGGTCTCGCCCTCATCGCCCGCAAGGCCGCCGACGAGCAAAAGCTCGGCGAAGCCCTCACCCGCCTCATCGACGAAGACCCCTGCCTCGAAATCGGCTACGACATGCGCAGCCGCCACACCGTCGTGCGCGGGTTGGGCGAACAGCACATCAAAATCGTGCTGGAAGAACTGTCGACGCGCTGGAATCTGCAACTGGACACCGAACAGCCGTCCATCCCCTACCGCGAAACCATCACCGCCACGGCGGAATCGCGCTACCGCCACAAGAAGCAAAGCGGCGGCGCCGGCCAGTTCGGCGAAGTCGCCCTGCGCGTCGAACCGCTGGAACGCGGCGCCGGCCTGCAATTAGGCGACGAAGTGAAGGGCGGCACGATTCCGGTGCAGTTCATGCCCGCGGTCGAGAAAGGCGTGCGGCAGGCCATCGGCGAAGGGGCGCTCGCCGGCTACCCGATACACGACATTCGCGTCGTCATCGTCGACGGCAAGCATCACCCGGTCGATTCAAACGAAGTCTCCTTCGTCACCGCCGGTCGACACGCGCTCATCGACGCCGTGCTCGCCGCAAAGCCACAAATCCTCGAACCCATCGTCGTCGTGCAGGTGAAAATCACCGACGACAACTTCGGCAACGTCAGCGCCGAACTCTCCGGCAGACGCGGGCGCGTCACCTCCACCGACAGCTTCGTGCCGGGATGGACGGTCATCACCGCCTCGGTGCCGCTGGCCGACATGGACGGCTTCGAAGCGCGCCTGAAAGCGATTTGCTCCGGCGAGAGCGAATTCGCCATCGAATCCGGCGGCTACGAGCCGGTGAGCGGCGACGTGCAGGCGAAGCTGGTGGCCGAGCACGGCAAGGCGGCGTAAAGGCTCGCCGCCTTTGCGGGAGATGCCGAAGATTCGTTTCCGGTCATGGCGCTCGAAATCGAACTCAAGCTCTCCTTCGCCGCCACGGCGCTGCCCGCGGTGCTGGCGCATCCCCTGATAGCGGATGCGCCGCGCGTCGGGGAGCCGGAGGTGCTGGACAGCACCTATTACGACACCCCGACGCACGCCCTGCAGGCGCGGCGGATGGCGCTGCGCCTGCGCCGTCAGGGCGAGACGACGGTGCGGACGGTGAAGTGCGACGCGCCCTCGCGCGACGGGCTGGCGGCGCGACCGGAGTGGGAAATCCCGTGGCAAGGGCAGTTCGAGTTCTCCGACATCGACGACCCCGCCGCCGCAGCCGCGCTCGCGGCGGCGAAAAACCAGCTCCAGCCGGTGTTCAGGACGCGCTTTCGCCGCGACACGCGGGTCATCGAGCCGCGCGCGGGCGCGCGCATCCTCGTCATGATAGACACCGGCGCGGTCGAGGCCGGGGAGGCGAGCGAGCCGATTTGCGAACTCGAACTCGAACTGGCGGCGGGCGAAGCGGGCGACCTCGTGCGCCTCGCCGCCGAGTTGCGCGCCGCCCTGCCGCTCACCCCCGCCAACGTTTCCAAGGCGGCGCGCGGCTATCGTTTGGCGGCGAGCGCATAACATCCGGAGCAGGAAGTCGAACGTGACGCAAGTCCCCGTTGTGATGAAAAATCATCGCGTTCTTCCGCACTTTTGCACCTTTGGCGACAAGCGTATGCTCTCGCCCTCGTTGCGGTGAATATAGTTATTACAGACGGCCCCACTACCGAGAACTGTTATGTCGCTCATCCCCAACGGCACGTTGCGTATCGTCGACGGCATCAAACGCATTTACTACGACGGTTATTGGATCAAGGCCTACGACCTGCCGCCCGACACGCTCTACACCAAGAAAGTGCTGATTCAGGCGCTGACCCGGCGTCTGTTCAACCACGTCGAGCACGGCATCAACATTCCCGGCAAACGCCTGAGCGAAGCGCGCAACGCCTACGAGGAGGAGCAGGTGCCCGCCCGCAAGCGCGTCAAGGGCGCGATGTTGGCCGGCGCGCTGTTCAACCGCGCTACCGACATCTTCACCAAGGTGGTGGAGTTGCAGGAACAAGGCGTCGAAATCCGCGACGACAACGCGCTGATGCAGGAATGCGGCAACTGTCTGCAAGAGGCGCTGAACTTGGGTCGCATGGTGCTGCACCGTAGCGGCGACGAGGGCATCGACGAGTTGTGGGGCGAGCCGTTCCGCGCCTTTTCGGTGCCGGTGGACGCTTTCTACGAGAGCCGCTACATCAAAATCGCCGAAACCCTGCGCGACATCGACCGCATCTCCGACGTGATGGTCGGCACCTTCACCAACGACGCCCTGTTCGTCGGCGTCGCGCCGCTGATTCGCCGTTTCACCGACGAAGCCAAGAACAAGTGCGAAACGCTGCGCACCGACGAAAACATTTTCGACGTTTGGGCCGGTTTCGTCGTCGCCGCCGAACAACTCGGCGCCTACGCCCCGCAAACCCCCTTGCTGCCCGATGTCGCCGTGATGCGTCACGCCAGCGACGGCATCCGCCTCATCAAGCAGGGTCGCGCCCTCATCACCTACCTGAGCCGCGCCCGCGTCACCATGCCGCGCAGCACCAAGGACTACCTTGACCGCTGCGCCGAATACGCGGCGCGGTATCAGATTGAGGTGCCGGAAGCGGCGGTGGCGGCGGCGTAAGTCGAAAAAACTGAATCTGCGCTTCGTTTCGACCCAACCTGTGGAGCGTGCCGCTCAAGAGTTATCGGTTCGGGGGTATTTCTGCTTCATGTGCATCAGATTCAGGATTCGCACCTCCTGACCTTCCACAGCGATGATGGCGATGTAGGGCACGTGGCTCAGAACGTATTCGCGTGTGCCGGGAACTCGACCGGGACGAGCGCGTTCCGGAAAGGTTTTCAGTTTGTCGACTTGCTCGACGATGCGCTCGTAAATCGTGTGGGCGACGAATTCCCCGGCATTCTCGGTGTACCAGTCAAGAATATGGTTGAAATTGCGACGTGCCCGTTCCATCCATCGCACGTTGTAGAGATTCATGAACGGACACCGGACTTCCTGAATCTCTCCGCCAAACTCGCCACGACTTCATCGTGGTCGTACAACTTTTCGCGTCCTTCGCGCAGGGCTTGGAGAGAATCTTCGACCGTCTCCTTGAACCACTCGTCGTAGCCTTCTTCCTTGTCGAAAAACACGTCGGGAATCAGCGTCTGCGCCGCGTCTTCCATCGACAGCATGATGCCCACGGGGCGTTTGTTCTTGGTGATGACCACCG
>JAISSY010000173.1 GCA_031272995.1 Azoarcus sp.
GGCAGCGCCGCCAACCGTTGGCGCGCCTCCGGGGGATTCCCCTTGATGATGTAGCTCGCCATGTTCGTGTCGAGCATGCGGGCGTTCAAAACAGGTTCCTTTCTTCCGCTGGCAAGTCATCGCGATTCGCCATGAAATCGGCTGGAATCTCCGTATGGTCGGCAAGCTCGAAAAACTCCTGCCAAGAAGCGGGCTTGGGCGACAGCACGACTTCGCCGGTATCCACGTTACGGCGAATGAAAACCTCCGTCCCCTGAAACCGAAACTCCAGCGGCAGCCGCACCGCTTGGCTGCGTCCGGTGAAAAACAGTTTGGCGGTTGCTGGCATGTTCTTCGGCCTCCATCTGATAGCTATCCTCAGTATATAGCTTGCGGCGGAATATACCAGCGGTAGTTACCGACGATAAACATAAAACCCGCTCGCCGTCATATCGTTCCGTATTGGCCCGCATTTCCGCCGGTCATGGTACTCTTTGAGTGGTATTGCTCATAATTCGCATTACATTTCCAACGGAGAACGCTCATGGCATCGACCGCTCTTGCCCCTTTCGCGCCTCGGCGCGGCACGGTCAGGCGCATTCCGAAGGCGAACCGCGCCGCCAAGGTCGCCATGTTGGGAAGCCTCGCGGCTTCGCTTTACTTCGCGGCCACCGGCAATCGGCGCGCGCATGTGTGGACGGGCGGCGTGTTCGTCGCCTGTCTGGGCGTGCATCTGTGGAACCACCGCGACCGCATCGCGGATTGAGCGCGGAGAACGTCGCCGTGGACATCCTCGCTCGCCTGCGCGATTGCGTCGACATCGCGCATCACGTACCCGGACGCATTCGCCTGAAGCTGAAAAACGGCGGTGCGGCCTTGCAGGCGACGCTGGCCGCCGGGGTCGAGGCGGCGCGCTTCGGGGGCGCGCTCGACGCCGTTCCGGGCGTTCGTCGCATTCATTTCAACAAACTGGCGCGCTCGCTCACGGTGGAATACGACAACCGCGCCATCCCCGATTGCGCCTGGCCCGACCTGCTGGCCAATCGGTCTTCGCCGGAAGCCGCGGCTTTGCTGAACCGCTTGCAGGAGCACTATCGGCAAGCTCTTGAGACTTAAGGAGAAAATCATGTGGCCCATATTGCCTTTTCTGGCTGGTGTCGCCGTCGGCGCTTCGGCGCTCGGTTTCGTCCGCAAGGCGAAAAACAATCCGCGCCTCGGTGAGGCGGTCGGGAACGCCGAACGCAAACTGCGCCGCGCCGCGGTGTCGGGTCTGGACGTCATCCGCGAATCGAGCGAACAGTGGCGCGACCGCCTCGCCGACGCGAAGCCTGCCGCGAAAGCCGCGCCTGCCGCGCCCAAGGCCGCCCCCGCCGCCCGCAAGCCGCGCGCGGCGAAGAAAGCCGCGCCCAAGCAATGATTCCGCTGTCTTGAGGAGACTCATATGAGCAAGAAGGACAAGAAGAAGGCCCGCAAGGCCGCCAATTCCGTCGCCGGCGCGAACGGCGTCAATGCCGCGACGCCGGGTTTGTTCGGCAATCTCGGCGCGTGGATGCGCGAGCATCCGTCCGAGCAATTCCTGCTCGGCGCGGCGCTCGGCGCGGCGGCGTGCTACGTGCTGTCGAACGAGGAGTTGCGCGCCAAAATCCTCAAGGGCGGCATCGAGCTATATACCAGCGCCGCTTGCGGTCTGGCCGAACTGCGCGAACAGATTGCCGACCTCAAGGCGGAAGTCGAAGCGGAACAGGCGGCGGACATCGACGCGGCATGAAAAGGAAGTCCCGCCCGCCCGTCCGTGACAGGAAGGCGGCGGACGCGCCAAGTTTGAGCGCGGTCGGAGTCAGTCTCGCCGTGCTGTTGGCGCGCGCCGTGCTGCCGCCGAACGCGCAACTGCTCGCCACCGCCGGCATCGCTTTGCCGGTGCTGAGGAAAGGGTTGGAGGATTTTCGTCGCGTCGGGCTGAGTTCGCACGTGCTCGAAGCCCTGGCGGTGAGCATTTCGCTGCTGCGCCGCGACAGCCTGTCGGCCAACGTCACCACCTTGATGCTCGAACTGGGCGAGTATCTGGAAAGCTCCATCGCGCGCCAGTCCGACGAGTTGTTGAAACACCTGCTCAATCCGGTCGACAGGGAAGTCTGGGTGGAGCGCGACGGCGTGGAGTTCAGCGTGCCTGCCGACGAAGTGCGGGTCGGCGACACCGTGATTGCCGGCGCGGGCGGCGTCATTGCAGTCGACGGCACCGTGCTTGGCGGCGAGGCGCTGGTCAACGAGGCGGCGATGACCGGCGAAGCCGTCCCGGTGGCGAAAACGCGCGGCAGCGCCGTGCTCTCTGGCGCGCACGTGCAGGAAGGCCGTCTGCGCATCTATGCCGAACAGGTCGGCGCGCACACCGCCGTGGCGCGCATCGCCGACTACATCGAACGCAGCCTCAACGCCAAGAGCGTCACCCAACTCGACGCCGCGCGCCTCGCCGACCGGCTGGTGCCGACGATTCTGGCGCTGGCGGGGGCGTCCTACCTCGTCTCCGCCGACTGGAAGCGCGCCGCCGCCGTGTTGCAGGCCGATTACGCCTGCGCTCTCAAGCTGGCGACGCCGGTGGCGTTCAAATCCGCCATGTACCGCGCCGGCAAGAGCGGCATTCTGGTCAAGGGCGCCGACGCGCTCGAACGTCTGGCCGAGGCCGACACCTTCGTGTTCGACAAGACCGGCACGCTGACTTCCGGCACTCTCATCGTCACCGATTCCATCGCTTTCGACACCTCCTACAGCGCCGAGGATTTGATTTGCCTCGCCGCTTCGGTGGAGGAACATTACTTTCACCCGATGGCGCTCGCCGTGGTGGAGGCGGCGCGCTCCACCGGCGGCCAGCACTTCAACCACACCGAAGTCGAATTCGTCGTCGCGCACGGCGTCGCCAGCGTCATCGACGGTCAGCGCGTCGTCGTCGGCTCGCGCCACTTCGTCGAGGACGACGAGGGCATCGCCGTCGCGCCGCATCGCGCCACGCTCGAAAATCTGCACCGCGAGGGCAAGACGCTGCTCTACATCGGCTTCGGCGGGCGGCTGCTCGGCGTGCTCGCCCTGCGCGACACCCTGCGCGCCGAAAGCGCCGCCACCGTCGCGCGTCTGCGCGAACTCGGCGTGCGCCGAATCGTCATGCTCACCGGCGACCATGCCGAGCGCGCCGCCGAATTCGCCGCCAAACTGGGCATCGACGAGGTGCACGCCGACCTTCTGCCCGACCAGAAGGCCGCCATCGTGCACAAGTTGAAGGCAGGCGGCGCGCGGCTGGCCTTCGTCGGCGACGGCATCAACGACGCCCCGGCGCTCGCCGGCGCGCACGTTGGCATCGCCATGCAGAAAGGCGCCGACATCGCCCGCCTGACCGCCGACATCGCGCTGCTCGAAGACAACATCGCCCGCGTCGCCGACGCCAAGGCGCTCGCCATCGCCACGTTGAAGCGCGTCTCCGCCAACTACCGGCTCACCGTCGGCGTGAACACCGCCATCCTCGCGGCGGCGGCCACCGGGGCGCTGCCGCCGGTCGCCACCAGCGTGCTGCACAACGGCAGCACCATCGGCATTCTTCTCAATGCGCTGCGCAAGCTGCGCCACACCGTCGAACCCCCTCGGCGTGCAACAATACGAGCGGTAAAACAACGCGGTTGACGGCGAAAGCCGGGAAGGAACGGGGGAGGCGACGTGGCGGCGATTTCAGGCCGGGTGTGGGCGAGGCCGGGGCCGAAATGGCTCGACGGCAACGCCGTCTCCTTGCTCGAAACCGGCGAGGCGTATTTCCCGGCGCTGGAAGCGGCCATCGACGAGGCCAGCCGCGAAATCCTGCTGCAAACCTATATCTTCGCGCCCGACCCCACCGGACGACGCATCGCCGACGCGCTCAAACGCGCCGCCGCGCGCGGCGTCGCGGTGCGCGTGCTGGTCGACGGCTTCGGCGGGCGCACTTTCGTCGGCGGCTTGCAGGCGGAATTGGTCGCCGCCGGGGTGGAGGTGCTGGTTTTTCGCCCCGAATTGCGCCTGTTCTCGATGGGGCGTCGCCGTCTACGCCGGATGCACCGCAAGATGGCGGTCATCGACGGTCGCCTCGCCTTCGTCGGCGGCATCAACATCGTGAACGACTTCGCCGTGCAGGCGCCTGCGCATCCGCGCTACGACTACGCCGTGCGCATCGAGGGCGCGTTGCTCGCTCCCATCGTCGCTTCCTCGTGGCGCTTGTGGCGGCTGGTGTCGTGGGTCGCCCTGCGCCGTCCGGTGCGCGCGCCGCGCAAGGCCGCCGCCGTCGCCTTGCCGGTCGGCGATATGCGCGCCGCCTTTCTGGTGCGCGACAACCTGCGCCACCGCAACGACATCGAGAACGCCTACCTCGCCGCCATCGCCGCCGCGCAGGAGGAAATCATCCTCGCCAACGCCTATTTCTTCCCTGGACGCCGCTTTCGTCACGCCCTGCTCGACGCCGCCGCGCGCGGCGTCAGGGTCACGCTGCTGCTGCAAGGCTTGGCCGACCATCCGCTGATGCAATACGCCACGCGCGCGCTCTACCCGTTCTTCCTCGAACATGGCATCCGCATTTTCGAGTACCGCTGGAGCCTGCTGCACGCCAAGGTGGCGGTCATCGACGGCCATTGGGCGACGGTCGGCTCCAGCAACATCGACCCATTCAGCCTGTTGACGGCGCGCGAAGCCAACGTCGCCGTCGACGACCCCGGTTTCGCCGCGACTCTGGAAGCCAGCCTGCGCGCCGCGATGCGCGAGGGCGCGGTGGAATTGCGCCGCGAGGATTGGGCCAAGCTGCCCCGCCTGCGCCGCGTCGCGTGTTGGGTGGCGTATCAGACCGTGCGCTTGGCCACCGGCGTCGCCGGCTACAAAGGCTACGCCCGCCCCTGACCGGGGTTTACCGCGCAGGCGACGACGCCCGCGAACAGCCGCATGTGCTCCGCCGCCGTACAGCGGTCCATCACCGCTTTCAGCCCCGCCGCCTCGGCCAGCGCCACCGCTTCGGGAGAAATCACGCCCTCTTGCAGCCACAGCGCCCCGGCGCCGACGGCGACGGCTTCCTCGGCCACCGGCAGCACGTCTTCGGAGCGGCGAAAAACGTCCACGATGTCGATGCGCTCCGGCACGGCGCGCAGGTTCGGGTAGCACTTCAAACCGAGAATTTCGGCGCGCGCCGGATTGACCGGCACGACGGTGTAGCCCGCCTCGATGAGATAGGCGGCGACGCGGTTGCTCGGTCGCTGCGGGTTGTCGGAGAGTCCGACGACGGCGATGACGCGGCTGTTCGAGAGCAATTGGCGCAGGTCGGAATCTTCTGTGAGCATGGCAAACCTCGTTTCGGTCAATCCAGCGCAGGCGCGACGATTTGCAAACGGCGCGGCACGTCGTCGCGCCGCCAATGGGCGAGCGCCCACGTCCACACCTCGTCACGCGTCGCGTCATGCAATTCGGCAGGCGGATTCTGCCCAAGAAAATCGAGCGCCGCGACCAGCGCCCGCGTCGGCGGAAAATCGTCGACGGCGCGCGCCAGCGTCTGCTTGGAGAGCTTTTCCCCCGCCGCGTTGGTGGCGACCGGCAGATGCGCGTAAGCCGGGCGCGGCATGGCGAGCAATTCCTGCAAATGAATCTGCCGCGCCGTCGACCCCAACAAATCCGCGCCGCGCACGACGTGGGTGACGCCCTGCGCGCAATCGTCGACCACGACCGCGAGTTGATAGGCGAACACCCCGTCGGCGCGCAGCGCCACGTAATCCCCCACGTCGGCGGCGAGGTCTTCGCGCTGTGGCCCCTGAATCGCATCCTCGAACGCAATCACTCCTTCGGCCTTCACCCGCCACGCTCGCGCCGTCCGCCCCGGCGGCAGCCCGTTGCGGCAAGTCCCCGGATAGCGCCGCGACCCGTCGCGCGCCAGCGCCGAATCCGCCATCTCGCGCCGCGAACAGGCGCACGGAAACACCGCCCCGTCCGCCTTCAACCGTGCCAACGCCTCCTCGTAAGCCGCCGTGCGCCGGCTCTGCCACATGATTTCGCCATCCCACGCAAAGCCGAACCGCTCCAACGCCCCCAGAATCGCCTCCGTCGCCCCCGCCACCGTGCGCGGCGCGTCGACGTCCTCGATACGCAACAGCCACTTCCCCCCATTCGCCCGCGCATCCAGCGCGCTCCCCAACGCCGCCACCAGCGAACCAAAATGCAGCGGCCCGGTAGGCGACGGCGCGAAACGGCCAACGTAGGGGGAAGATGTCATGAGCGTCATGTCCGGCAGGGGCGCACATTCTGGCACGAACGGCCACCCGCCCGCCGCCGAAACAAAATTAAAACAGTTGATTTACACAGTTTAAGTGTTAATATAAACCCATGACCTCTGGCAACTTCACCCCCGAACCAAGCTACCGCCTCGCGGATTTGTGCGTCCTCACGGACTTGCCGGTGCGAACCGTCCGTTACTACGTGCAAATCGGCCTCGTCGACCGCCCGCAGGGCGAGACGCGCGCGGCGCGCTACGGCGCGGCGCACCTCGAGCAACTGCTGCTCATCAAGAAGTGGTCGGCGGCAGGCGTGTCGTTAGAGCGCATCCGCGAGTTGCTGCACGGCGAACCGGCGCCGGTCGGGCCACGGCGGCAAGCGGGAACGGTGGAAGTTCGCAGCCATCTGCTGTTGGCGGACGGACTCGAACTGGTGATTGAGGCGGAACAGGCGGGGCTGTCGCCGGAGCAGATGCGGCGGCTCTGTCGGGAGGTCATAGCGGCCTACGCCCGTGTGCGTGGTGGGAACGAGCAGGAAACGACTGGCGACGACCAGAAAGGATAGGAAATGGAAGGCATCAACGCGCGTCTGTATTCGCACGATGGCGACCCCATCGTTTTTCAGGGCATCAAAATCAGCGGCGATTTGCGCGGCGCCATGTTCGAGGCGGTCGTCGAACAGCGTTTCTACAATCCCGGCGAGAAAAATATCGAGGTCGTGTACGACTTCCCGTTGCCGTGGAACGCGGTTCTGCTCGGCGTCGATGTCGTCTTGGGCGACAAGCGCCTGACCGGCGCGGTCGTCGAGAAGAAGGAAGCCGAAGCCCGCTACGAAGACGCCATCGCCGACGGCGACGCCGCCATCATGCTGGAAAAGCGTTACGACGGCAGTTACGGCATCAATCTCGGCAATCTTGCCGCCGGGGAAAGCTGCGTCGTCACCCTGCGCTACGCGCAACTGCTGCGCTTCGAGCAAGGCGGCTTGCGGCTCGCCGTTCCTTCCGTCATCGCGCCCCGCTACGGCGACCCAATCAACGACGGCGGCCTGCAACCGCATCAGGTGACGCAGCACGACCTCTGCGCCGAATACCCGCTGCAACTGGAAATCCGCCTGCACGGCGAATTGGCGCGGGCGCGCGTCGCCTCGCCCAGTCATGCGATTGGGGTCGAAAACGGCGCCGACGCCCACGGCGCGTGTCTGACCGTCACGCTGGCGCGCGCGGCGGTGCTGGACAGGGATTTCGTGCTCGTGCTCGACAAGCTCGCGCACGATTCCCTCGTGCTCGTCGCGCCGGACGCGGTGGAGGCGGAAAAGGTGGTCGTGCTCGCCAGCTTCTGTCCCCGCCTGCGCGCGCCGCAGGGCGCGGACGCGACAGCCCTGCCGCCCGTCGCGGTCAAAATCCTCGTCGATTGCTCCGGCTCCATGGAAGGCGACAGCATCGCGGCGGCGCGCGAGGCGCTGCACAGAATCGTCGGCCAGTTGCAGGACGGCGACCGTTTTTCGCTTTCCCGTTTCGGCAGCGCCGTCACCCACCGCTCGCGCGGGTTGTGGAAAGTCACCGAGCCGACGAAAGCCGCCGCCCGCACGTGGAGCAACCAACTCGAAGCGGACATGGGCGGCACCGAGATGGAACAGGCGCTCGCCTCCACTTTCGCGCTCACCAAGGCGGAGGCCGTTTGCGACGTGCTGCTGATTACCGACGGCGAAATCCACGCCATCGACCTGACGCTGCAAACTGCCAAAGCGTCCGGGCATCGCATTTTCGTGGTCGGCATCGGCGCCAGCCCGGCAGAAGCCCTGTTGCGCCGCCTTGCCGAAACCACGGGCGGCGCCTGCGATTTCGTCGCCTCCGGCGAAGGCGCGCAGCAAGCCATTCTCAGAATGTTCGCCCGCCTGCGCTCGCCACGCGTCGCGGAACTGACGCTGGAATGGCCGCAGGGCGCCGAACTGGAATGGGTGTCGCCCATGTCGACGGCGCTGTTCGACGGCGACACGCTCGATGTTTTCGCGCTGGCGCGCAAACTGCCCACAGGCGAAATCCGCCTGAAAGGCAAAAACCGCGACGCGGCGGAGATGACCGTCGCACAGGCGGAAATCGCCCCCGCCGACGAAACCGCCGCGAACCTGTCCCGTCTGGCCGCCGCCACCCGTTGCTCCGGGGCGGAACGAGCCGAAGCGACACGACTGGCCGTCGCCTACCAACTCGTTTCCGACCACACCAATTTCCTGCTGATTCACGAACGCGC
>JAISSY010000180.1 GCA_031272995.1 Azoarcus sp.
ACAACCCTGCGACGATGCGCGCGGTTTCCAGAAAATTTGCGTACTCGACGCCATCGGTGCGCGCAGCTTGCTCGCCCGCATAAATGACGGTGGGCGACTCGACGGCCTCGGTCAACTTCTGAAACGATTTCAGGTTCCTGGCGAACCACGGGTCATAGGTCATCCCTGCCTTGATTTCGATGGGCAGCAAGCGCCGCCCTTTGCG
This sequence comes from Azoarcus sp., assembly GCA_031272995.1. Lineage (GTDB taxonomy): Bacteria > Pseudomonadota > Gammaproteobacteria > Burkholderiales > Rhodocyclaceae > WRNU01. The sequence goes on from JAISSY010000180.1 coordinate 206, forward strand.
CGCAATCAGGTCGACCTCCAGCCCACGCTGGTCGCGGAAGAAATACAACTCCGGTTCGCGCCCGGCGTTGAGCCGCGTCTTCATCGCTTCCGCCACCACCATGTTCTCGAACAGACCGCCCATGAGCGGGTCGCGCGCCATCTGCGCCGGCGTTTCGATGCCCAACAACCACGCGGCCAAGCCGACTTCAGTGAAATATATTTTCGGCGCCTTGATTTGCCGTTTGCCGAAGTTCTCGAAATAGCGCGGCAGCCGGAACACGATGAAACTCGCTTCCAACACCGAGAGCCATGCCGCCAGCGTCGAACTGGAAACGCCGACGTCGCCCGCCAGCGAGTGGAGGTTGACGAGTTGCCCCACCCTGCCCGCCAGCAGGCGCACGAAAGTCTCGAACGCGTGCTGATGCGTGATGTTGATCAACTGCCGCACGTCGCGCTCGACGTAGGTCTGGTAGTAGCTGCGGTAAAAAATATCCGGCTCGACGCCATCGGCGTGCACGCCCGGCATGAAGCCACGAATCAGGTATTCGTCACGCGAAAAAGACAGCCCGGCATCGGCCAGTTCAGCGATGGACAGCGGCAGCAAGCGCAGCAACCCCGTGCGGCCGGCCAGCGATTGGCTGATTCCTTCCGCCAGACGCGGCTGATGCGAACCTGTCAGGATGAAACGACCCGCTTGCCGGTTCTCGTCGACCATCACCTGTATGTAACTGAGCAATTCCGGCACATGCTGGATTTCGTCGAGAATCAGCGAGCCGGGATGCGCAGCGAAGAAGCCGAGCGCGTCCTGTCGCGCCGCCTGGCGCAAGGGCGGCGACTCCAGATTCAGATATTCATGGCGAGGAAACGCCGCACGCGCCAGCGTCGTCTTGCCCGACTGGCGCGGGCCGAGAATCGTGACCACCGGAAATTGCGCGGCGAAGCGTTCGAGCTGCGGCGCGAGGTGACGGTTCAGCATGGTCGCCCTTGGTGATTTGCCTTGTCAGACGGGACGATAGATCGATATTGGTGTTTTTTCAAGTTTGACTTTAAAAAACACCAATATCGCCCCTGCCCCGGCATCCGTAACGCCGCCACCCCGCGCTTGTCGTTTACAATGCCGTCCGAGTCATCGGGAGCGCATCATGACCACCAACGGAAATACCCAACAGACCGCCCTTGCCGCCATCGAGGCGAGCCGGCGGCAGATGCTGCTCGATGCGGCGCGCACTTTGCTCGAATGGAAGCGACCCGTCGAGGAAGTGGTGGAAATTACCGGATTGTCTCGGAAAGAGGTCGAAGCGATGCGCGGTTGAGCGGTTGTCGGGGGGCGCGCCTATAATGCGGCTTTTGTCGTCGCCCGCCGCCATGACCGCCGCCAATTCTCCCGCGCCCGCCAGCAACTTCATCCGCAACGTCGTCGACGAAGACAACCGCAGCAACAAGTACGGCGGTCGGGTCGAGACGCGCTTTCCGCCGGAGCCGAACGGCTACCTGCACTACGGACACGCCAAGTCGATTTGCCTCAACTTCGGGCTGGCGGAATCCTACGGCGGCGTCTGCCATCTGCGCTTCGACGACACCAATCCCACCAAGGAAAGTCAGGAATACGTCGACTCCATCGTCGATGCCGTACGCTGGCTCGGCTTCGACTGGAAGCAGCATCTCTACTTCGCTTCCGATTATTTCGACATCATGTACGCCTGCGCCGAATCGCTGGTGAAGGCGGGCAAAGCCTACGTGGATTCGCAAAGCGCCGACGAGATGCGCGCCACGCGCGGCACGCTCACCGAACCGGGCACGGACAGCCCCTACCGCACGCGCAGCGTCGAGGAAAATCTCGACCTGCTGCGCCGGATGCGGGCGGGCGAATTTCCCGACGGCGCGCACGTGCTGCGGGCGAAAATCGACATGACCAGCCCCAACATCAACATGCGCGACCCGGCCATCTACCGCATTCGCCGCGCCACTCACCACCGCACCGGCGACAAGTGGTGCATCTACCCGATGTACACCTTCGCGCACCCGATCGAGGACGCCATCGAGAACGTCACCCACTCGATCTGCACGCTGGAATTCGAAGACCAACGCCCGTTTTACGACTGGCTGTTGAACGCGCTCGCCGACGCCGGACACTTCCCGCGCCCGCTGCCGCAACAGTACGAATTCGCCCGTCTCAACCTCACCTACGTCGTGCTCTCCAAGCGCAAGCTCATCCAGTTGGTCGACGGCGGCCACGTCGCCAGTTGGAACGACCCGCGTATGCCGACGCTCTCCGGGGCGCGGCGGCGCGGCTTCACGCCGGAAGGCTTCCGCCTGTTCGCCGAGCGCATCGGCGTGGCGAAGGCCGATTCGTGGATCGAAATGAGCGTGCTGGAAGAATGTATGCGCGAGCACTTGAACGAGGCCGCGCCGCGCCGCTTCGCCGTGCTCGACCCCTTGAAGCTCGTCATCGACAACTACGCCGCGGGCGCGAGCGAACTGTGCGTCGCGCCCAACCACCCGTTCAAGCCCGAACTGGGCGCGCGCGAAATCCCCTTCTCGCGCGAATTGTGGATCGAGCGCGAGGATTTCATGGAGACGCCGGTGAAGGGCTTTCGCCGCCTCTACCCCGGCAACACGGTGCGGCTGCGCCACGGCTTCGTGGTGAAGTGCGTCGGCTGCGACAAGGATGCCGACGGCAACGTCGTCGCCGTGCACGCCGAATACTTCCCCGACTCCAAATCCGGCACGCCGGGCGCGGACAACTACAAAGTGAAGGGCAACCTGCATTGGGTGTCCGTCGCGCACGCCTACGCCGCCGAAGTGCGGCTCTACGACCGCCTGTTCGCCGTGCCGCATCCGGGCGCGCGCCGCGACGGCGACCCGGAAGGCGTCGAGCGCGATTTCATCGCCGACCTCAATCCCGATTCGATTCGCGTCGTGCAGGCCAAGCTGGAACCGGCTCTGCGCGCCGCCTGCGCCGAGGATCGCTACCAGTTCGAGCGCCACGGCTATTTCATCGCCGACCGCTTCGACTCCGCCGAAGGCGCGCCGGTGTTCAACCGTACCGTCACACTTAAGGATTCGTGGTCGAAGTAAGGGAGCAAGATTCAAAGTGTTTTCCAGAAAGACTATGCGCGCGTGGTATGAGCGCGCGTTGAAAGCCACGCCGCGCGAAATCGCGCTCGCGGCGCTCGCCGCACTGGTGGTGTTGGAAGCGTTCTGGCTGGCGGTTCGTCCCGATCCGGTCGAAGTCAGCGCCGTCAAGGCGGAACGCGGCCGGGTCGAATCCACCATTCTCAACACCCGCGCCGGCTCCATCGAAGCCTGTCAGCGCACCAAGCTCTCCACCATCGTCGGCGGGCGCATCGAATACCTCGGCGTCAAGGAAGGCGACCGCGTGCAGTCCGGACAGGTGTTGATGCGGCTGTGGCAGGACGACCTGTACGCCAGTCATGCGGTGGCGGAAGCGCAACTGGCCAGCGCCCGCCAGCGCCGCGTCGAAGCCTGCGCGCTCGCCAGTCAGGCCGAGAAGGAAGCCAAGCGTCAGGAGGAACTGGTCAAGAGCAAGTTCGTCTCCTCCAACGCGGCGGAAAAATCGCGCGCCGAAGCCGTCTCCCGCGCCGCCGCTTGCGGTAGCGCCACCGCCGAAATCGTTTCTGCCGAACGCCAACTCGAATCCATCGCCACTAATCTGGCGCGCACGGTCATCGTCGCCCCCTTCGACGGCACCATCGCCAAAATCAACGGCGAATTGGGCGAAATCTCCACCCCGTCGCCCACCGGCATTCAGATGCCGCCGGCCATCGACCTGATCGACGACTCCTGCCTCTACGTCCAAGCGCCGATGGACGAGATCGACGCCCCCAAAATCCGCGCCGGCCAACCGGTGCGCATCAGCATCGAGGCGCTCAAGGACAAGAAATTCACCGGCAAGGTGCGTCGCCTCGCCAACCACATCACCGCCGAGGAAAAACAGGCGCGCACCGTCACCGTCGACATCGACTTCGACAAACCGGCTGCCGCCGACGCCTTGCTGGTCGGCTACAGCGTCGACGTCGAAATCGTCCTCACCGCGCACGAGAACGTCCTGCGCATTCCCTCCGGCGCGCTGCGCGCCGGCAACAAGGTGTGGGTGCTTGGGCGCGATGGGCGTGTCGACGAGCGCACGGTCAAGACCGGACTCGCCAATTGGGAGCAGACCGAGGTGCTGGAAGGCTTGCAGGAAGGCGAACGGGTAATCACCACGCTGACCGCCGCCGGGCTGGAGCCGGGAGTGCGCGCGCAGGCGGTGAAACTGTAGGGAGCTTCTCGCCACATCCCCTGTCAAGAAGGGGAATCGGTGGTGGGTATATTACGTAGTGACAAGCTCCCCCCGCCGTCGCATGCTCGGGAAATTGTAACTGTTCCCCTGCCCCCTTGTCGGAAAGGGGCTTGTAGCCATGCCCCAGCTCGAACTCAGCCGCATCACCCGCACCTTTGCGCTTGGTAAAGCGAAAGTGCGCGCTCTGACCAATGTAAACGTCTCCATCGCGGCCGGCGAGTACGTGGCGATCATGGGCCCATCGGGCTCGGGGAAATCGACGCTGCTCAATTTGCTCGGACTGCTCGACCGCCCCGACACCGGGCGCTACCGGCTGGAAGGGCGCGACGTGACCACGCTTTCCAGCGACGAACTGGCCGCCGTGCGGCGCGAACGCATCGGCTTCGTGTTCCAGAGCTTTCATCTCGTGCCGCGTCTGACCGCCGCCGAAAACATCGCGCTGCCGCTGGTACTGGAAGGCGTGGCGCAGGCGGAGCGCGAACGGCGCGTCGCCGAGGCGCTGGCGCGGGTCGGACTGACCGACCGCGCCGGACACAAGCCCGACGAACTCTCCGGCGGGCAGCGGCAACGCATCGCCATCGCCCGCGCTATCGTGATGCGTCCGGCGATGCTGCTCGCCGACGAACCGACCGGCAACCTCGACCGCCATACCGGGGCGGACGTCACCGAACTGCTCGAATCGCTCAACGACGCGGGCACCACCCTGATCGTCGTCACCCACGATCCGCTGATGGGCCGCCGGGCGCGGCGACGGCTGATCATGGTCGATGGCGTGCTCTCCGACGACGGCGGCGCGCCGTCGAGGTTGTCATGACTGCGGCCGATACTCTGCGCTTCGCCGCGCGCGCCGCGCTCGGCTACCGGCGGCGCGCCGTCTTGCTGGTGCTGGCGGTCGCCATCGGCGTCGCCGCCGTGGTGGCGCTCACCGCTCTGGGCGACGGCGTGCGCCGCTACGTGATGCACCAGTTCGAATCGATCGGCTCCAATCTGGTCTTCGTGATGCCCGGACGCACCGAAACCGGCGGACTCAGCCTCGGCAGCGTCGTCACCAACACGCCGCGCGACCTCACGCTCGACGACGCCGCCGCCATCGCGCGCGCCCCGCTGGTGCTTCGCGCCGCGCCGGTCGTCGTCGGGATGTCGGAAGCCGCCGCCAACGGACGGCTGCGCGAGACGCACATCGTCGGCACGACGAGCAGCATCGCCGACATCCTGCACTTTCAGGTGGCGCAGGGACGCTTTCTGCCCGCCGACGACTGGAAACGCCCCGGCACCGCGGCGGTAATCGGCGAGACGGTGCGCAAGGAATTGTTCGACGCCGAAAGCGGCATCGGGCAGATGATTCGCATCGGCGACCGGCGGCTGCGCGTCGTCGGGGTAATCAAGGCCACCGGGCAAGGACTGATCGGCAACATCGACGAAATGGTGGTCGTTCCGGCGGCGACCGCGATGGCGCTGTTCAACACCAACAGTCTGTTCCGCATCGCGGTCGAAGCGCGCGAACGCGGCGCGGTGGCCGCCACCAAAACGCAGATCGAGACGCTGATGCGCGCCCGTCACGGCGGCGAGCTCGACGTCACCCTGATTACGCAGGACGCGCTGCTCGCCACTTTCGACAGCGTGCTCGGCGCGCTGACGCTGGCGGTGGCGGGCATCGCCGCCATCAGTCTGGCGGTGGCGGGCATTCTGGTGATGAACGTGATGTTGGTGGCGGTGGCGCAACGCACCGCCGAAGTCGGGCTGCTGAAGGCGCTCGGCGCCAGCGGCAGCGACGTCGTGCGCGTATTTCTCGCCGAAGCGGCGCTGTTGTCGACGGTGGGGGCGGTGTTCGGCTACGGACTCGGACAACTGGCGGCGTGGGGCATACGCGTCGCGCTGCCCACGCTGCCGGCGTGGCCGCCGCTGTGGGCGGTGGCGGCGGCGCTGGCGCTGGCGCTGGCGAGCGGGCTGGCCTTCGGCACTCTGCCGGCGCGACACGCGGCGGCGCTCGACCCGGTCGTGGCGTTGGCGCGGCACTAGGCAGGCGCGCGCATGTTTGGACGCGACCTCCTCCGATTCGCGCTGCGCGCGCTCACCGCCCACAAGCTGCGCGCCTTTCTCACCCTGCTCGGCATCGCGGTGGGCATCGCGGCGGTGATTCTGCTCACCGCCATCGGCGAAGGGCTGCATCGCTACGTACTGGGCGAGTTCAACCAGTTCGGCACCAACTTCGTCGCCGTCACCCCCGGCAAACTCGGCACCCGAGGCGGCGTACCGGGCATGTTGACGACGGCCCGCGACCTGACGCAGGAGGACGCCGAAGCCATCGCCCGCCTGCCGCTGGTCACCGCCGTGTCGGCGACGGTCAACGGCAACGCCGAAGTGCGCGCCAACGGTCGCGTGCGCCGCACGCTGGTCAACGGCTGCGGCGCCGACACGGCGCGCATGTACTCGATGACGGTGCTCTCCGGCGCCTTTCTGCCCGCCGACGGCAGACAGGCGCGCGCGCTGGTGGTGCTCGGCGCCACGGTGAAGCGCGAACTGTTCGGCAACGACAACGCGCTCGGCGCCCGCATCGACATCGGCGGCGAACGCTATCGAGTCATCGGCGTCATGGCGCCGAAGGGGCAAGTGTTGGGGTTCGACGTCGACGACGCCGTCTATATCCCGACCTCCCGCGCCCTGATGCTGTTCAACCGCAGCGGCGCGAGCGAAATCGGCCTCACCCACGTCCCCGGCGCGTCGCCCGCTCGCGTCGTGGCGGCGGTCAGGGAAACGCTGGTAAGCCGCCACGGACGCGAGGATTTCGCCGTCACTTCGCAACAGGAAATGATCGACGCCCTCTCCCAGATTCTCGACATGCTCACCATGACGGTGGGCGCGCTCGGCGCCATATCCCTGCTGGTCGGCGCGGTGGGCATCGTCACCATGATGACCATCGCGGTCACCGAACGCACCGCCGAAATCGGCCTGCTGGTGGCGCTCGGGGCGCGACGACGCACGGTGCAGGGGCTTTTCCTCGCCGAGGCGGTGGCGGTGGCGGCGTTGGGCGGCGTTTTCGGTCTCGTCGTCGGACTCGGGCTGGCCGGGCTGCTCGCCGTCTTCATGCCGGATCTGCCGGTGGCGACGCCGTGGAGCTACGTGCTCGCCGCCGAAATCTGTTCGGCGCTGATCGGACTGGCGGCGGGCGTGCTGCCGGCGCGCCGCGCGGCGCAACTGAACGTGATCGACGCCCTGCGCGCCGAATGAATTCCAGCGCCAACGGCGACGGCTGCTATAATTCGCCGTTTTCTCGAATCGGGAGTTATAACGTGCTGATTTCCAACGCTTACGCTCAGGCCGCCGACGCCGCCGCGCCAGCCGCTCAAAGCGGGCTGGCCTCTTTCCTGCCGCTCATCCTGATGTTCGTGGTGCTGTGGCTGCTGATGATCCGTCCGCAAATGAAGCGCGCCAAGGAACACAAGGCGATGATCGAGGCGATCGGCAAAGGCGACGAAGTCGTCACCGGCGGCGGCATCGCCGGCAAGGTGACCGACGTGGGCGAAAACTTCGTTCAGGTCGAAATCGCCGCCAACACCGTGGTCGCGGTGCAAAAACAGACCATCACCACCGTGCTGCCCAAGGGCACGCTGAAAACCATCTGACCCCCTGCGCCGTTCGCGGCGCCCCACGCGCGCCGAGAACGGCGCGCGTCGTTTTTTCGACAAGCCTTCGACCATGAATCGCTATCCCCTCTGGAAAAACATCCTGATCTGCGTCGTGCTGCTGCTCGGCCTCATCTACACGTTGCCGAACTTCTACGGCGAAGCGCCCGCCGTGCAGGTCTCCGTCGCCAAAGCGACGCTCGACCTCGACGCGGCTGCCGTCGAGGCGCGCATCGAGGAGACGCTCAAGCTCGCGGGCATCGCGCACAACGGCGTGTTTTCCGACCCCACCGGGGTGCGGGCGCGCTTCTCCGACCCCGAAACCCAGTTGCGCGCCAAGGACTTGATCGAACGCGCCTTTAATCCCGACCCGAAAGACCCCTCCTACGTGGTGGCGCTCAACCTGCTGCCGAATTCGCCCGCATGGCTGGCCAAACTCGGCGCGCTGCCGATGTATCTCGGGCTCGACCTGCGCGGCGGCGTGCACTTCCTGCTCGAAGTCGACATGCCGGGGGCGGTGACGAGAAGGCTCGACGCCATCGCCGGCGACCTGCGCACCCTGTTGCGCGACAAGAACGTGCGCTACCTCGGTGTCGCGCGCGAGGGCGAAAGCGTCGTGCTGCGCTTCCGCGACGCCGCCCTGCGCACGGCAGCGCGCAGCGCCATCGAATCCGCCAACAACGAGCTGGTGCTGGTCGAGCGCGACGCCGGCGACAACGATTTCCGCCTCACCGGCACCCTGACGGTGCAGGCGGCGCAGAACATCCGCGACTTCGCGATCAAGCAGAACATCAACACCCTGCACAACCGCATCAACGAACTCGGCGTCGCCGAGCCGGTGATTCAGCAACAGGGGGCGGATCGCATCGTCGTGCAACTGCCCGGCGTGCAGGACGTCGCCAAGGCGAAGGACATCCTCGGCCGCACCGCGACGCTGGAACTGCGCATGGTCGACGACAGCGCCGGGGCGCTGGAGCGCGCCCTCGAAGGCAACCCGCCCTACGGCACCGAGTTGTACGTCGAGCGCGACACGCGCGGCGGCGTGCAGCGGGAGATTCCGATTCTGCTCAAGAAGCAGGTCGAACTGACCGGCGAATCGCTCACCGACGCGCAGCCCGGATTCGACGAAAACCACGAACCGGCGGTGCACCTGACGCTGGACAGCGCCGGGGCGCGCAAATTCCGCGACCTCACGCGCGGCAACGTCGGCAAGCGCATGGCGATTCTGCTGATCGAAAAAGGCAAGGGCGAAGTCGTGACCGCGCCGGTGATTCGCACCGAAATCGGCGGCGGACGGGTGCAAATCTCCGGCAGCATGACCACCGCCGAAGCCACCAAGACGGCGCTGCTGCTGCGCGCCGGCGCGCTGGCCGCGCCGATGGAAATCGTCGAGGAACGCACCGTCGGCCCCAGCCTCGGCGCCGAGAACATCTCGAAAGGCTTCCACTCGACGCTGTGGGGCTTCCTCGTCATCGTCGTGTTCATGAGCGTCTATTACGTGCTGTTCGGCATGGTGTCGTCGGTGGCGCTCGCCTGCAACCTGCTGTTGCTGGTGGCGGTGCTGTCGCTGTTGCAGGCCACCCTCACCCTGCCCGGCATCGCGGCGATGGCGCTCACCATGGGCATGGCCATCGACTCCAACGTGCTCATCAACGAGCGCGTGCGCGAGGAGCTGCGCAACGGCAGCACGCCGCAGGCCGCCATCACCGCCGGTTACGAGCACGCCTGGGACACCATTCTCGACTCCAACGTCACCTCGCTCATCGCCGGCATCGCGCTGCTGATATTCGGCTCCGGCCCGGTGCGCGGCTTCGCCGTGGTGCATTGTCTGGGCATTCTGACCTCGATGTTCAGCGCCATTCTGGTGTCGCGCATGATCATCAACTTCATCTACGGACGGCAGCGCAAGCTGGCGAAACTGTCGGTCGGCACGGTCTGGAAGCCGGGCAAGAACTGAGAACGGGAACCCACAGGACACAAAATCATGGAATTCTTCCGCATCAAGAAAGACATCCCGTTCATGCGTTACGCGTTGATATTCAACGTGATTTCGCTCGTCACCTTCATCGCCGCCGTCGGTTTTCTGGCCTTTCGCGGCCTGCACCTGTCGGTGGAATTCACCGGCGGCACGCTCATCGAGGTGAGCTACGCGGAGACCGTGCCGCTCGACCCGCTGCGGCAGGCGCTCGCCGCCGACGGCTTCACCGAGGCGCAGGTGCAGAACTTCGGCAGTTCGCGCGACGTGCTGATTCGCATGCCCAACCGCGAAGGCGCGGACACTTCCCGCATCGGCGACAAGGTGATGGCGACGCTGGCCAAAATCGACGGCCCCAAGGGCGAACGCCGCCGGGTGGAATTCGTCGGCCCGCAAGTCGGCAAGGAACTCGCCAGCGACGGCGCGATGGCGCTGCTGCTGGTCATCATCGGCATCGTGGTTTATCTGGCGCTGCGTTTCGAGTGGCGTTTCGCGGTGGCGACGATTCTCGCCAACATGCACGACGTCGTCATCATCCTCGGCGTCTTCGCCATGATGCAGTGGGAGTTTTCGCTCTCGGTGCTGGCGGCGGTGCTGGCGGTGCTCGGTTATTCGGTGAACGAATCGGTGGTGGTGTTCGACCGCGTGCGCGAAGTCTTCCGCAAGCGGCGCGACCTCACCACGCCGCAAATCATCGACCACGCCATCACCGCGACGATTTCCCGCACCATCATCACCCACGGCAGCACGCAGGTCATGGTGCTGTCGATGCTGCTGTTCGGCGGCGAAACCCTCTACTACTTCGCGCTCGCGCTCACCATCGGCATCTGCTTCGGGATTTACTCGTCGGTCTTGGTCGCCAGCCCCATCGTCATGTGGCTCGGCGTCAAGCGCGAACAGTTCGCCAAGGTGAAGGTCAAGAAGCAGGAAGCGGTGGTGTGAGGTAATGGCGGCGCTTCGCGCCGGAGCAACGACCGTCGGACTGGCGTCCGACCTACGCCGGACACGAGCGACCTACAGGGCGAATTGCATCTTCACGCGCAGGGTGTCGCCGCGTTCGACTACGCCTATCAGGCGGTCGATGTTCGGGTGTTTGCCCGGATGCTGGCGCGCTTCTTCGCTGTGTTCGCCGTAGAGTTCCAGCCCTTTTTGCGCCGCTTCCGGGGTGATGGCGCCGTATAGCTGCGCGAGGTGGTTGTAGATGGCGAGCGAACCCATCTGCCCCGGCTTGTTTTCCACCGTTCCCACCACGACGCCGTCGCCGTCGACGAGATTGAGCGCCGCCAAGTGCGAGACGCCGGGGAGGGTTTTGAGGGTTTCGGCGAAAGTCATTTCCGGCTCAAATCCGTTTCGCCAGTTCGGCGGCCTTGCCGACGTAGCTCGCCGGGGTCATGCGCAGCAGGCGGATGCGTTCGGCTTGCGGGATGTCGAGTTCGCCGATGAAGGCGTGCAGCGCCTCGCGGGTAATGCCCTTGCCGCGCGTGAGCGCCTTCAACTGTTCGTAGGGGTTGGCGACGCCGTAACGGCGCATGACGGTCTGCACCGGCTCGGCGAGCACTTCCCAACAGGCGTCGAGGTCGGCGGCCAGACGCGCCGGGTCGGCTTCGAGCTTGTTCAGGCCGCGCAACATGCTGACGGCGGCGAGCACGGCGTGGCCGAAACCGACGCCCATGTTGCGCAGAACGGTGGAATCGGTGAGGTCGCGCTGCATACGGGAAATCGGCAGCTTGTCGCTGAAATGGCGCAGCACCGCGTTGGCGAGACCGAAATTGCCTTCGGCGTTCTCGAAGTCGATGGGATTGACCTTGTGCGGCATGGTCGAGGAGCCGACTTCGCCTTCCTTCAACTTCTGTTTGAAATAGCCGAGCGAGATGTACATCCAGATGTCGCGGCAGGCGTCGACCAGCACGGTGTCGGCGCGCGCCACGGCGTCGAACAGTTCGGCCATGGCGTCATGCGGCTCGATTTGTATCGTGTAGGGGTTGAACTCCAGCCCCAGGCTTTCGACGAAGCGGCGGTTGAAGGCTTCCCAATCGAAATCCGGCCAGGCCGCGAGGTGGGCGTTGTAGTTGCCGACCGCGCCGTTGAACTTGGCGGTGAGCAACACCTTGGCGATTCTGTCGCGCGCCCGCGCCAGACGGGCGGCGATGTTGGCCATCTCCTTGCCGAGCGTGGTCGGGCTGGCGGGTTGGCCGTGGGTGCGCGAGAGCATCGCCAAATCGGCGTGGGCGTGGGCAAGCTCGCGCAGCCGCGCGAGTACGGCGTCGAAGGCCGGCAACAACGCCATGTCGCGCCCGGTTTTCAGCATCAGCGCGTGCGAGGTGTTGTTGATGTCTTCCGAAGTGCAGGCGAAATGGATGAATTCGGACACCTTCATCACTTCGGCGTTGTGGCCGAGGCGCTGCTTGAGCCAATACTCCATCGCCTTGACGTCGTGATTGGTGGTGGCTTCGATTTCCTTGACCGCGGCGCTGTCGGCCTCGCTGAATTGCGCCACCACGGCATCGAGTTCGTTCAGGGTCGCGTGCGAGAACGGCGCGATTTCGACGAAAGCCGGTTCAGAAGCGAGCGCCTTCAGCCACGCGATTTCCACCCGCACCCGGTTGCGAATGAGTCCGTGCTCGGAGAAGTGGGCGCGCAGCGCCTCCACCTTGTCTTGGTAACGACCGTCGAGCGGCGAAATGGCGGTCAGTGCAGAAATTGTCATGACGAACTTTCCGGGTAAAAATGTTATTTTACCGCCCAAGCCCGGCCCGGCTCGCGTCCGGGCGCAAAATCGCCATGGAGTCCGCTGCGTGAAGACACCCACCCCGCACGGCATCAGCGTCGAAGTCGTCGCCGAGTTCGTGTCCGCCCAATCCAATCCGGGCGACGAACATTACGCCTTCGCCTATCACGTCACCATCCGCAACACCGGCCCGGCTCCGGCGCGTCTCATCAGCCGCCACTGGGTCATCACCGACGGCGCCGGTCACGTGCATGAAATCCACGGTCAGGGCGTCATCGGCGAACAGCCGCGTCTGGTGCCCGGCGAGGTCTTTCACTACTCCAGTTCCTGCGTGCTGGAGACGCCGGTGGGGACGATGCAGGGTCACTATCTGATGGAAACCGACCAGGGGCAGAAGTTCGAGGCGGAGATTCCCGCCTTCATGCTGGCGATGCCGCGCGTGCTGCATTAGGAGCGGTAGTCGGCGTTGATTTTCACGTAGTCGTAAGAGAAATCGCACGTCCACACGGTGGCGTTCGCCCGCCCGCGGTCGAGGTCGACGCGCACCGACAATTCGTCGTTCTTCATGATGCGCGCGCCGGCTTCCTCGCTGTAGCTGGCGGCGCGACCGCCCTGTTCGGCGACGAGGATTTCTTCCACCGGGTTGCCGAGCCAGACCTTGAGGCGGTCGACGTCGAGTTCTTCGACGCCGGCATAGCCGATGGCGGCGAGGATGCGGCCAAGATTGGGGTCGGAGGCGAAGAAGGCGGTTTTCACCAGCGGCGAATGGGCGACGGCGTAGGCGACGCGGCGGCATTCCTCGCGGCTCTTGCCGCCTTCGACGACGATGGTCATGAACTTGGTGGCGCCTTCGCCGTCGCGGACGATGGATTGCGCCAGATGCACCGCCACGGCGATGATTGCGCCCGCCAAGGCGCGGCGGTCTTCGCCTTCGACGGCGATTTCGTCGTTGCCCGCCTGTCCGGTGGCGACGACGATGAAGGAATCGTTGGTGGAGGTGTCGCCATCGACGGTGATGCTGTTGAACGAGGCGTCCGCCGCCTCGCGCGTGATGGCTTCGAGCGCCGATTGGCTCACCGCCGCGTCGCAGGCGACGAACCCCAACATGGTCGCCATGTTCGGGTGAATCATCCCCGCGCCCTTGGCGATGCCGGTGACGGTGACGGTTTTGCCGTCGATTTGAACCTGACGCGAGGCCGCCTTGGCGACGGTATCGGTGGTCATGATGGCGTGGGCGGCGTCGTGCCAGCCGTCGGGGCGCAAATCGGCGATGGCCGGGGCGAGTCCGGCGAGCAGGCGCGGCATCGGCAGCGGTTCGAGGATGACGCCGGTGGAAAACGGCAATACCTGACGCGGCGCGATGCCGAGCTTTTGCGCCAGCGCCGCGCAGGTGGCGTTGGCGTCGCGCAAGCCCTGTTCGCCGGTGCCGGCGTTGGCGATGCCGGTGTTTACCACCAGCGCGCGAATGTCGCCGCTTTTGAGATGGTCGCGGCAAACCGTAACCGGCGCGGCGCAGAAGCGGTTCTGCGTGAACACGCCCGCCACGCGGCTGCCGGGAGCGAGTTCGACGACGGTCACGTCGCGCCGGTCGGCATGGCGAATGTTCGCCGCCGCCACGCCAAGCCGCACCCCGGCGACGGGATGCAAAT
>JAISSY010000039.1 GCA_031272995.1 Azoarcus sp.
ATTCGTAATCAGTAGGTCGACAGTTCGAGTCCGTCCAGCAGCACCAATAAAACACGGGGGTTGCGGAAACGCAGCCCCTTGACTTTTTATTGACCCGACATGCGCATTCTGCTGAGCAACGACGACGGTTATTTCGCTCCCGGCCTTGCGGCGCTGGCGCAGGTGCTGGCGGCGGTGGCGGAGGTGACGGTGGTGGCGCCGGAGCGCGACCGCAGCGGGGCGAGCAATTCGCTCACTCTCGACCGTCCGCTGACCTTGCGGCGCGCGGCCAACGGCTTTTACTTCGTCAACGGCACGCCGAGCGATTGCGTGCATCTGGCCGTTACCGGGCTGTTCGAGACCTTGCCGGACATGGTGATTTCGGGCATCAACCTCGGCGCCAACATGGGCGACGACACGATTTACTCCGGCACCGTCGCGGCGGCGACCGAAGGTTATCTGCTGGGGATTCCGTCGATGGCGGTGTCGCTGGTGAGTCACGACGCCAGCGATTTTTCGGCGGCGGCGCGGGTGGCGCTCGCCATGGTCGACCGCTTCGTGCGGCAACCGTTCCGCGAGCCGGTGTTGCTCAACGTCAACGTGCCGGATGTGCCTTTCGAAGCACTAGGGCCGGCTCAAGTCACGCGGCTCGGACGCCGCCACAAGGCCGAGCCGGTGGTGCGTTCGACGACGCCGCGCAACGAAACCGTATACTGGGTGGGCGCGGCGGGAGGCGCCGCCGACGCGGGCGAGGGCACGGATTTCCACGCCGTCGCGCATAATCTGGTGTCGGTCACGCCCTTGCAGATCGACCTGACCCATACCGCGCAAATCGGCGTCGTCGCCGATTGGCTGATTCGATGAGCTTGTACAGATGAACCCGCCGCGACCCACCGACGCCGCCCGCGCCCGCGCGCGGATGGTCGAACGCCTGCGCTCGCAGGGCATCCGCGACGAAAAAGTGCTGGCGGCGATGGCCTTCATCCCGCGACACCAGTTCGTCGAAAAGGGGCTGGCGTTCAGCGCCTACGACGACAGCGCCCTGCCCATCGGTTTGCAGCAGACGATTTCGCAACCCTTCGTGGTGGCGCGCATGATTGAACTCCTGCGCGACGGGCGCGAACTGGGGAAAACGCTGGAAATCGGCGCCGGTTGCGGTTATCAGGCCGCCGTGCTGTCACGGGTGGCGAGCGAGGTTTACGCCGTCGAGCGGCTGAAGTTGTTGCTCGATCGCGCGCGTGAGAACTTGCGGCCATTACGCTTGCCTAACTTGCGCTTGAAGTGTGGGGATGGCACCCTCGGACTTCCAGAGGCGGCGCCGTTCGATACCATCATCGTGGCGGCGGGCGGTTCGTCCGTGCCGCCGGCGCTGAAAGAGCAACTCGCCCCCGGCGGAAAACTGTTGATTCCGGTGGGCAACGACGTCGACCAGCGCCTGTTGCTGATCGAGCGACAAGGAAACGTGTTCAAAGAAATCTGGCACGACGCGGTGCGTTTCGTGCCATTGCTGACGGGAACGGAATGAAAATGAAAATCGAGACTTTCGCCAAGCGCGCCGCCCTGATGGGGCTGGCCGGATTGTTCGCCCTGACGGCGGGTTGCGGCAGTTCTCCCCCCAGACGCGATACGCCCGTACGCGACGCCAGTTCGTCGGCGAGCCGCCAGCCTGTCGCCGCTCGTCCGGGCGAGCACATCGTGCGTCAGGGCGAGACGCTCTACGCCGTGTCGCGCATGTACGGCGTGCCGGTGCAGGATCTCATTTCTTGGAACGGACTCACCCATCCCGAACGGCTCGAAGTCGGACAAGCGCTGCGGGTGGCGCCGCCATCGGGCGTGCCGTCGGCGAGCGGCGCGGTGGCGGTTCCGATCGCGCCGCAGCCGGGCTTCGAACCGCTGACGCCCACGCCCGCGCCGCAAGATACGGCGACGGCGACGCCGACCGCGCCCGCAACGACGGGCGCTCCGGAAGTCAAATACGAGCCGCGTGGCGGCAAGGAACCGTATTCGGACGCCGCATGGGCGCGTCTGCAAGCACCGGCGGGCGGCGTCGAGTCGCCCACGACGACGCTGCCGCCGAGCACCGCTCTACCGCCCGCGACGCCCGTCGTGGATTGGTTGTGGCCGGTTGCCGGAGGGAAGGTGATCTCGCGTTTCGACGATACGGCGACCAATAGCGCCAGCGCCAAAGGCATCGACATCTCCGGCGCCGCCGGTACACCGATACTGGCTGCCGCCGCAGGTGAGGTTTTTCACACGGGAACCCAGATTCGCCAGTACGGCAACCTTATCATCATAAAGCACGATGATAATTATTTGACAGCGTACGGCCACAATCGCGCTATCCTCGTCAAGAAAGGTGACAAGGTCGCCCGAGGACAAAAAATCGCCGAGATGGGCGATACCGGCACCAGCCCGAGGCAAACCAAACTGCATTTCGAGTTGCGCATCGACGGCAAGCCGGTCGATCCACTCAAACATTTACGCGAGCCATAACGGAGAGCCATGGAAGATCCAGTCGACCCTGACGAAATCGAACGGCAAGAACTGGATCTTCCCCCCGAAGTGGAAGTCTTTTCGGGCGGGCGCGCGTCCGCGATGGACAGCGACCCGTTCAGCGACGCCACGCAGCGTTACCTGAGCGAAATCGGCGCCAATCCGCTGTTGAGTCCCGAAGAAGAAGCCGCCCTCACCCGCCTCGTGCGCGAAGGCGATTTCGCGGCGCGTCAGACGATGATCGAGCGCAACCTGCGCCTCGTCGTCAACATCGCCAAGCACTACCTGAATCGCGGCATTCCGCTGCTCGATCTGGTCGAGGAAGGCAACCTCGGACTCATACACGCGCTGGAAAAATTCGAGCCGGAGCGCGGTTTCCGTTTCTCGACCTACGCGACCTGGTGGATACGGCAGAACATCGAGCGCGCGATCATGAATCAGTCGCGCACCATCCGCCTTCCGGTGCATGTCTCCAAGGAACTCAATCAAATCGTGCGCGCGCAACGCCGCATCGAGGCGAACACGCAGGGCAATTCCACCCCGTCGGAGATTGCCGCGTGGTTGGACAAATCGGTCGAGGACGTGCGCGCTATCCTCGCGTTCAGCGAGCACGCGGTGTCGCTCGACGCGCCCTTGGACATCGACCCGTCGCTCTCGGTGGGCGAATCGCTCGCCGACGACCGCATCGAAACGCCCGATGCGGCCATCCACAACGCCGAAGTCGAAATCCTGCTGCGGCGCTGGATAGACACCCTCACCGACAAGCAGCGCCTCATCATCCGTCACCGTTACGGCATCGACGATTGCGAAGTGCTGACGCTGGAAGAACTCGCCGGCCAACTCGACATCACCCGCGAGCGCGTGCGGCAGATTCAGTTGGAGGCGCTGGGGCAGTTGCGCAAGATATTGAAACGGCGCGGGATTACCAAAGATGCGCTTTTGTAGGGGCGAATAATTATTCGCCCATCGGGTCGGCGCTACGCCGCATGAGGGCGAATCGCCGCATGAGGGCGAATGATTATTCGCCCCTACAAGCATCGTTTATTCCACGTTCAGCGTTTAATTCTGCGGTTGCCGTTTATCCCGTTCAATCAGCGCATACGCCGAGTGGTTGTGAATCGACTCGAAATTTTCCGATTCGACCACGAACGAGACGATGCGCGGTTCCGCGTTCAGCAGCGCCGCCACGTCGCGCACCATGTCTTCGACGAATTTGGGATTGTCGTAGGCGCGCTCGGTGACGTATTTCTCGTCCGGGCGCTTGAGGAGTCCGTAAACCTCGCACGACGCCTGACTTTCCACCAACTGCACGATTTCCTCTATCCACATCAGGCGATGCGTGGTGACGGCGGTGACGGTGACGTGCGAACGCTGGTTGTGGGCGCCGTAGGCGGA
>JAISSY010000044.1 GCA_031272995.1 Azoarcus sp.
TTGTGGCGCATCTCGCGCACGACGCCGTCCGCCGTGGTCAGCTTGCCGTGCGCCCCCGGCCCCAGACCGAGGTAATCGCCGAACGTCCAGTAATTGAGGTTGTGCGCGCAGCTTTGCCCGGCGCGGGCGTAGGCGGAGACTTCGTAATGCTCGAACCCGGCGGCGGCGAGCCGCGCCTCGATGGCGTCCTGCATGTCGGCGGCGGCGTCCTCGTCCGGCAGCGCGGGCGGGTCGTGCGCGAACGGCGTGTTCGGCTCCAGCGTCAGGTGGTAACAGGAAAGATGCCCGACGCCGAACTCCAGCGCCGTCTCCACGTCGGCCAACGCCATCGCCGCCGTCTGCCCCGGCAGCGCGAACATGAGGTCGACGTTGACGCGCTCGAAGCATGCCGTCGCAGCTTCCAGCGCCGCCCGCGCCTCGTCGCCGTCGTGAATTCTGCCGATGGCGCGCAACAACCCGTCGTCGAAGCTCTGCGCCCCCAACGACAGCCGCGTGACCCCCGCCGCACGAAAATCCCGAAAGCGCGCCGCCTCCACCGTCCCCGGATTCGCCTCCAGCGTAATCTCCGCCCCCGGCGAGAGAAGCAAGCGCGCCCGCAGCGCATCGAGCAGCCGCTCCAACTCCCCCGCCGGCAACAGACTCGGCGTCCCGCCGCCGATGAACACGCTCCCCACCCGCCGCCCCCACACCTGCGGCAGACTCGCTTCGAGGTCTCCCACCACCGCATCGACCCAAGCCTCGAACGGAATCTCCCCCGCCCGCGGCGCGTGCGAATTGAAATCGCAATAAGGACACTTGCGCACGCACCAAGGGAAATGCACGTAAAGCGCCAGCGGCGGCGGCAGAAGCTGTCCCGGGGTGTTCATCTTTTTATTTGGGGTCGCTCCGTAGAAGTCTATACTCATGGATATACATCTTGCCGGAGGCTGTCCATGTCCGAAGTTCACATCGCAAAGCTTTTCAAAAATGGCGGCAGCCAAGCCGTGCGGCTGCCTGCGGATTTTCGCTTCGAGGGCGAGAGCGTCTTTTTGCGCCGGGACGACGAAACCGGCGACGTGATTCTATCTTCCCGCCCCGGCGGCAGCGGGTGGCGCAAGTTTTTTGCGCTGCTGGATACCGTCGTCGCGCCGGACGATTTCATGCAAGAACGCCCGATGAACGTGACGCCTGCCGCCGCTGGCGTGTTCGACGACGAGCGGGACGAGTAAATGCGCTTTTTGCTCGATACCGATACCGCCAGTTTCATCATCAAGGGCCGCTCGCCCGCCATCCGTAAGACTTTACAAACGATTTCGCCCGACGACATCGCCATTTCGGCGGTCACGGCGGCCGAACTTCGTTACGGCCTGAAGCGCCTGCCGCCAGAACATCGGCTGCACATGCTGGTGGCGGAATTCCTCAAAACCATCGTCGTCCTGCCGTGGACCGACAGCGCCGCCGTCTGGTACGCCGAAATTCGCCACCAACTGACCGCGAGCGGGCAGCCCATCGGCGAACTTGACATGATGATCGCCGCACACGCGCTCGACGTCGGCGCGACGCTGGTGACGAACAACCTGCGCCACTACGAACGCATCAAGGCACCGCTCAGGTTTTGCAGTTGGGCGGATTAAACGACCTACGCGCCCTTCACCAGCCCATCAAACACCGCTTCAAGGCCGGGATGAATTCCACGCAACCCCGCAACCACCCGCGCGGCCCAGTTCAGATATTCCTGCTTGCGCTCCGCTGACCAATCCGCCGGGGGCGAGGCGAGGATGTCGCGCACGTTGCAGATTTTGTCGGCCAGCTTCACCAGCTTCGCCTCGTTCGAGATGTGCGGGGCGTGCTCGATTTGCAACTGCTTGCGGACGTGTTTTTCCAGCGACTTGTCGTCGGTGACTTCCAGCACCACGCCGGTGACTTGCGGGCCGAAGCGCGCTTGCAGTTCCTGCGCGGTGGTTTCGGTGTCCTCGATGGTGTCGTGCAGCAGCGCGGCGCACAGCACGGTTTGATCGGAGACACCGCCTTCGTTCGCCAAAACGTTGGCCAATGCGATGGGGTGATTGATGTAGGGCGACGCGTCCGCATCCTTGCGCCGCTGGTTGCGGTGTTTCTCGGCGGCGAAAGCGGCGGCGGCGAGGATTGCGCCGGAGTGGTCGTGGCTCATTTGACCCGCGCCAAATCTGAAAGCATCGCGTTCCGCAGGATTTCATTCATGCGTGTTTGATACCCCTTGCCTTGTTTCTTCAACCACGCCAGCACGTCCGAATCCACCCGAAAAGAAGTTCGGGTCTTGGTGGGTTTGTAAAAGGGATTGCGCACGGCGTTCTTCCAGAAGCTGTCGTCCAGCGGCGGGATGTCGCTGTAGTCGATCTCGTCGTCGGGCATCTCCGCAAGTTTCTTGAGCCGGGACTTCTGTTCCTCGGTCAGTGCGGGAGGGTTGGTCAAATCCATTGTTCTAGTCACGGTTGCCATCGTAGTAACTCCTTTTCTCCCGTCGGTCGGCGCGTCGCGCGGAGATGATACGGATCACCTCGCCGTCCTCATCGTCCCAACAGGTATGCGCAACGAGCAAAAGCATGTGCTCGCCCACACATCCCAACGTCTGCCAACGCAGTTCGCCGCCTTCAGTGCGATCCTGTCGTGTGATGGCGAAAGGATCGGCAAAGACCAGTTTGGCGTCCTCGAAGTCGACTCCGTGCTTGCGCAAGTTGAGCGCGGCTTTGTGGTCGTCCCACTGAAACCTGACATTAGCAGTGTTCATACGGAGATGTTATGACTTTTCTGGCAGCACAAGTCAAGCGCCACAGGCCGGGTTATCACTCGGTCTAAAACCTACAAAGGGCGACTCATTCCAGCGGCTGCTCCCGCAACCTCTCCAGCAACTTCCGCATCGCCACCCCACGATGGCTGATGGCGTTCTTTTCCTCCGCCGGGAGTTCGGCGGCGCTTTGGTTTTTTTGCGGCAGCCAGAACAGCGGGTCGTAGCCGAAGCCGCCTTCGCCGTGTGGGGCGGTGAGGATTTCGCCGTGCCATTCGCCGTCGGCTACCAAGGGGCAGGGGTCGTCGGCGTGGCGGACGAGCACCAGACAGCAGTAGTACCACGCGCCGCGCTGGCTGGCGGGAAGGTTGGCGAGCTTTTCGAGCAGGTATTGGTTGTTGCGCTCGTCGCTTTTGGGTTCGCCGGCGAAGCGGGCGGAGAGGACGCCGGGGGCGCCGCCGAGGGCGGCGACGCAGATGCCGGAATCGTCGGCGATGGCGGGCAGGCCGGTGGATTTGGCGGCGTGTCTGGCTTTGGCGAGGGCGTTTTCGAGGAAGGTGAAGTAGGGTTCCTCGGCTTCGGTGACGCCGAGTTTGCCTTGCGGAACGATTTCGACGCCGAGCGGGGCGAGCAGGGTTTGCAGTTCGACGGCTTTCTTGGCGTTGTTGCTCGCCAGCACCAGTTTCTTCGTCATCTCAGGCTCCGGCGAGCGCGGCGCGTTGCGCGGCGACGAGTTTGGCGACGCCGATGGCGGCAAGGTCGAGCAGCGCGTCGAGTTCTTGGCGCGTGAAAGGTTTGCCCTCCGCCGTGCCCTGCACTTCGACGATGCCGCCGGAGGCGGTCATCACCACGTTCATGTCGGTGTCGCAGGCGGAATCTTCCGGGTAATCGAGGTCTAGCACCGGCACGCCGTCGTAGATGCCGACCGAAATCGCCGCCACCAGTTCGCGCATCGGATGGGCGGCGAGCTTGCCGGCGGCGACGAGGGTGGAGAGCGCGTCATGCACGGCGACGGCGGCGCCGGTAATCGAGGCGGTGCGGGTGCCGCCGTCGGCTTGCAACACGTCGCAGTCGATGAGGATTTGGCGCTCGCCCAGGGCGGCGAGATCGACCACGGCGCGCAGACTGCGCCCGATGAGACGCTGGATTTCCTGCGTGCGTCCGCTCTGCTTGCCCTTGGCGGCTTCGCGCGCGCCGCGCGTGTGGGTGGCGCGCGGCAACATGCCGTATTCCGCCGTCAGCCAGCCCTCGCCGCGACCTTTGAGGAAGCCGGGGACGCTCTCCTCGACGCTGGCGGTGACCAGTACCTTGGTGTCGCCGAACTCCGCCAGCACCGAACCCTCGGCGTGGCGGGTGTAGTGGCGAGTAAGCCGCACCGGGCGCGGGTCGGCGGGAGCGCGCCCGCTTGGGCGTTTGAAATCGGGCGGGGAAGCGATCATTTCGGGTCGGTGTCGCTGAATTTCTGGATGGCGGCGTTGATTTCCTGAATCGCCATTTCGATGTCGTCGTCGGAGAGCATCATTTCGCTCGCCGACAGACGATGGTGCTTGTCGAAGGTGTCCATGCGGGTGGTGAAGTCGGACAAGGCCATGGTCTGCGTCGACACGGTTTCGACAGGCAAGTTGTCGTCGTCGCCGATGCCTTCGCGCCATGCCATGACGATGATCGACAGGTTGTCGCACGAAGCGCCGGCGATGTCCTCGGCTTCGGAGAGCACGCGCGGCACGGCGATCATCGGGTTCTCGGCGGTCAGGCCGCGCAGCAGCCCTTCGTTGCCGAGCGGCCCCCAGACGCCGTCGGTGCACAGCGCGATCACGTCGCCCGATTGCAGCGGCGTGCGACGCGAGAATTCGATTTGCGGCAGATGCGTGCCGCCGAGGCAGGAATAGACGCGGTTGCGGTTCGGGTGGGTGGCGGCGCTCTTGGTGTCGAGCAGACCCTGATCCATCATCAGTTGCACGCGCGAGTGGTCGTGGGTCTGGACGTGGATGCGGTTGTCGCGCAGCAGGTAGAGGCGCGAATCGCCGGCGTGCGCCCAACAGGCGTGACCGTCCTGCACGATGCAGGCGACCACCGTGGTGCGCGGCGCTTCGCGCAAGCCTTTTTCCAGCGCGTAGTCGAGGATGGCGTGATGCGCCAGCGACAGTTCGCGCGACAGGAACATCACCGGGTCGTGCAGCTTGGGCTGCGCCTCGCGCTGAAAGACGTGCGTCATGTATTGCACGGCGATCTGCGAGGCGACTTCGCCGTGCAGGTGGCCGCCCATGCCGTCGGCGAGCACCATCAGCAGCGAATCGCGCGAATAGCAGTGCGCGATCCTGTCCTGATTGTTTTTGCGACGGCCGATGCGGCTTTCCTGAAAGATGGTGAACTTCATGACGAACGCCTGTCAATTCTTGCCTATCGACGACTTGAGCATGGAGATCAGGCTGTCGATTCGGCTTTGGGGTGGGGCTTCTTCTTGCGAGCGGGGCTTTTGCCCCAATTCTTTTTGCAGCGTGTAGACGCTTTGCGGTCGCTGCAAGGGGTCGAGTTTGAGGCACCAATCGACCAGTTCCAGCAACTGCGGCGAGTATTTGCCGGCATAGATTTTCGCCAACGGAATGAAAGCGTCTTTCTTGACGCGCTCGTCCGAGCGCGGCGGCGAGGAACCGGCGATGCAGGCGTGCATGCTGGCGCCGACGCTGTAAATGTCGCTCCACGGGCCGAGGCGTTCGCGGTTGGCGTAGTGTTCGGGCGAGGCGAAACCGGGCGTGTACATCGGCTTCAACATCGGTTGTTCCTGCGCCAGCGTTTGCCGCGCCGCGCCGAAGTCGAGCAGCACCGGGGTGCCGTCGGCGCGCAGATAGATGTTCGAGGGCTTGATGTCGAGATGCAGCAGCTTGTGCGCGTGCACTTCGCGCAGGCCGTTCAACATGCGGATAAAGACGTTGCGGATGAAGCGTTCCGACACCTGCCCGCGATGGCGCTGGATGTAGTCGTGCAGGGTGCGGCCGCGCTCGAACTGCATCACCATGTAGACCGTGCCGTTGGCGCGGAAGAAATTGAGCACGCGCACCACGTTCGGATGCAGCAGGCGGGCGAGCGCGCGGCCTTCCTCGAAGAAACACTTCATGCCGTAGCGAAACGCCGGCATGTTGTCGGCGGGCACTTGCGGCTCGATTTGGCCGGATTTGCGCAGCGCCAGCGAATTGGGCAGATATTCCTTGATCGCCACCGGCGTGCCGTCGGTGTCGAAAGCGAGATAAACGATGGAAAAGCCGCCGAGCGAAAGCTGCCGCTCGATACGATAACGGTCGAGTTGAAACCCGGCAGGCAGTGCGCAGTTTGCTTGGGACGCCATGAGAACGCTAGGATTGACTATTCTTCAAGGAAGCATTGACACAAAGGTTGCCAGTTTAGCCGATACCGCGCCATCCCCGGAGTACCACAGAGGTCAATCCATGATTTACAGCATGACTGGTTTTGCGACGCAGAGCCGCGAGTTCGGCGGCACGAGCCTGCATCTCGAACTGCGCAGCGTCAATTCGCGCTACCTCGACCTCGCCTTTCGCATCGGCGACGAGCTGCGCGCCGCCGAACCGCTGTTGCGCGAACTCATCGCCGCCCGCCTCAAGCGCGGCAAGGTCGAATGCCGTCTCAACCTGCAAACGCTCGACGCCGCGCCGCGCGAACTGGCGCTGAATTCGGCGCTGCTCGCCCGGCTCGACGCCGCGCAGACCGCCGTGCGCCAGCAATTCCCCGACGCCGCGCCGCTTTCGGTTTCCGACGTGCTGCGCTGGCCCGGCATGCTCGCCGACGACAGCCCCGGTTTCGAGCAGTTGCAGCCGGTCATCAATGAACTGGCCAAGGCGGCGCTCGACGAACTCGTCGCCACCCGTCAGCGCGAAGGCGAAAAGCTGGTCGCCGTCATCCGCGAGCGCAGCGCCCGCATGCGCGAACTCATCGCTATCGCCGCGCCGCGTATGCCCGCCATCGTCGAGGAATACCGCGCCCGTTTGACGCAACGATTGCAGGAAGTCCTCACCAGCGCCGACGAGGAGCGCATCGTGCAGGAAGTCGTCATCTACGCCGCCCGCATCGACGTGGACGAGGAACTCTCCCGCCTCGGCGCCCATCTCGACGAAATCGACCGCATCCTCAAAACCGGCGGCGCTTCCGGCAAACGACTCGATTTTCTGATGCAGGAACTCAACCGCGAAGCCAACACCCTCGCCTCGAAATCCCCCGCCACCGACATCACCGGCGTGGCGATGGAATTGAAGGTGCAGATCGAGCAAATCCGCGAGCAGGTGCAGAACATCGAGTAGGGGCAAGCCGGGCGGCCGCCCCGCGCCCTCACCCTTCCACGCTCAATTCGACCCACATCGGCAGGTGGTCGCTCATGCGATAGCTGCGCCACTCGCGAAAGCCGCGCGCGGGTTTGACGGCGCGCTCGGCGGCGTAGTCGGCTTCGTCCTCGGCGCGATAGACGTGCTGGTAATAGTCGAACACGCCGGCGCGGCCGGTGGGGGCGACGCCGGTCAGCTTCTTGTACCAAGCGATTTGGTCGTAGTGCTTGTTCTTGTCGACGTTGGAACCGGGCACGGCTTGCAGTTCCGGCGGCACGACGAAGCCGGACTGGGTGAGCGCCGCGAACGTGGCGTCCTTGCGGTTGAAGATGTTGAAGTCGCCGAGAGCGATGAGATTGCCGGGCGCGGGCGCCGCGTCGGGCGCGGATTGCGGCGCGCAGGAGAATTTCGCCGCGTTGCTGGCGAGCGTCTTGGCGAACGCGGCGATTTCGGCGAGCCGGCGCGGGTCGACGGCGACGTCGTCGCCGTAATAGATATGGACGGTGGCGAGCGTCAGCCAGACGCCGCCGGCGTGGAAGCCGGCGATGTAAGGCGTGCGGGCGAATTGCAGTTCGGCGGCGCTGGCGGGCAGCACCAGTTCGGCGGCCAGTCCGGCGAAATCGACCTTGCGACGGTCGTACAGGTAAGCCATGCGCTCGGAGTTGCCCGCCGTGCCGAGGGTGACGTCGGTGACGAGAAAGCCCCACCAGCGTGCGCCGAGCATCTTTTGCAACTGTTGCAACGGGTAGAGGTTGCGCACTTCCTGAATGGCGACGAGATCGAAACGGCTGAGGATTTCGGCGATGTAGTGATACGGCTCCGGCGGACGGTAGCCGTATCTGCCGGAGTCGAATTCGCGAATGTTCCAAGTCGCCAGCAACAGCGTCTCGTCGGTGCCGACCGGAATCGCGGCGCCGAGCGCCGGACGCAGCCGCCCAAGCCCGGCGACGACGCGCTGGCGCGTTTCCTCGTCGGCGATGCGAGCCAGTTCTTCATCGTGGTTCAGCATGTTTCCCCGCCTCCCGGCTGCTCCGCGTGCGGCGAAACGCTTAGAATTCACCCGCCGCATTCGCGAGCCGCGCCATGGGCGCGGACAAAGCCATGAACAAACAGTACGAAGTGCATTCCCCCGCCACCCGCCGTTCCGTGGCGACCGAACTCGAACGGCTCGAAGGGCATTGCGTGCATTGCAGCGAGGTGCAGTTCAACGCCTCGCGGCGTTGGGCAATATATCACTACGGAATAGGCGTTACGACGATTCTGTTCGCCGTGCTGGCGAGCGTCGCCTACTTCGGCGACTTGCCCAAGCTCGCCGGCGCGCTCACGACGCTGGTGGCGATGCTGGCGGCGCTCATCACCTTCATGAAATCCTCCGAACGCGCCTGCGCCCACAAGATAGCGGCCGATCAATACATGGCGCTCTACAACGAATCGCGCATCTTTCGCGAGATTCGCCTCTTTCACGCCTGCGACGATCAGGCCGCCATCGCCGGGCTGGAAGCCTTCACCAAACGCCAGAACGAACTCGATCAGGCCAGCCCCACCGCCCTGCAGCGCGACGAGGACAAAGCGAACGGCGCCGCCCCCACCGAATCTGCGCCGTCCTCGCCCCCCGAACCCCCCGTCGCCAAAACGGCGCGAATCGCCGCGCTATGGCAGAAAGCGCAAGCTTTGCTGCGCAAATAGGTCGCTTCCATCGCCCGGTAAAACGGGTTATTCTGCCGCCCCTTGACGGCTCAAGCCGTCAGCCCCGCGCCCGTAGCTCAGCTGGATAGAGTACTGCCCTCCGAAGGCAGGGGTCGTGCGTTCGAATCGCGCCGGGCGCGCCAGTTATCTTTTTTTCACCACCTTCATGCCGCGGGCGCGTTCGACGACCGCCATCGCGACTTCGCCGCGCAGGGCTTCGACGTCGGGCAGCGCGGAGGTGGGATAGAGCAGCAGCGGAATGCCGGCGGATTCGAGCAGGCGGCGTTTTTGCTCGAAATTTCTTTGCCGCTTTTCGCTCGCGCGCGCCGGGTTTTCGAGGTCGATGGCCGCCGAAGGCACGATGCCGACCTCGCTCGGCTTACAGACGAGAAAATCCACCGCGTCGGCGGCGAAGGGAGCGTGACCTTCGCCATCGAGCAAGAGCACGCGGTCAAGACCGACTTGCGCGAACACGGTCATCTTCGGGAAGGCTTCGAGCAACTTCTGATAGAAGCGGGTTTCCGCCTCGTCGAGCACGAAAGCGCGTCCGCGCGCCAGTTCGGGCGGTTTGGTGACGGCGTGCGCCACCTTTGCTTTCACGCCGTCGGAAAACCAGACGGCTTCTCGTTGGCTACGGTTTTTTTGCAACTGCTTGCTGCGGTAGAGCATTGCCGCGACCAATGCGGCGATCAACAACAAAAAGAAAATAGTCAGACCCATGTTCACTGCCTCAACAATATTATTTTTGCGATTCAAAGGTTTCGCAGACGAGAATCTACAAGAAAGCGGCGCAACGCGCCCAAGACCTCGTTCGCGGTGAGGACAAATTCTTCGTCCAGTGTGTCCCCCAAGCCACGCAACGCCAGCCGGTACGCGGGATCTTCCTTTTCGGGAAAATCGCCCGCTTCCCACTTGCGCCGCGCGTTTTCCATGCCGCGCTCGCCCTCGGCGCCACAGTATTCCCACGCCGACTTGGGGAAAAAGCGCAGCGGTGCGCGCAAGCCCTTGCGGTAGAGCGCCAGCAGTTTTTCGAGCGCTTGCCGCGCCTCGGCGGGCGGCAGCGGTTTGAAAAAGAAATCGCTTTCGCGCGCCAGCGCCCGCGTACGGCATTCGACGCCGACGGGCGGCGCGGCGCACAGCGTCAGGTGGTCGAGCCAAGCGGCAAGGTAGTCGCGCACGCGCGGTTCGTCGTAGCGCCAATAAATCAGCCCGTCGGGTCGCAGCGCACCGAAATCGGCCTGCAGCGTCCACACCTCGCCGTCGAGCGCAAAGTCGAGCTTGACCGCATGCGCCGGCAACGCCGGCCGGGCGCGAGCGGCGTTCAGGCGCGCGGCGAACCCGCGCAGCAGGACGAGTTCGCGCCGCAAGGCGCCATCGCCGAGCGCGCCGGCCGGGTATTCGCCGCCGGCGCGCGCCAGCGCGAGCAGGGTGTCGTCGTCGGGCGGCAGGCGTTCGTCGTCATCGCCGTCGATGAGCGACGGCAGCAGGCGGCTGGCGAGCGTGGCGTGATCCCAGCGACCGAGCGCCAACGGCTCCACGTCCTCGATGGCGTCCTCGCCCGACCACAGGTCGAGTCCGAGCCGTTCGCCGAGCAGGAAACGGCAGGGATTGTTGAAGAAACGCTTGAGACGGACGAGATCGACCCGCCGCCAATCCTCCGGCGGCGGCGGCAAGGGCGCGGTGAAAAACGGCGGATCGGCGACGGCGTCCGGGTCGCGTTCGTCGTCGTCCTCGTCGCGATCGGCGTTCGGCGCGACCTGCTGTACGGCGACGGGCGACGGTTGGCGATTGGCGCGCGCGGCGAGCGCGGCGGCGAAATCCTGCCGGTAGTTCGTCAGCCGGGCATCGGGTTTGTCGGCCGCGAAATAGGCGGGTGAGAAAGCTTGCAGCGGATGTTCGACGATGAAGCGCGCCCGTGCCGCCGCGAACGCATCCGGGTCATTCGGTTTTTCGGCGCAGGCGGAGGCGAGGGTGTCGAGCAGTTCGTCGACCACCACCGAGGGCGGCAACTCAGCGTTGTCACGCACGCTGCGACCGACGCAGGACAGATGCAGCACGTCGCGGGCGGCGAGCACGAGGTCGAGGAAAAGATTGCGGTCGTCGCGGCGACGCTGACGGTCGCCCTTGCGCGGCGCGGCGGCCATGAGGTCGAACTCGTCGGCGCGGTCGTGACCGGGGAAGGCGTCGCGGTCGAGTCCGATCAGGCAAACGACGCGATACGGCACGCCGCGCAACGACGGCAGGGCGGAGAACGTCACCGCGCCGCCGGGCACGCCGCCGCGCGCGCCTTCGTCCAGTCGTTCGGCGAGGGCGGGATGTACGACTTCGAGCGGCAGTTCGACGACGCGCTTGCCCAGTCCGGCGGCGATGTCGTCGGCCAAGGCGTTGATGGCCACGCGCACGGCGCGCATGTCCTCGGCATTGGCTGGCGCTTCGCCGACCAGCGCCGACAGCGCGTCGAGCAGCAGCGCGCGCCAGCCTTCGGCATCGTGCGGGCGCAGCAAATCCGTGCGCAGATGGCGCAGCGTGCGGGCGTAGCGCCAGAAAGCGCCGAGCAGTTGCCCGTCGCCGCCGCGTGGGGCGCCGATGGCGCCGACGTGACCGGCGAACAGCTTAGACGAAGCGGCATCGCCCGCCGCCCACGACAGGAACAACCGCCCCATGCCCCATTCGACCGTGTGCGTGCCGCTGGCGCCCGCCGCGCGCGCCTGCGCTTCGTCCAGCCCCCAACGGATGCCGGCGCCGTCCAGCCAACCGCGCGCCTGTTCGAGCGCGTCGTCGTCGAAACCGAAATGCGCCGCCACCAGCGGTTGTTGCAGCAGGTCGAACATCTGGCTGGCGGGGGCGCGCCCCGCCGCCAGCGCCAGCATCCAGTCGAGCGCGCGCGCCACCGGGTTCTCGTCGGTGCTGCCCTGCCCGGTGATGCGCCACGGGATGAAACGCTCCGGCGGCGCGGTGCCGAAAACGGCCTCGATGAGCGGCGCGCAGGCGGCGAGATCGGGCGTCAGCACCACGATGTCCTCTGGGCGCGGCGGGTTCGGCGCCGCGAACAGGCCGAGCAGGCGGTCGTGCAGCGCTTCCAGTTCGCGGGTGCGCGAATGGCACAGATGCAGTTCGACGCTACGGTCGGCGGGCGCGAGTCGAACGCTGGCCGGCTCCAGTTCGCGCAAGTCGAGGATGGCGTTCTGTAGCTGCGCCAATAGGTGATCGCTCGGATTCGGGGCGAAATCCGCCGCGTCGGCGAGCGCGAATTCGCCTTCGTAGAGTTGGTCGATGCTGGTTTGCGTCTGCTGCCCCCACGCCGCCAACAGCCGGTTGCCGGTGTCGAAATACAGTTCGCCCTGCCGCCGCGCCAGCCAAGACAGGCGGCGGGCGTCGGCGATGTCGAACCAGTATTCGCGGCAGGGGTTGAACACGTAGAGATGCACGTCGACGACGCGCGCCAGCGTGCGTAGCGCCGCGAGCGAAAGCGGCGGCAACGCGGGAAGGGCAAAGACATGCACGGCGCGTGGCCAGCCGAATCGCGCCAGTTCGGCGTCGTCCATTTTGGCGGCGCGGCGCAGGAAGCGCATGAACGGTAGTTCGATTTTCGCGTCGTCGGCATGGATGCGCCGCCACAGTTCGGCTTGCCATGCTTCGTCGGCGCGCGCGCGTCCGTCGCCCACCCCGGCGGCCGTCTCGCCCTCGGCCCAGCGTTCCAGCCAATCCGGACGGTAATTCAAATAATGATCGAACAGGCGCGCCAGACGGGTGGAGAGTTCGAAGCGGGCGCGCCCGTCGGCGCCGTTGAGGTAATGCGCCAGTCGCGGATGCGCCTCCGTCCACGGCTCGGCGAGCGCGGCGAAGAAACGCCAGACGAGCGCAGCGGCGCCGTAGGGCGACGTGGCGGGAACGTCGTCGTCCAGCACCGCAATCTGACGCCACAGCCATTGCGCGAGATAGTCGAAAACGAGGTCGGCGCACACCCCGGCGCGGCGCGCGCGCGCCATCTCGATGCTGCGCCGGAGCGCGCTGCTCGGCACCACCACCTGCACGCGCTCGAACGGGCCGCCGGCGCGGTCGCGCTCGTCCAGACGCTGCATGAGCGCGTCGAGCAGGCTTTCGTGGCGATTGGAGAAAAAGACCGAGAACATGGACGAACCAGTCGGCGTCGAAGCCGTTCATGATGGCCGCGCGCGGCGGGATTGTCACCGTCGCTTCGGTGACCGTCGACTAGCGGACGGGAACGATGATGACGACGCGACGGTTCTGCGCCCGTCCGGCGCGAGTGGCGTTGTCGGCGACCGGATTGTCGATGCCGTAAGCCGTGACGGTGATGTTTTCGTAAGGCAGCCCGGCGCGCCCGATCTCGCGCGCCACCGCCTCGGCGCGGCGCAGGGAGAGTATTTCGTTGTGACGCTTGTTGCCGGAACTGTCGGCGTAACCTTCGACGCGCAAATGGTCGATGCCGACCGCATCGAGCACCTTCACGATGCGGGCGATGGTGGCGCGGTTTTCCGCCGACAACTCCGCCTTGTCGCTGCCGAACAGGATGCGACCGTCGAGGTCGAATTCCCATCCGCTTACCTGCCGCTGAAAGCCGAGTTCCCGCAGCACGTCTATCTGCGATTCGGTAAGACCTTCCTGCGTCAGCGTCTGGCAAGCGGCGACAAGCAAGACAGAGACAA
Organism: Azoarcus sp.; assembly: GCA_031272995.1. Taxonomy (GTDB): domain Bacteria; phylum Pseudomonadota; class Gammaproteobacteria; order Burkholderiales; family Rhodocyclaceae; genus WRNU01. The sequence goes on from JAISSY010000044.1 coordinate 13,428, forward strand.
GGCAGGCGATGAAACGGCTCATGCGTCCTCCAGCGTCGCGTCGACCGATGGGTCGTACAGGCAGGCGCGCCCACGTCCGAGCCGCTTGGCGCGATACATGGCATGGTCGGCGGCGCGCAGCAGCGCTTCGCCGTCGCTGGCCATTTCGGGGTAGAGCGCCATGCCGATGCTCACCCCGACTTCGATGTCGATGGCCTGCTCGCCGAGGCGCAGCTTGCGCGCCATGGCGGCGAGCACCTTGTTGGCGACGTGGCGCAAATCGTCCTCGCCGCCCACCGGCGCGAGCAGGATGGCGAATTCGTCGCCGCCCAGTCGCGCCACGAGGTCGCTGTCGCGCACCGCGCCGCCGAGCCGATGGCCGACGTTGACCAGCAGCGCGTCCCCGGCGGCGTGGCCGTAGTTGTCGTTGATGTCCTTGAAGTGGTCGTTGTCGATGTAGAGCAGCCCCACCCGGGTGCCGGCGGCACGCGCTTTCTCGATGGCTTTTTCGAGATGTTCGCTGAAGCAGGCACGATTGGCCAAACCGGTGAGCGCGTCGCACATCGCCATGCGCGACAGGGTGTTGTTGACGATTTCCAGTTGCGACTGACGCAGTTGCAGTTCGGCGTTGCGGGCCTGAATCTCGCCGAGCAGGGCGTTGAAATCCTGTCCGAGACTGTTGAATTCGGCGATCTCGAAAGCGGGCAGCCGGCGGGTGAAATTGCCCTCGAGCCGCGCCGCGCGCGCCATGCCCGCCAGCGCCGCGAGTTCGGCGGCGAAGCGTTGCTCCATCCAGCGCGCCGACATGCGCGCCGCCACCACGGCGAGAATCAGGCAGAAAACGAACACGAACAGCGCCCGCCGCAGGAAGCTGACGAACACCGAGTTGTCGCCCCACAGTTCGACCGTGCCCAATTGCTGCCCGTCGCGCCCGACCGGAACGCTGGTCTTTTCTTCGAAGGAAATCGCTCCGGCGAGGAAAGAGGCGAAGCGGTCGGCGGCGCCGTCGCAGGCGCCCTCGGCGTGCGCGAACATGACGTTGGACGCATCGAGAATGGCGATGCCGCACAAATGCTCGCGCTGTGCGATTTCGGCGAGGATTTCGTTCGCCGTCAACCGGTCGTCGAACATCACGGCGGCCTCGGTCGCATAGGCGGTAGTGCGGGCGACGAGAGTCATGTTGTTCTCGTGCTGCGCGCGCAGGGTATGGAAAGAAACGACGGCGAACATCACGCCGCTGAACACGAGGATCAGAGCCACCGACCAAAAGATGATGTTGCGAAGCACCCCGAACAGGGTCTTGCGAATCGGCGTCACTTTTTCCCTCCCGCGTTATGTTTCGACAAGCGCAGCACCTGCGGATCGATCCGCAAGGGACTACGCGAAGTGGCGTCCAGATTGGCGGCGAAGCGGCCGGCGTTTTCCGCCTCCCCTCCGTCGCCCAACATCAGGCAGAACATGCCGCCCGCGCTGCAAAACGTTCCTCCCTCCCCAATGGTCAAAACCGGCGCGCCGCCTAGCGGGCGCAACGCATGTCCTGCTTCTCCGATGCTCATGGCGGGGAAATAAACCACGTCGCACGTTCCCGTCGGGTCGGCGGGCGTGGTGCGCACGACGATTTTGCGTCCGAGATTGACCTTGTCCGCCGACTTGCGGATGAACGAGACGTAACGGTTGTCCCCGCCGGGCAGACAGACGCGCAACGTCGCCTTCGCCTCCGGCCACTGCGTGTAGCTGATGATGCCCCACACGGTATAAGCCACCCGCAATTCTGGAGAAGCCGCGCCGCCTTGCGCCGCCCGCGCCGCGCCGGACGACAGCGCGAAGGCCATCAGCCCGCACAAAACCGGCAACAAACGTCGCGATACTTTTTTCGTAGTGTTTTTTGGCTGTTGGGGCATGGGCAAATCCATGGCAGACGCGCCGGAAAGAGGAAACGACCCGGCACGACGCGCGGTCGCCGATTCTATCCGATTCGAGCGATGCTAGAATGGCAAGAAATACACAGTATCCTCAACGCGAGTTTTGCAAAACCCGCAATATCCGGCAGTTTTTTTGTCTTTTCGCCACAAAGGATCCAGCATGTCGAAGCTCCACACTTACGCCATCTTGGCCGTCGCCGCCACCGCCCTTCTCGCCGGCTGTGATTCCGGCAGCACGGTCGATCCCGAAGAATCCAACGCCCTGACCACCCCGGTCGCCCGTCTCGAATTTCAAGGCGGAACCGCGCCCGCCGCCCCTTCCGGCGGCGAGTCCACCGCGCCCGCTGGCGGCGGTGAAGCCACCGCGCCTAGCGAGGGCGAAGGCGGTTCGGCTTCGACCCCCACGCCTGCGCCTTCCGGCCCCGTCGTCGGATCCGAAGCGCTCGCCAAGGCCAAGGGTTGCACCGCTTGCCATACCGTCGCCACCAAACTGGTCGGCCCCGCCTACAAGGACGTAGCCGCCAAGTACGCCGGTCAAGCCAACGCCGTCGATCAATTGACGCAAAAAGTGCTCGACGGCGGTTCGGGCAACTGGGGCACGATGCCGATGACGCCCAACAAGGGCAAAGTCACCGAAGAAGAAGCCCGCGCGCTGGTCGTTTGGGTGTTGTCGCTCAAGTAACAAGAGCGGCGCTTTCGCGCCGGAGGTAACGACCGTTGGACTGGCGTCCAACCTACGCCGAAGCGTGGCGGTTTTTGTAGGTTGGACGCCAGTCCAACGGTCGTAAACATATCGGCGCGCAGCGCCGCCTACCCTCGCCCCTCTAGCATCGCCATCAACCCGGCGATGCGCGCCTTCCCTTCTTCTCTCGATACCGGCGCGTTCGACTGCTCGCGCCCGGTAACTTTCACCTCATCCCCCATCTCGGCGATGAAGCGCGACGGTTCGCAGACGCGCATCGTCCCGCCCATCTTGCGTTTTTCGCACCACGTCAGGTTGAGCGTGCGCTGAGCGCGGGTGATGCCGACGTACATCAGACGGCGCTCCTCGTCGATTTTGCCTTCGTCGACGCTGCTTTGATGCGGCAGCAGCCCTTCCTCGACGCCGACGAGAAAAACGTGCGGATACTCCAACCCCTTGGCGGCGTGCAGGGTGGCGAGTTGCACGCCGTCAAAGTCGGCGTCCTGCTTGTCGAGCATCGAAGCGAGCGCGACGGTCTGCACCAGTTCGATCAGGTTCTTGCCATCCTCGTCGCCGCGCTTGGCGAGCCAGTCGACGAAATCCCCGACGTTGCGCCATTTGCCGTCCGCGTCGCCGTTCTCGTGATGCGAATACAGCCACGCCTTGTAATGGATGGCGTTCAACAATTCGTCAAGCAGGCGCGAGGCGGGTTCGTGCCGCGCGCGCGCCTGCGTGCGGCGGATGAAATCGACGAACTGGCGCACCGGTTCCAGTTGCCGCGCCGGCAGGGATGCGGCGACGCCTTCCTCGCTGGCGGCGGCGAACATCGACAGATGCCGCCGCCCGGCGTAGTGCCCCAAGGCTTCGATGGTCGTCGCCCCGATGCCGCGCCGGGGCGTGGTGATGGCGCGGATGAAGGCGAGATCGTCATCCTCGTTCGCCAGCAGACGCAGCCACGCCACGAGGTCGCGGATTTCGGCGCGCTCGAAAAAGCTCTGGCCGCCGGAGAGCGTGTAGGGAATGTGCTGGTCGCGCAGACGCTGTTCGATCACCCGCGCCTGATGGTTGCCGCGATAGAGGATGGCGTAGTCGCTGAAGCGGCCGCGATGCTGGAATTTGTGCGCGGCGATTTTCATCGCCACCCATTCGGCCTCGTGCTCCGGGCTGCGGCAGGCGGTGGCGGCCACCGGGTCGCCGACGCCGAGATCCGACCACAGCCGCTTGTCGAACATTTTGTCGTTGTGGGCGATGACCCGGTTGGCGGCTTCGAGGATGCGACGCGACGAGCGGTAGTTCTGTTCGAGCTTGACCACCTTGAGCGCCGGGAAATCCACCTGCAACTGACGCAGATTCTCCACGTCGGCGCCGCGCCAGCCGTAGATGGCCTGATCGTCGTCGCCCACGGCGGTAAACGCGCCGCGCACGCCGGTGAGCAATTTCAGCAGCCGGTATTGGGCGCGATTGGTGTCCTGATATTCGTCGATGAGCAGATAACGCAGGCGGTTCTGCCAGCGTTCGCGCACCTCGGCGTTTTCCTCGAACAGCCGCACCGGCAGGGCGATGAGGTCGTCGAAATCGACCGCGTGATAGGCGCGCAGGGTGCGTTCGTATTCCGGGTAGAGCCGCGCCGCCAGCGCGCCGAGTTCGTCGTCGGCGAGCTTCGCCGCCTCTGCGGGCGGAATCATCGCGTTCTTCCACGCCGAAATGCGCCAGTGGATTTGCTTCGCCAGCCCCTTTTCTGCGTCGGGAGCCACGTCGGCGACGATTTGCGCCGTATCGGCGGCGTCGAGAATCGAGAACTGCGGCTTCAGCCCGCAATGCCGCGCCTCGGCGCGCACGATGCGCACGCCGAGAGCGTGGAAAGTGCACAGCGTCAGCCCTTCCGGCGCGCGTCCGCCCATGAGCTTTGCGACGCGCTCCTGCATCTCGCGCGCCGCCTTGTTGGTGAAGGTAATCGCCGCGACGTTGCCGGCGTTCATGCCGCATTCGCCGAGCAGATAGGCGATTTTGCGCGTGATGACCCCCGTCTTGCCGCTGCCCGCGCCCGCCAGCACCAGACAGGGGCCGTCGAGATAGCGGACGGCTTCGCGTTGCGGAGCGTTGAGACGGTCGGACATCGGGGAGGCGGAAAAACGGAAAGGGCGCAGTGTACCGGAGACAAGCGCGGCGAAAATTCGCAAAATGTGCGCCTTCGGGCCGCGCGCCCATTTAACCGGGTCACCCCATGAAACTCCGCCTCATCGCCGCGCTCGCCGTCGTCGTCCTCGTCGCCGTCGGCTTCTTCATCCTCGCCGACAAGCCCGCCGCCCCCGAAGTCAGCGTCGTCACGCTACAAGGCGAGCGCCTCGACATCGCCACCCTGCGCGGCAAGGTGGTGCTGGTGAATTTCTGGGCCACCACCTGCTCCACCTGCATCGCCGAGATGCCCAAGCTCATCGCCACCCACGAAAAATATCAGCCGCAAGGTCTGGAAACCTTGGCCATCGCCATGGACTACGACCCCCCCGAACAAGTGCGCGCCTTCACCGAACGCAACGCGCTGCCGTTCGTCGTCGCCCCCGACACCCACGGCGCCGCCGCCCAAGCTTTCGGCGGCGTGCGGCTGACACCCACGACTTTCCTGATTGATAAGCAGGGACGAATTCAGAAGAAATATCTCGGCGAGCCGAACTTCGACGAGTTGAACGCGCTGCTGGAGAAGTTGCTGGCGGAAGCGGCGTAGGCTGCTACGGAATCCGCGCCAAAATCTCCGGCTTGACGACCCCTTTCAGCTTGTCCTTGGCGACGAGAAACTCTGGCGTGCCGAAAACTCGCGGGCCGACTTCGTACATATCGAAGTGAAAGACGAGGCCGCCGTGGGCGAAGCGCCAGTTTTTGCTCGGATGGAAGGCGAACGAGGGGTTGGCGAGGTGTTCGGCGATGTCGTCGTCGGAGAGTTTTTGTTCTTGCTTCAACCAGACTCGGAAAGCTTGCAGTTGCAGTTCGGCAAGCACCGCTTTATGGGCGGGGGCGACGAGGTCGTCGTAAGTCAGCATTTTCTGGTTTTCGGTGTCGACGACGACGAAACCGCCGAGCACGGGCGCGGCGCTGGCGGATTCTTCCTTCTCCAGCGACCACGCGAACGCGAATTGCAGGTAGGGGCCGAAACGTTCGGGACGGGGATGACTGGTTTGCGAGTTGGGGCGGCTGAGGTCGGTGCCGGTGAGGCGCAGGTCGAATTCGACCAAGGGTTTGCCGGATTCCGAGCCTTTGACCAGCCGGGTGAGTTGTTGCTCGTAACGCGCTTCGAGCGTCGGCCTGCCGCCGACAGCGCGCAGGATGTCGTCGTCCCCAATCGCCTTGACGAACACCGGCACCACCACTTCGCGGGTCAGCAGACGGTTCAACCAATCCGCATCCCGATATTGCGGATAAAGGATGCTGGCGCGCGAACACTTCAAGCGCGGCGCCTCGGCCTCGGCGCGTTCCGGCGGACAGAAGGCGACGTACATGTTTTCATAGGCCGGCCGCGTCAATTCCTCAGCAGCAGCGGGCATCGCAACCAGCGCCGCCAGCGCGATCAACGCCGCCGGGCGGCGCAGGGTCAGGGTTCGTGGCATGGCAGACCTCCGATTCATATCGGCCAGTAATCCATCCGGATAGCGGCGGATATGCTACGACGTGGCGCGGGGCG